>NZ_CP118157.1:2424495-2727557 GCF_032878875.1 Microbacterium sp. AB | reverse complement strand
CTCGCGGATCCGCTGGTCGAGGGATCGCGCGCCGTTCCCGAGGCCCCCGAGATACCGCACACTGTGGGCCGGAAGCAGGTCGGCGTCGTCCTGGAGCAGGTCGAGATACCCCATGATGCTCGTCAGCGGCGTGCGCAGCTCATGGGAGATGGTCGACAGGAACTGCTCTCGCAGCGACAGCGCGTCGGCGAGCTCGGTCACGTCGTACGTGACCACGACGGTGCCGATGACCTGTCCGTCGTCGCGGAGCACGGGCCGTGACGACACGACGATCGCATGCTGGTCGTCGGGCGGTCCTATCCACTCGAGGTGCTCGTCGAGCGCCTCGCCCCGCAATGCGCGCGGCAGGAACTGCTGCTCGGGCGGGATGGCGGTCGTGCGGTCGGCCTCGAACGCGTTCTCGCCCGCGAACGGCGGGGCGCCGAGGTCGAAGCCGACCGTGCTCGCGACGCTCGCGGCGATCCGGTTGGAGACGGCGGGGCGGTTCTCGCGGTCGTAGAACGCCACGCCCGCGTCGACGGTGTCGAGGATGCTCTGGATGAGCGCCTCGCTGTTGCGCGCGCGGACGAGCGCCTCCTCCTGCAGCCGGTACGACTCGAGCAGCCGGGCCTGGCTGCCACGGAGATGGGAGGCGGCGATGCTGACGACGATGGAGACGGCGAGGATGAGCGCCGGGAACGCGATCACGTTCGCCCATTCGGTGGAGTCGGCCGGCCAGACCCCCTCGAGGACGAAGTGGTAGGAGGTCACGAAGACGGTGCCGGCGACGGCGAGGACCATCGCGGGGCGTGAGAACCCGTAGGCGAGCCAGAGCACGGGGAAGATGACGAGCATGCCGACGGCCGGCAGCGCGGGGAAGAGCACGGAGCGCATGATCGCCACGGCGACGATGTCCGCGACGGCGACGAGCACCAGCCATTCGCCGCCGATGCGCTCCCACGGGACGGCGACCGACGCGAGCGATGCGACGCCGACGAGCGTCACCGCCGCCCACAGCGGGGCGGCCACGATGCGATCGGGGAAGGCGATCCACGTGATGGCGAGGACGAAGAGCATCCCGATGAGGAACGGGAGCTGGGCGCGGACGAACACCCGCAGTCGTCCTCGCGGGCTCCGCTCACTCTCGAAGAGGGGCATCGCACCTCCGCGCCGCCGTTCTCATGGGACCGATGATACGGCCACTTCAACGTTGAAGACGAGGGGGTCGGCGTGTGAACCTCAACGTCGGCTCAAGACTCCGCCCACAAAGGCGCGAGAGATTCGCAGACGGCCTCGCGCGACCGCAGAAGGTGCTTGCATGTGTCCGTGACCCTCTGCGGAGGGGCACGACGGTGCGGATCCGAGCGCATCGCGCCGCTTCGCGGACACCCCGGTGCGCAGCAGCGGCGATCACGGCGTCCGCACGTCTCCGTCCCCCCGCGGAGACGTGCGGACGCCCCCGCACGATCGCGATCGAGAGAACGGTCATCATGAGCGCATCCATCCGCCGAGCCCTGATCCGCTCCGCCGCCGTCGCCACGCTCCTGGCGACGGCCTCTCTCACGGCCGGCTGCACGCAGGTGCTGTCCGCGATCGAGGCGCAGGCGGCCGTCGAGCGGTCGCCTGCGCCCTCCTCGGCCGGCACGGGAGCGCCGCTGGAGTCGGCGTTCACCGACGACGGATCGGTCTCGCTCACGAGCGACGTCGCCGACGATCTCGAGGTCCGCATCGACGTGTGGGCCGCCGACCCGAAGCGCACGGAGGAGTGGACGGCCTCCGCCGACAAGGCCTTCGGCTTCGCGGTCAACGTCTACGACTACCGCGTCGCCGAGAAGTCGGTGCTCGCGGACAAACGGCGCGTGTACCTCTCGCAGGTGTCGATCACGTCGACCCTGAGCCCCGACCGGTCCGCCGGATCCTTCCAGCTCACGGTGGACCCGCGCACGCTGGTGCCGGCCGACACGCTGCGCTCGGACCGGGGGCTGCTGCTGAACAGCTACCAGGGCGGGCTGCTCGTTCCCGAGACGATCGTCTCGCAGCTGCCGGCCGGCACGACGGGCATCACCCTGGAGTTCGCGCTCACGCTCTCCGCCGAGGGCGCCGCGTCCGACGACGACTCGTTCCAGCAGCAGACGGTCTACCAGACCCTGCCGATCCGGATCTTCCCCGATGCGTCGGACGGCTGACCGGGCCCGGGTCTTGCGCGGACCTTGAGGAGCGCTTGACCCGGACCGGGGCGTGGGCGAAGACCGCCGCGGCAGACTCGAGTCGACGACACATCCACGAACGACAGGAACCATCGTGACCCCCTCGGACAACGCTCCGCTCCCGCTCCCCGAGATCATCCCCTTCTCGGGCCCGGCGGAGATCGAGGCCGCCGGCTTCGCGGAGGACTTCTCCTCGGTGCTGGAGGACGTCCCCGGTCACCGGTCCACGATCGGATGCGTCATCCCCGCGTACAACGAGGAGGAGTCGATCGGCGCCGTCGTCGAGTCCCTTCTCTCGCAGACCCGCGTGCCCGACGTCATCCATGTCGTCGTCAACAACTCCTCGGACGGCACGGTCCGCGTCGCATCGCGGTTCGCCGGGCCGCACGAGGTCTCGACCGAGCTCGGCGACCAGTTCACCGAGGTGTTCGTCCACGACATCGGGAAGAACCCCGACAAGAAGGTCGGCGCCCTCAACTACGGCTATTCGCTCGTGGAGGGGTACGACTACCTGCTCGGCGTCGACGGCGACACCGTCGCCGACGAGCACGCCGTCGAGCATCTCGAGAACGAGGCGGTGTCCGACTCCCGCATCGGGGGCATCTCCGCGATCTACTCGATCGACGCCCGTCCCGTCTCGGGCGCGATCGCGAAGTTCCTCATCGCGGGGCAGCGCACGCAGTTCGCGGCCTTCAACATGCAGAACCTCCTGCGAGGCCGCAACATGGCGGTGCTCGGCGGCCAGTTCTCGATCTTCTCCACGGCGGCGCTCCGAGACGTCATGAAGGCCAACCACCAGTCGACGCCGTGGGTGCGCGACAGCGAGGTCGAGGACTCCCTCCTCTCGCTGCAGATCAAGAGCGCGGGCTACCTCACGAAGATCAGCCCCTTCGCCCGCGCCGACGTGGGCGGCATGACGACCCTGCGGGCCTACGACGCCCAGCAGGTGAAGTGGACGTACGGAGCCATCGAGCTCATGTGGCCGGGCCAGCGCGGCGACACGAAGGGCCACCCCTTCCACCCGAACCTGCGTCTGCGATGGTTCGAGAACGTCAGCATGCTCACGAACCTCTTCGTCCGCATCGCGTTCCTGCTCCTCCTCGCCGGCTCCCTCTCGATCAGCGCGTTCGTGTTCTCGCCGTGGTGGCTCATCCCGCCGGTCGTGGCGACCGCGCTCAACCTGCGCATCGCGCACACGATGGCCTCGCGCACGAGGAGGGACTATCTGTTCGCGGGTCTCATCGTGCCCGCGGAGCTGTTCATGTGGGTGCGGCTCAGCCACTTCCTCCGTTCGTGGACGCGCTTCCTCTCCCGGAAGAAGGTCGACAACTGGGCCATGCAGGCGCGCGCGGAGAAGGGCGGGGGCGGCACCTACTGGCTCCCCTTCGCGCTGCTCGGCGTCGTCCTCGTCGCCGTCGCCGTCATCTGGACGATGCTCGGCGCCGTCGTGCAGTCGTCCATCCTGTGGGTCGGATGGCCCGTCCTGGGCGTCGTCACGGTCACGCAGACCGTCTCGATGGCGTTCAAGCTCCTTCGCCGTCAGCAGGGCTACCGGGTCTGAAGCGCCTCCGGCGCGGTGCGACGGACGGCGCCCCGCTCAGTACGCCTGCGACAGGTCCGAGGTGAGACGGTAGCCGACGCCGCGCACCGTCTCGATGTACCGCGGGGTGACGGGGCTGTCGCCCAGCTTGCGGCGCAGGTTCGTCATATGGGCCTCGATCGCGCGCTTGTCGGCCTCGCCGACGAAGTAGCTCGTCACATACGATTCGCCGCGGAGCACGAGCGTCAGATCCGCCTTGCTGCGCACGCGCCGCTTCGACTCCATGAGCGTCGAGAGCAGGTCGAACTCCGTCCGGGTGAGCTCGAGCTCACTCGAGCCGATCACCGCGATACGGCTCTCCGGGTCGACGTAGAGGTCGCGGTGCACGAGCGTGTGCGGCCCGAGGGCGGAGTGGGGGCCGGCGGCGGCGGACGGCGAGGGCTCGTACGGCCCGGCGTCCGCCTCGACGACGATCGGATCCCCCGGCGCGGGCGCCGAGGGCTCGTCGAACGCCGGGCGCCGCGGCTCCTCGGTCCGCGCGGGCGGCGCGACGCCGGGAACCGGATACGTCGGCATCGCGGCCGGTTCGCCGCGCGTCACCGGGATGGCAGTGGTCGTCGGCCGGGCGCCGGGGAAGGACGGCCCCGTCGCGGCCTGTCGCGGTGCGGACGTCGCGGCCGCCGCGCGCGGGCGGCGCAGCAGCGCGTCGATGCGGGCGCGGAGCTCTCGCGGCCGGAACGGCTTGTTCAGGTACTCGTCGGCGCCGGCGCTGAGGCCGAGCACGACGTCGGCCTCGTCCTCGAGCGCCGTGAGCATGATGATGTAGGTGTCGCTGCCCGCGCGGATCCGCCGCGCGGCCTCGAAGCCGTCGATGCCCGGCATGTTCACGTCGAGCGTCGTGATGAGGGGCTGGTACGTCAGCACCGCGCGCACCCCGTCGATGCCGTTGCCGGCGGACACCGTCGAGAAGCCCGCGGCTTCGAGCACGTCCACCAGCAGATGGCGGACGTCGGGGTCGTCCTCGACGATGACGGCTGTCTTCATCGGGGCGCCGGGGTCGCTCATGGAGGCTCCAGGGGGTCGCGGTCAGCGGTTCCGGTTCATGCTAACGGTCACCGTACGCCGTCCGTCAGGGAGACCGCTGCATCCGGCCACCACACGCCGGCCGCCGGCCCGCCGTTGCACGGTCCGTCGCTCTCGCCGGGGGGCTTGATCCAGAGGTTGGCGTCGACGACCTCGTCGCCGCGGGTCCCGCTCGGCTCGCCGACCGTCTGGGCGGGAGGATTGCACCACTCCTCGCCCGCGGTCGCCGCGCCGCTGCGGGAGGTGTCGACGATGGCGTGCATCCCGTCGAGATACGACGCGACCTCGTGGGCGTAGGCGAACTCGTCCGCCACCGAACGGTAGTTCGAGACGTTCGTCGCGAAGCCGCGCACCGAGCCCGCCACGTCGATCGCCGAGATCAGCCCGGCCATCTGCTGCGCATCGAGCCACCCGCTGTGCCCGCCGTCGAGATAGATCCACGCGCCGGGGGCCTGCAGCGCCGAGACCGCCTCGCGCAGCTGGACCGTCCTCTCGTCGAGGTTGCCGCATTCGGGGGCCAGGGCGAGGCTGTCCGGCTCGAGGATCACGACCTTCTGCACATCCTGCGCGTTCCTCAGGGCGAGGCCGATCTCCTCCACCCACGTGCGGTACCCGGCCTCCGACAGGCCTCCCGCGGAGTGGTTCCCGCAGTCGCGCCCGGGCAGGCCGTAGACGGCGACCGCGAACGCGGCGCCCTCCTCCCGCGCCTGCGCGGCGAGCGCGCCCACCGTGTCGCCGGCCTGCCCGACCGGATCCTGCTCGGGGGTGAGCCAGTACGTCGCGGGCTGCGCCGCCAGGTACGCCGTGGCATGCCGCTGGTCGTCGTCGAGCGAGTCGTCGTCGAGGGAGCGGTGCGCCTTGGAGATGTCGGGCGCGATGAACGAGGTGCCCACGGCAGGCGGCGTCGTCATGATCGTGTAGAACGTCGACACGGACGAGGTCGCCCCCCACGCGATGAGGGCGATCACGAGCGCCAGTGCCGCGCCGGCGGCCACGACCGTCATCCACGTCGGCAAGCGCTCGAACCGTGGCCGATGAACGGCGATGCGACGGCCCACTCCCGACACTCTAGACGACCGGGCGCGGGGCGGAGCGGGCGCGCTCCCACCTGTCCCCTCCCGCCTCCGTCGCCTCCTCGACGGCGTCGCGCGCGGCGGCCTCGAGAGCGTCGAGACGATAGCCGACGGCGTCGACGGAAGCCCAGCCGATGCTCGCCGAGGGCAGGAACGGGACGTGATCGTCGGCGTCGGGTCGCGAGACCCGCTCGAGGATCTCGGCGAGCAGGCGGCGGAGCGGCTCGTCAGGGCGATGGATCAGAGCGACGATGCGCGTGCCCTCATGGTCGCGCACATCGGCGTCGGGCGGAAGCGACGCCATGACCGCCTCATGGAATCCCGCGGCCACCCGTTCGAGGTTCGACGTGCCGAACGCCTCGCGCAGCGCATCCGGATCGTCGAGCCGCACCTCGATGAGGGACCACCAGCCGTCGTCGACGGCCTCGGCCCGGCGCAGCCGGACGGAGGCGACCCGCGCGAAGACGTCGGATGCGCCCGTTGGCGCCTCCGGCGGTGCCTGTCGCGTGAGAAGGAGAAGGGTGATGAGGGCGGACATGACGTACACCCCGACCGCCACGGTGTTCACTCCCCGCACCCCCGTGAGCTCGTCCGCCCACGGTCGTCCGGAGAGGACCTGGCTGATCCCGTCGACGATCACGAACACGGCGACGGGGACGAACGCCCCGGCGGTCAGCAGGAGGGGGTAGACCTCCTCGCGCCTCGGCGCGGCGAGCCGGATGAGCTCGATCATGATGAGGACGGCGAACACCGCCGACACCGAGAAGTCGATGCGGAACGTCCAGGCATAGGCGGGAGACCCCGCTGTCGCGAGGAGCGCGAGCGGCGAGCCGACGAGATAGCCGACGGCGAGCATCCAGTGCGCGCGCCCCGTCCCTCGCCGCACGCGCAGACCCAGCCAGAGGAAGGCATTGGCCGCGAGGAAGAGACCGGCGCCGAGGGCCTGCAGGACGTCCGCTCCGATCGTGGCGGCGCCGATCGAGAGGTACGAGGAGATCATGGCGAGGGAGAAGGCGAACGACCACAGCCCGGTCGGCAGGGACGGCCGCGGAAGGAAGCCGAGACCGATCATCACGACGGAGGCGAGCGTCGTCAGCGCGAGGTACGAGACGTTCTGGCCTGCGGCGTTCACGCTGCGTCCGAGGCGAGCAGGGAGACGTCCGTCCCTCGTCTCGCGTTCAGCCTCACGTCGACACGGGTTCCGTGCCCGAGATCGCTGGAGATGCCGAGCGAGCCTCCGTGCTCCGTGACGATGTCGCGGGCGATGCCCAGTCCGAGCCCGCTCCCGGGGAGCGCGTTCGCGCGCGCCGACTCCGCGCGGAAATACTTGTCGAAGATCCGCGGGAGATCCGCCTGCGCGATCCCGATGCCCGTGTCGGACACCGTGAGGAGGACCCCGTCGTCGTCGGCCCTCGCCTCGATCGTGACCCGGCCGCCGCGTGGCGTGTACTTGATCGCGTTGCTCACGATGTTGTCCACGACCTGGCGGAGCCGGAAGGTGTCGCCGACGAGCGGCAGCGGCCCTTCGACGTGCTGCGCGAGGTCCACGCCCGCGATCGCAGCCGCCGCGCCGAACGCCTCCACGGACGCGTCGATCACGGAGCGCAGATCGAGCACGGCGTCGCAGTCGTCCGAGGGCATCGCACGCTCCTCGAGGATGCCCGCGACCATCTGCTGCATCCGCTCGGCCGCTCGCTGGATCACCTGGGTCTGATCGCGCACCTCGGGGAGCAGGTCGTCCCGCTCGAGCAGGAGGTCGGAGTGGCCCACGATCGCGGTGAGGGGATTGCGCAGCTCGTGCGTGACGATGCGTGCCAGGGAGTGTCGCTCGAGGGCGGCGTTCTCCTGCTCGGTGACGTCGTCCGCGACGATCATCATGTCGGAGTGCCCGTCCTCGTGGATCCGCTGCACCGACATGCTCAGGGCGCGCCATTCGCCGTTCGGGTCGAAGAGCCAGACGCGCTCGGACTCGAAGGTCTCCCCGCGTGCCGCGCGCGCCACGGTCATCTGATCGGGGGCGAGGGGGTCGCCCCGTCGCGCGGCGTACTCCACCGAGCGGCTCGGATGGCCCTGAGGCAGGCCGTCGAGACCGTACAGCCGGCGATAGGCGCTGTTCGTCGCCCGGACGCGGCCCCGGTCGTCGATCTGGGCGACGGCGCTCCGGAGGGCGTCGAGCATCGCCGTGCCGCGCTGCTCCTGCATCCGGAGCCGGCCGATCGTCCTCTGGAGGTGCTCCGACTGCCGTCGCAGGAGGCGCGACGAGGCGCGTGCCCGGTCGGAGCCGATCATGATGGTCGTGCCGATGAATCCCAGGCAGATGACGATGACGAGCAGGCGCAGGGTGCTGGCGGCCGTGAACCCCGAGGCGATGCTGCTGACGAGGAGCGTCGCCGTGACCGTGCCGATCCCGAGGGCGAGCCACGGGTAGGCGTAGTACGTCGCGATCCACGCGATCGGGAACACCCAGAGGAAGCCGAGGCGGTTGTCGCTGGCCGAGGCCATCGAGCCGATGGCGAGGATGTCGGCGAAGGGGACGATGAGGATGAGCCCCTTGGGGAGGCGCTCCCAGGGGAGCGCCATCGCGACGAGGGTGACCGCGATGAGCAGGAGCATGCCGGAGACGTACGGCGGGCTCGTGAAGAGATCGGGAATGAGGAGCGCGACGACCGCGGCGATCGCGACGGCGCTGAAGGCGAGCACGAGCTGCCACCGCCAGATCGACCGCGACCGTGTCGAGATGACCGGGCGCGACGCCCAGCCGATGTTCTCCGTCGCCATACGAATATTCTATCCCGGGCGTGTCGCGGGTTTCCGGCGCTTCCATAGCCCTCTCGGACGATCGGCCCATGCGCGAGGCGTACGGTTGTGACGATGAGGGTCATCTCGTACAACCTGCGCAAGCACGCCGCGGCTGCCGAGCTGGAGCAGCTCGTGGAGCGGTGGGAGGCGAACGTGCTGTGCGTACAGGAGGCCGACACCACGGCCCTGCCTCCGCACATCGCGGGGCTGAAGCTCGCGCAGGCGACCGAGCGCAACCGCCTGGGGCTCGCGCTCTACTACCGCGAGAACATGTTCCGGCTCGGCGAGGTCGTCGTCCTGTCGCTCAAGCGATCGCTGCACGATATCCTGCTGAGGCCGGCGCACGAGCGGCTCCTCGGCGTGCGGATGCTCGACATCGACGCCGGCCGCGAGGTCGTGCTCGCATCGTTCCACGCGGCGCCCCTGACGGCGCTGAACTCCTTGCGGCGCCAGCAGATCCGCTCGGCGCTCGGGGCGCTGCAGCGGCTGGGGCCGGGTCTCCCGACGCTCATGGTGGGGGACTACAACTACCCCGTCTTCAAGGAGCGCCTGCACGAGCGCGTGCGCGGGGAGGGCTACGACCTCACGCTCAGCGACGCGCGAACGTACACCCGGTACCGCTTCTTCAAGGGGCACTACGACTTCGCGACGTCCGCGGGCCTCACGATCGACGACGTCACGACCCTGCCGCAGGGCAGGAGCGACCACCTGCCGATCCTCGTCAGCGCGAGCTACCGCCGCTGAGACGCGAAGAGGGGCCGGCGCCGCCGCGCCGGCCCCTCTTCGCGACGTCCGTCAGCCGTCGTGGCGCTGACGGCGCAGCGCCACCGCCGCGATGACCGCGCCGCCGCCGAGCACCAGAGCGCCGCCGCCGACCCAGAGCCCGATCGAGCTCATGTCCGTGCCGGTCGGGCTGAGGCTGTCGCCGTCGGAGTCGTCTTCGGGGGCGGACACGCCGGTGTCGAGCGTCGTGCTCGCGGCCGCTCCGCTCGTCTCGCCCGTGGCGGTGAGGGAGTACGTGCCGAACGCATCGGAGGGGAGGGTCACGGTGACCGTCGTCGATCCCTCGGCGTCCGCCTGCTTCGTCGTCGAGGTCGTCTCGATCTGCGCGCGGACGATCGTCGCGAGCGTCGCGCCGGAGGCGTTCTCGCCCGTGAGCGCGAACGTGACGTCCTCGTTGGGCGAGAACCCGTCGAATCCGATCGTCGTGGGCTCTCCGGGGGTCACGTCGGTCGATCCGCCGTCGGGTCCGGACGGGGTGTAGGCGTTCGCCGCGAGAGGAGCCGCGAACGTGAGTGCCGCGGCCACGGCGAACGCGGCGATGAGCGATGCACGTCGCTTCATGGTTCTCGTCCTCATGATCGGTTCGCCTCCGCCGACGGTGTTGCCGGAAGATCAGGGAAGGGATGGGCCGGCCGAGGATTCGGTCGCGCTGTCAACCGCACTATTGCACACTCTGGCACCCGGCGCCAGCGGACGGGTCCCCGAGGTCGTGGAGCGAGGGGGTCGTCCGGACGTCCAGTGACGGGCCGGTGCCGGACGTCCTCGCGACGAGGGAGAGCGTCGCCGTCGCCCCCGGCGTCGTGTCGGACTCCCAGACGACGACCCGGCGCCGGTCGTGGATGCCCACCTCCCGGGCCGTCCCGGCCGTCGTGTCCAGCCCGTCGAGCGTGGCGTCCTCGGGGAGATAGATGTACGCGACGGTCCGGACGACGCCGGGCGGGGTGCCCGCCGTCGTCCTCCCCTCCTCGTCGATCCCGAGGACGTGAGGGGCGAGCGACATGACGTCGGCGGGGACGTCGCTGCGGAGCTCGACGACCAGGGAGGCCGACGAACGGCCCCCGGGCACCCACGTGCACCACTGCGCCTCCGCACCGGAGGACATGTAGTAGTCGAGCTTCGAGCCCGTGCCGTCGTTGAGGAAGACCCCGAACGAGGTCGTGTCGTCGTCGCTCTCGGGAAGGCCTCCCTGGAGCGTCGAGCCGTCGAGGATCGCCTGCTCCTCGGGATCCGCGCTCCAGACCAGGACGCGATGCTCGGCGCCCGCCTGCGCGAGCGCCTGCACGAGCGACGCCGTGGGGACGTCTCCTCCGAGCAGTCTGTCGAAGACCGCCGCGGCGGACGCTTGGAAGAACGCGTCCTGGAGCACCGGGTCGGGGTAGCGGGAGTAGACCTCGTTCAGGAGAAGGGGAACGGCGTTGTCGCTCGTCAGGACGTCGCCGGTGGGGAGCGTCACGGGTCCGGTCGCGGTGAGCAGGTACGAGAGGGCCACGGGGTCGAGCGACAGGACGCCGTCGGGCACCTGCCCGTGCTCGCGCGACCAGAACTCGCTCGCGAGCGGGGCGCCGACCCCGAAGTCGGCGACCTGCGTCGTGTTGTGGACGTATCTGCCGGGCCGGTCGTCGTAGACGCTCGTCACCTCCGCGTCGAGGGGCAGCACGCTGTCGTCGTAGCTCGTCATGCTGCTCGCGGCGTCCTGCCCCGTGAGGGACACCCGACCGTCGTCCGTGTGCAGCAGCAGAAGGGACCCGGCGATGCCTCCGAGAGAGCGCCACTCGGCGTTGTTCTGGAACACCACGAGATAGTCGCGCTCGCCCTCTGCGCCGAGCATCGGAGGGAGCAGGTCCCCGGCGTTGGCGAGTCCCTCGCTGAGGTCGGCGACACCGTCGAGCGCCGCCGACACCTGCTCGACGGTGCCGGCGAGGGATCCCGTGAGGGGAGAGGAGTCGATGGCGTCGACCTCGCGAGCCGCGGCGCGGGCGGCCGACGCCGCCCGGGCGGACGGCTCGGCGAGCGAGGCGACCGCTTGGGGATCGATCCGGCCGTCCTGCGGTCTCAGCTCCTCGAGCGCGTCGACCGCCTCGTCGGCGAGGGGGAGAGCGGTCCGGGAGACGACGTCGTCCAGAGCCGAGGCGATCGTCGAGGCGGCGCGCATCGGCGGCCCCGCCCAGGGGAGGACCTGCACCGCCCGCCAGACGGGATCGTCCGTGAGGGCGTGGGCGGCGGAGGTCTCGGCGGCGAGGGCGTCGAGGGACCCGGCGGACGCCTCGTCGCCCGCGAGCACGGTCTCCTGCAGTTCGCCGGCGAGTCGCTGGGCCTCCGCGAGATGCGCGGAGGCGAGCGCGCCTCTCACCCCGACCCATGCGCCGGCGAGGACGAGGACGGCGAGGACGCCGAGGAGGACGACGCGGAAGGCGCGCCCGGGATCCGACGTCCGCCACGAGTCGCGCGGCCGCTCCCGCAGGCACGGACGGGCGCGTCGTCCGCGCCCATCCGACCGGCCGAAGCTGTGCGGCGTCATCCGAGCGTCACCGCCGGACGTCGCCGACGTGCTCCCGATACCACCGGATCGTGCTCGCCAGCCCCTCGCGGAAGCCGATGCGCGGCGACCAGCCGGTCGACGAGAGCAGGGAGACGTCCAGCCGTTTCTGAGGCGTGCCGTCGGGCTTGGCCGTGTCCCACTCCGTCCGGCCCGTGTAGCCGACGAGCTCGGCGACGAGCCCGGCGATCTCCTCGACGGTGGCGTCGACTCCCGTGCCGACGTTGACCTGCGACGGGCCGTCGTAGTGCTCGAGCAGATGAAGGCAGGCATCGGCCATGTCGTCGACGTGGAGGAACTCGCGTCGAGGCGCGCCGGTGCCCCAGTTCCGCACGGACTCCCGTCCGTCGCGGACCGCCTCGTCGTAGCGGCGGATGAGGGCGGGCAGCACGTGCGACCGCGTGGGCGAGAAGTTGTCGCCCGGGCCGTAGAGGTTCGTCGGCATGGCGGAGATCCAGGGGAGACCGTCCTGGCGGCGCACGGCCTGGACCTGCAGGATGCCGGCGATCTTCGCGATCGCGTAGGCGTCGTTGGTCGGCTCGAGCGGGCCGGTGAGAAGGGCGTCCTCCCGGATCGGCTGCGTCGCGAGGCGAGGATAGATGCACGAGGAGCCGAGGAAGAGGAGCCGCTCGACGCGGGTCGCGCGCGCGGCGTCCATGACGTTCGTCTGGATCCGGAGATTGTCGCTGAGGAAGTCGACGGGGGCCGTGCTGTTGGCGAGGATCCCGCCCACGCGGGCTGCGGCGAGCGCGACGTAGCGTGGCCGCGTCTCGTGGAAGAAGGCGAACACGGCGTCGCGATCGCGGAGGTCGAGCTCCGCGGACGTCCTCCCCACGAGACGTCGGAAGCCGGCGGCCTCGAGCCTTCGCCACAGCGCGGAACCGGCCAGCCCCCTGTGGCCCGCGATGTAGAACGCCGCCTCGCGATCGAGCGGATCGCCGTCGGAGGCGTCGGCCGGAGCGCTCGTCATGCTGTCCCCTGCGCGCAGCCGCGACGGCGGCCGACGCGCTGCCCGGTCTCGCCGAAGGGGTTCTCGTCGTCGAGCCGTGGGACGGAGGACGGCCCGCTGGGCGCGGGTGCGTCGGAGGCGTCCGGCCAGGACGAGAGGCGGACCGTGTCGATCCAGGGGCGCCCGGCGTGCCCGAGCGCCTCGATGTCGGCGTCCACCATCAGCCGGGCGAGCTCGAGTCCCTCCACCGAGGGACTCCATCCGAGCCGATCCCGGGCACGGGACGCGTCGCCGACGAGCACGTCGACCTCCGTCGGGCGGAGATACCGCTCGTCGAATCGCACGTGGTCGTGCCAGTCGAGGCCGGCGTGCGAGAACGCCGCACCGAGGAACTCCGCGATCGAGTGCCCGACGCCCGTCGCCAGCACGTAGTCGTCCGGCTCGTCGACCTGGAGCATCCGCCACATCCCCTCGACGTACTCGGCGGCGTATCCCCAGTCTCGGATCGCCTCGAGGTTGCCGAGGTAGACATGCTCCTGACGGCCCGCGGAGATGGCGGCGACCGCCCGGGTGATCTTGCGCGTGACGAACGTCTCGCCGCGGCGGGGCGACTCGTGATTGAACAGGATGCCGTTGACGGCGAACATCCCGTAGGCCTCGCGATAGTTCCGCGTCATCCAGTACGAGTAGAGCTTCGCGGCGGCGTAGGGGGAACGCGGACGGAAGGGAGCGCTCTCGTCCTGAGGGGGCGTCGTGCTGCCGTACAGCTCCGAGGACGAGGCCTGGTAGAAGCGCGCGGGGACGCCCGCCACCCTCACGGCCTCCAGGAGGCGCGTGGTCCCCGTGCCGGTGATGTCGGCGGTGTGCTCGGGCTCCTCGAAGGACACGCGCACATGCGATTGCGCGGCGAGGTTGTAGACCTCGTGCGGAGCGATCTGCGACACGAGCGCGACGAGGCGGGATCCGTCGGAGAGGTCTCCGTAGTGGAGGAAGAGGCGTGCGCGCGGATCGTGCGGATCGACGTAGAGGTGGTCGATGCGGCTGGTGTTGAACGTCGAGGCCCGGCGGATCAGGCCGTGCACCTCGTAGCCCTTGGCCAGCAGCAGCTCGGCGAGATAGGAACCGTCCTGACCGGTGATGCCTGTGATGAGTGCACGCTGCTGCGTCACGGGGAACCTTTGCGGGGGAGGGAGGCGGCGCGGGGGCGTCGTCGTGACTGGGGTGGCATCAGCATACTGGAGTCCGGTTCGCCCGCCAGGCCCTCATGGATCCGGCCGGGGGCCGTGTGCGGATCGGCTCAGGCGACGGTGCGCTGCCGGTGGCCCTCGGCACGGGAACGGCGGACGACGTCGGACAGCAGCTCGGCGAAGCGGTCGACGGCGTGCTCGGCGTCCAGGACGGTCTCGCAGTACCTCCTTCCGCTCGCTCCGAGTCGGAGCGCGGCGGGCGCGTCGTGGCACAGGGCGAGCGCCGCGTCGAGGAGCGCGATCGGCTCGTCCGCCGGTACGACGACGCCCGCCCCGGCGGCACGG
The DNA here is from genome assembly GCF_032878875.1 of Microbacterium sp. AB. NCBI lineage: Bacteria > Bacillati > Actinomycetota > Actinomycetes > Micrococcales > Microbacteriaceae > Microbacterium > Microbacterium betulae. The sequence goes on along the minus strand of NZ_CP118157.1, from coordinate 2,713,076 downwards.
ACCTCGTCGGCGGTGATGCTGTGGGCGTCGGTCGCGGCGAGCACCGGCCGGCCGGCGGCGAAGTACGACGTGAGCTTGCTCGGGACGGCCATGTCCGTCACGCCGGGACGCTCGTTGACGAGGAGCACGTCGGCCGCGCCGAGCGCGGCGAGGAACAGGTCGTCGCCGAGCGCGGGTGTGAACGTCAGGCTCGGGAGCTCCGCCGCCTCCCGGTGGAGGCGCTCCCGCTCGCTGCCGTCGCCCAGAAGCACGAAGCGGACCGCGGAGCCCCGCTCGTGAGCCGCTCTGGCGGCGGCGACGACGTTGTCGAGTCCCTGCTTGAGCCCCATGTTGCCCGCGTGCAGGACGATCCGCTCGTGCGGCCCCCAGCCGAGCAGCGCCCGCGTGCCCGTCGGGTCGGTCGGCGGCGTCCTGTCGACGTGGCTCCAGTTGCGGACGACGGAGATGCGTGAATCGTCGACCCCCAGATCGTCCCGGACGCGGGCGCGGAAGCGGTCGTGGATGACGACGACATGATCCGCGCCGTTGAGGAGACGCCGCTCCGCCGAGCGCAGTATCCTCGCGGCGAGTCCGTCGCCCTCGAGCTGAGACATCCCCTGGCCGTACAGATCCTGCACCCACACGACGAAGGGCGCGTCGCGATGCGTCAGACGCGCCCGCGCGGTCGCGATCCACGTCGCGAAGAGGGCGGGCGAGACGGCGACGACGGCGTCGGCGGAACCCCATGGCGTCGTGGCCAGGCGGATCCCGAAGGTGACCTCGGAGAGCAGACGGGCGAGGCCGCGGGGTCGTGCGGGGACGTAGTGGCGCAGCCGGAGCACCTCCACCCCCTCGGAGCGCTCCGCGCGCTTCCACTGGCCGTACCCCTCGTCGATGCGCCATGCGGGATAGTGGGGGTGCGCCGTCAGCACCTGCGTCGTGATCCCCCGCCGCGCGAGCCCTCGTGCGAGGCCGCCCGTGTACGGCGAGATGCCGGTCGACTCGGGCGGATAGTTCATGCCGAGCACGACCGTGCGGCGCAGCGGACGTGGCATAGCCTGAACATTACAACGATGCACGAGAGGCAGGGCGCCGTGGCAGACACGTCAGTGATCGATCTCTCGCGGGCGCCGGGCGAGCGGGCCAGCTGGGACCGGCCGGTCTGGGTCGTCTACGCCTGGTCGGTGTGCGAGCTGCTGTTCGTGAGCAACCCCTGGCAGATCAGCTCGCGGCTGCGTGCGCAGGTCCTCCGCGTCTTCGGGGCGGAGATCGGTCGCGGCGTCGTGTTCCGGCCCCGGACGCGGGTGAGGTTCCCGTGGAAGCTCCGCATCGGGGACAGGTCGTGGATCGGCGAGGGCGTCTGGTTCCACAACCAGGACGACGTGTCCGTCGGCAGCGACGTCGTCATCTCGCAGGAGACGATGCTCACCACGGGAAGCCATGCCCACCGGCGCGACATGGCCCTGCTCACGCGTGCCATACGGATCGACGACGGCGCCTGGCTCTCCGCACGCTGCCTGGTGCTGGGCGGCGCCCACGTGGGGCGGTCCGCCGTGGCCGCGCCCATGACCGTCATCCGGGGGGATGTGCCGGCCGGGGAGATCTGGTCGGGCAACCCCGCGAGAAGGACCGGTCTCCGTTTCCGGCGGGACGGGTCGTGATGCGCGTTCGCGCCGATGTCCGCGAGAGGCGCCTTCCCATCACGGTCCTCGTGCAGACGAAGAACGAGGAATCCGGGATCGGAGAGTGCCTGGACGCGCTGGGCGACTTCGACGAGGTCATCGTCGTCGACTCCGACTCGTCGGATCGAACGGCGGAGATCGCTCGGTCGCGAGGTGTCGACGTCGTCTCGTTCACGTGGGACGGCCGCTATCCGAAGAAGAAGCAGTGGCAGCTCGACAACGTGAGGACACGCCACGACTGGGTGCTGTTCCTGGACGCCGACGAGTTCCCCACGCCGGAGTTCGTTGAGGAGCTGCGCGCGTTCCCCTTCTCCTCCGTCGACGTCGCCGCCGTCGAGATCGATCTCGCCTATCGCTTCGCCGGTCGCATCCTCCGACACGGCCATCGTGTGACCAAGCGTGCGCTGGTGCACCGTTCGCGGGTGCGCTTCCCCGTCGTGGACGATCTCGACGCGCCCGGCATGGGGGAGCTCGAAGGGCACTACCAGCCCATCGCATCCGGGCGGGTCGTCTCGCTCCGCGCGCGCATCCTTCACGACGACCCGGACCCGGTCCGCACCTGGTTCGAGCGCCACAACCGCTACTCCGACTGGGAGGCCCACCTCCGCGAGAACGACCGCGTCCGCCGCGACGTCGCTCGTCGTCGAACGCTCAAAGGGCGGGTCTTCGACGCGGTTCCCGGCAAGCCCGTGCTGTTCTTCCTCTATTCGGCGGTGGCTCGAGGGGGCTTCCTCGACGGCCGCGCGGGCATCGACTACGCGATCGCGCTGTCGATGTACTACTGGCAGATCGGCCTCAAGACCCGGGAGCTGAGGCGAGACGCCGCCGGGGAGGCACGACGCGCGGACGGCCGCCCCCTCCGCATCCTCCAGGTCATCAACACGCTCGCCGCGACGGACGGAGGACCGCCGCGCAACGCCCTCGAACTCGGACACGCTCTCGGGCGCACCACGGGTGTCACGGACGTCATCGTCGAGATGAGGAGCACATCGGGCGCGACGGTGCTCGACGCCGACGAGGCGGACCTCCAGGGGACCGTGGTCCGACGGGCTCGGCGTCTCGCCGTCCGACGCGGTGCGATGACGCTGTCGCTCGTCGATTTCGCGCGACTCCTTCGGGCCGCGGACGTCGTGATCCTCCACGGCTACTATCTCTGGTGGCTGCCGGCGGTCGCTGTGCTCGCTCGGGTGTGCGGCGTTCCGGTGCTGCTGACCCCGCACGGGACGCTGACGGCGTACGACCGTGCACGCAAGCCCCGACGCAAGACGCTGTTCGACCTCGTCGCCTCCGTGCTCGTCGACCCGGGAGTGGCCGCCTTCGTGACGGGCTCCCCGGCCGAGCGCGCGGACCTCGTCCGCGCCCGCCCCGGTCGTCGTGTGGAGGTCGCGGGCATCGGCGTGGAGACGCAGGAGGGCGACGCGCCGGCCGCGCCCGTCGAGCGTGGGGAGCTGCATCTGCTGTCCGTGGGACGGATCGCGGAGAAGAAGCGCGTCGACCTCATGATCGACGCGCTCGCCGTGTGCCGTGAGCGGGGGGCCGACGCCTCGTTGTGCCTGGCGGGAACGGGCGATCCGCGGCTCGTGCGGAGGCTGGAACAGCTCGCGGAGAGGCGCGGCGTTCGAGAGCATGTCCGTTTCCTCGGCCATGTGGGGCCTGCAGGGAAGCGGGAGCTCTATCGGGAATCGCACGTCTTCCTCGCCCCGAGCGACGATGAGAACTTCGGCATCTCCCTCGCAGAGTCGCTGTGCCATGGACTGCCGGCGGTCACGAGCGACGCCGTCGCGGCGGCATCGTTGGTCGAACAGGACGCCGTCGTGATCGTCCCGGCGCCCGACGGGGAGCGACTCGCGTCGGCGATCGCGGAGATCGCCGAGCCCGAGCGCTGGCGGATCGCGGCCGCCGCCGCGCGGGAGAGCGCCCCGCGTGTCTTCGACTGGTCTGCGGTGGCGGGGCGCTGGCTCTCGATCGCCGAGAGCGTACGAGTCCGACATGGCGGACGCTGACGACCGGCGGACGCCCCTCCCCGTCATCGTCACGGTGAGCGCCGTCCACCCGTCCTACTCGGAGACGTTCGTCAGCAATGAGATCCTCGCTCTCCGGGAGCGGGGCGCGCGGGTCCTCTCGTACAGCCTGCGCCGGCCGCCGAGAGACCTCGTGCGTGCCGCCGAGCACATCGCGCCGCCCGCGGGGTTTCTCCGCCTGCTCCCCTGGGCCGTCCTCGCCGCCGTCGCACGACCCCGGCGGCTCCGGGTGCCCCGACTGCGAAGAAGAAGGGGGCTGCGCGCCGCGCTCTCGCGCTGGGCGGTCGACGCTCATGGTCTTCGCCTGGCCCGTGCCCTTCGGCGCCTGGGCGAGGAGCATGTCCTGCACGCCCACTTCCTCGCGCACACGGCGGAGGTCGCCGTGCGCGCGGCCGCGCCCACGACGCCGGTCGTGGTGACGGTCCATGCCGGCGATGCCGATCTTCGGCGGTCAGAAGACCATCGCGCCTTCCTCGGACGGGTCACGGCTTTCCGGTTCGCCAGCGAGGCGGTGCGACGCACCCTCCGTGCGGACCATCCCGAGGCGGGCGGCGAGGTGATCCCCTGTCTCGTGCACCTGCCGCCTCGCCGAACGCGCCTGCAGCCACTTCCGGACCGCCTGCGGGTCGTGACGGTCGCCCGCCTGATCGAGAGCAAGGGCTACGAGGAGATGATGAGCGCGATCGAGATGGCATCTCGCCGCGGACAGGTGACCTGGACCATCGTCGGCGAGGGGCCCGTGCGCGACCGGATCGAACGCTGGCAGCGTGATGCGGGGGGTCGGAACGTCACGACGATTCTCCGCGGCGCACTGCCTCACGCCGACGCGCTCTCGGCGCTTGACGACGCCGACGCCTTCCTTCTCCTGCCTCGCATGTACGGAGAGCGTGGCACCGTTCGCGACGGCGACGGCATCCCCGTCGCCCTGATGGAGGCGATGGCGCGCGGAGTGCCCGTCGTCACCACCGCCGCCGGCGGCATCCCCGAGCTCGTCGAGGACGCCCTGACGGGTGTCGTCCTCGACGGCGACGACGCTGCCCGCCTCGCGGATGCGCTCTGGGAGGCGGGACGCACGCCGCTGTCACAGGCGATCGTCGAGCGTGCAGAACGTCGTGTCCGGACGGACTACTCGCCCGCGACCGTCGCGTCGAGGCTCGCCGGGCTGCTCGGCGGCAGCCTCCGCCGCGGCGAGCAGTCGTCGTCGGGATGCGGCGCTCACTAGGGTGGAGTCGACCGGCCCGATTCGGGTGAGTCCCTTCCCGGGCGAGGAGCGCATGAGCGACGTGATCGCGATCTTCGGCGACTCGATCGTCGAGGGTCTCGGCGTGCGCGGCGGACGCTACGCCGACCTCGTCGCCGCACGGACGGGGCTCCGCCTGCTCGACTACTCCGTCAGCGGTTCCACCGTGGCGGACTCCGCGGAGCGGTTCCGGGCCGAGCCCGCGGACGTCGCGTACGCGGTCATCGCCCACGGCGTCACCGAGCCGATCCCGCGGCCGCGGGACGCAGCGCTTCGCCTGCTCCCTCGCCGCTACCGACGGCGCGGGTGGATGGACCCGCGGGCGTACTTCTCCCGGCGCAGATGGAAGCATGTGCTCGAGCGCGTGGAGTCCGCCCTGCGCTGGCGGACGAAGAACGTCCTCATGGCGTGCGCCGGGAGCGACGTCCTCCTGTCGATCGATGACTACGAGCGCGCGCTCCGCGCGCTCGTTCTCATGCTCGAGGAACGCGGCGCCGTGGTCCTCGTGCTCGGGCCGCCGCACATCGACGCCCGGTTCTTCCCCGGTGCGCCGGAGGGGCAGGCCCGGTACGCGGCGGTGGCCGAGAAGGTCGCGCCGCACTTCGTCGCCACACAGCCGGGCCTGAAGGCCTGGTCCGACTACTTCGCCGACCACTTCCACCCGAACGACTCCGGGCATGCGAAGCTCGCGGACCTCGTCACGACATGGATCGGCGACACGGAGTCCCGGCGAGGACGACATGCGCGGTGACGGGGAGCGCCTCGCGCGCGGCGGAGCCGTCCTCGCGGTGCATCTCTGGGTGCTGGAGGGGGCCCTCCGAAAGTGGGTGCCGGGGGTGGACGCGCTGTTCTACGTCCTCCGCGACGTCGTCGTCGTCCTGATCATCGCCGTCCTGATGCTGTCATCGGCGCGCGCCGCCCGACGCAGCGGCCTCCTCTGGGCGATCGGCATCGCACTCGGCCTGCTCGGCATCGTGCACGTCATCGGGGCGCTCGCGAGCCCCGCCGTCGCGCTCGCGGGACTGCGGGGCTACCTCGCTCCGCTGCTCATGCTCGGCCTCCTGTGGGCGTACGGCTCGGAACGCACCCTCGCCAGCGTGCTCCGGGTGATCGTCCTCTATGTGCCCCTCCAGGCCGCGATCGCGGTCGTGCAGGTCGTGAGCCCGCCCCGGTCCTGGATCAACCGCGAGGTCGTCGAGGATGCCGCTTCCTTCGTCAACGGCGACGTGGTGCGGGTCACGGGGACGTTCAGTGCACCGATCGGCATGACGCTCTTCCTCACGCTCGCCGCTGCGGCGGTGCTCAGCGCTGCGATGCGCTCGTCCGTCGCCCGGCTCTCGTGCATCTGCCTGGTCGTGCTCACGGTCGGGATCTCCGGTGCGCGCGGCGCGGTGGTCGCGGTCGCTGTCGTGTTCGCCGCGTGGCTGTGGAAGCTCGCAGCGACGCGGGGCGCGGCCGTCGTCAAGCCGCTGCTCGGCCTTGCCGTCCTCCTGGGCGCGACCGCATGGGTGATCAGCGCCGCCTTCCCGGGCGTCGTCCGCTCGTTCCTCGACAGATTCGCCACGGCAGCCGGGGAGGAGGACGTGGTCCGCCGGATCGTCGGCCAGACGCTCGGATTCGTGGCCTACGTCCCCTCCTGGATCGGGGAGGGCATGGGGGTGCACAGCCAGGTCGGGATCTCCCTCGGCTCCGGCGCGGAGTGGATCGAGACCGACTCCATCAGATGGGTCGCGGAGCTCGGGCTCGTCGGGCTCCTTTTCGCGATGGCGCGGCTCATCCTCGGTCTCTGGCTGGTCGGAGTCGTCGCGGTGCGGGCGCGCCACGTGTCGATGACTTTCGTCACCTTCGTCGCTGCTCTGGCGCCCGTGCTACTGTCCGGTCCCGTCACACAGAGCCCGACGACGCAGGGCTTTGCCGGGATCTGCGCGGGCGTCGTCGCTCTGGCCTCCGCCTCTGCCCGTCGTGACTCGTCGGTGTCGGCCACGGGGCCTGCGCGGCGGCGGACCGTGGACGTCTGATGGGCGGACGCAGGGCGTTGGCCGGCGCATTCACGCGTCATGCCTCCGGCCAGGTGGCGATCCAGGCAGTGCTCTTCGTCGTGGGCATCCTCATCGTCCGAAGCCTCGACAAGGACGAGTACGCCGCGTACTCCGTGGCGACGGCCGTTCTCGCCGCCGTCACCGTCCTCCTGGACGCCGGGGTGGGCGCCACTCTCCTCGCCGAGGGCGCGAAGCGGATCTCCCGTCCGCTCGCCGTCTCCGCGCTCTTCGCCACCGCCCGGCGGGCGCAGGGGCTGCTGAGCGCCGTGATCGGCGGCACGGCCGCGCTCTGGCTGTTCCTTCTGCTCACCGCGTCGGGCCAGACACCCGCCTCGTCGCTCCTCGTGACCCTGTCGTTCCTGCTCGCCTTCGCCCCGGTGCCCCACACGGCGCGCTACGAGGCCTACCTGCGTCTGACGTACCGCACGAGCCCGCTCCGGCGCGTCCCGCTGGCCTCCGCGGCCATCCGGCTCGTCGTCGTGCTGGTCCTGTCCGCGCTGGGGGTGCAGAGCGCCTGGGCGCTCGTGATCGCCATCGCCTCGGTCAACGTGATGTCTCTGATGGTCTACCGGTCCCTGGCGCTGCGCGAGATCCCGCGACGCTCGCCCCCGGAAGCGGAGCTGCGCGGGACGCTCTGGCACAACATCGCGCGCGCCCTCCCGTCCGTGGCCGCCCTGATCGTGTCGGAACAGGTCTTCCTCGCGCTCATCGCGGTGGAGGGAGGGGCCGACATCGTAGCGGAGTTCAGTGCGATGTCCCGATTCGGAGCGGCCTTTCTCATCGTCAATGCGGTGGTGACGGACATGGTCGCCCCACGTTTCGCGCGCACGGAGGCGCGACGTGCCGTGCTGCTTCCCAGATACGTCCTGTCCGTCGCCGTGTATGCCGCCGTGGTGCTGGCGTTCGTCGTCTTCGTCGCCGTCTGCGCGCCCCTGCTCCTGATGCTCCTGGGAGCGGATTACGCGGGACTCGAGGTCCCGCTGACCGTGATCGCCGCAGGCTTCGGGGCCGCGCAGACCGCTTACATGCTCAACGCCATCAACGCGTCGCGCGGGTGGCTCAAGCACTCGTGGATCCATCCGGCGCTCCTGCTCGTCTGGCTCATCGCGGTCCTCGCCCTGTTCGATCTGAGTGACATCGTGCAGGTGTCGCTCGCCTTCCTCCTGCAATGGCTCCCTGCGATCCTGATGCAATTGGTCCGGTCGGTCGCCGGATTCGTCGAACTCAAGCGACAGTGAGGGACCGGATCATGCGCGCACACTATGCGACGAACGTCTTCCATTACGCATACGTTGTCGACGCCCTCCGGCGTCTCTATGACGAGGTGTCCCTCAGCCGACGCTACGAGATCTCCCACCGCACGTTTGCACGGCTCGCGCCGTGGCTGCCGTCTTCGGCTCGACAGCTCGTGCGTCGACGCGTGGCGCCTGGGGACGGGGCGGATCGACGGTCGGTCCTCTGGGAGGCGAGCTTCGTTCCCGCGGTGCGCGGGCGGCTCGGCATTCCGCTGAGCGACCGCGAGGTCGTCGCGCTCACAGGCCGGTCGGCGGAATCGGCTCGCCGTGCCGCCGTCGGCGCGGCAGCCTTCCAATTCATCGAGGGACTCGGACATCGTGCGCTCAGGCGCGAGGAATTCGATGTGTCCGTCATGGAACGGCGGAGCCTGCATCACGGTGCGTTCGAGTCGACCGTCGAGGCATGGGGAGGATTCCCTCTGCAGACGTACGTCGACCCCCTTCGCGACGTCCTCGAGGAGGAGTACGCAGGAGCAGACGCGATCGTCGTCTACTCGGATGCGGCGCGGCAGTCCTTTCTCCAGCGCGGTCATGCGCCCGAACGTGTGTGGACGGTGCCTTTGCCGATCGTCGGACCACCGCCGGCTCCCGGAAGCGAGATCGCCAGGGATCCCTCATTGGCGATCTACGTCGGCCGGGGCCATATCGACCGCGGCCTGGATGTCGCCGTCGGCACGGTCGAGCGACTCGGCTCACCGTATCGGCTCGCCGTGGCAGGCCCCATGTCTCGTGACGTCCTGGAATGGATGCGCGGACATGACCGCGTCGATTACCTCGGCGTGCTCGGCGTGGAGGATCTCGGTCGTCTCTACGCCCGGGCGAGCATCCTGCTCGTTCCCTCCGTGGAGTCGTTCGGTCTCGCCCTTCTCGATGCCGCCGCGCTGGGCGTCCGAGTGCTGTGCCGAGAGACGTCGGGAGTGGGCCCGAGCCTGGGAGAGCCCTTCGCGCGTGTCGTCACCGGTCGCGACATCGCTGCGTGGGCGCATGCAGCGGCCGAGGAGTTCGCCGACGAGAGCGAGGAGCGGCGCGCCTCGCGCCGTGACGAGGCGCGAACCCTCGTCACACGGTTCACGCCCGCTGTCAGCAGCGAAGCGCTCACACGCGTGTACCGGGCTATCGGGTGAAGACCTGCTCGGCTCCTCAGCCACGGGAGCGCCGGGCGCGGCGGTTGCGGGTCGCCGGCTGGTCGGCGCGCGCGTCGTCGGCCCCCGGAGCGGGGGCGCCGTACCCGTATCCGTATCCGTCGTAGTCGTAGTACGCGTCCGGTCCCCGCGTGGGCACCATGGACAGCACCATGCCCGCGACGTTCGCGTGCACCGTCTCGAGCGCGTCGAGGGCGCCGCTCAGCTGAGGGCGCGTCGTCCGTCCGGCGGCGACGACGACGATCGCCCCGCCGGTCAGACGCGCGAGCACGGTCGCGTCGGTCACGGGCAGGAGAGGGGGCGCATCGAGGATGACCACGTCGGCTTCTTTTCGCACGCTCTCGAGGAGCTCCGTCATCCGGCGGGACCCGAGCAGCTCGCTCGGATTGGGCGGGACCTTCCCCGCGGGCAGCACGTAGAGACCATGTCGGCCCCATTTGCGCAGCACGTCCGGCAGGCGCACGCGTCCGATCAGCACGTCGGTGAGCCCGACGCCGCCCTCGATGCCGAGGTAGTCGGCGATCTTCGGCTTGCGGAGGTCGGCGTCGACGAGCACGACCTTCCTGCCCGCGTCGGCGAGGGCGATGGCGAGGTTGACCGAGGTCGTGGACTTGCCCTCGCCGGCCACGCTCGACGTGATGACGAAGCTGCGATTGCCCTCGATGTCGAGGAACTGGAGATTCGTCCGGAGGGACCGGAAGGCCTCGCTGCGCCGGTCGGCCGGATCCGCGTGCAGGATGATCGGCCGATCGCGTGCCTGCGGGTCGAAGGGGATGGCTCCGATGAGGGGGCTCGAGGTGAGCTGCTCGACGTCGCGGGGGGAACGGACCCTCACGTCCAGCATCGTGCGCAGAGCCGCTGCCGCCGCGCCGAGCACGAGTCCGGCGAGGAGGCCCAGCGCGAGATTGAGCGGCACGTTCGGGCTGACCGGATCCGCCGGGGCCTGGGCATCGTTGACGGGGGTGATCTTCACCGGGCTCGTCTCCGTCCCGGGAAGCGTCTCGACCTGATCGACCGCCTCGGTGAGGCTCATCGCGACGGCGTTCGCGATCTGCGCCGCGACGTCGGCGTCCTCGTCGGTCACAGTGAGCGAGATCACCGTCGTGTCGAGGGGCGACGAGGCGGTCACGCGCGTGGCGAGATCCGTCGCCGTCGTGTCGAGCGCGAGCTCGTCGATGACGGTGTCGAGCACGTACGGCCTGGTCGCCAGGGTGACGTAGGACTGCACGCGCGCCTGCGTGTAGGTGTTCCCCTGCTGCTGGTCCTCGATGGTCGTGCCCGCCTGCGAGGACACGAACACCTCGCTCGTCGCCTCGTACTCCGGCGTGCGGGTCAGCGAGTAGACACCTGCGGCCGCGACCGTGAGCAGCGCGATGAGGGCGATGAGGATGCTGTTCTTGCGCAGGATCCGGATGTAGTCGCGAAGCTCCACGGGAGACCCCTTCTGATCCCGGCCATCTTGCCACAGCGAGAGCGGATGTCCGGAGAGCACGGCCCGGCGCCGCGGGTCGGCCGTCGCCGCTCAGCTCAACGCCGCCCGAAGCACCCGGACCACCTGGTCGACGGCGGGGGCGATCTGCGCGCCGGCCATCTCATGGACGGGGTCCGGGCGACCGTGGGGATCGACGACGTCGTCTTCGCGGTCCGCGGGGAGCCCGGCGACGTCGCGCAAGCCGTCGAGGAGCAGGAGGAGCTCCCGGAGCCGTGCCGAGGGTCCGACGGCGCGGGACGCCGCATCCGACAGGGCGTCGTCGTCGGCGGCACGGGCGAGGCGTGCGAACTCGCGAAGCGTGAAGACGGAGCGGAGGACGGACGGATCGGTCTCGACCGCCCCGCGCCGGTGGCCGCGCGAGAGAGCGAGGACGAGATCGGCGCGACCGAGGTCGGCCGGGCGCAGCTGCCGTGCGCGGTGCGCGACGATGTGCTCCTCCCGCGCCCCGTGCTCCCGCGCGACCCGGGCGGTCGCGGCGTCGAAGGGCGAGCCCGTCAGCGCGCGCACGCCCGCGCTCGCGATCGACAGGCGAGGGTCGGCGATCCGCGCTCGCAGGAGCACCGCCGTCAGGGGGGATCGACAGACGTTCCCCGTGCAGACGGCGAGGACGCGTGGCATGGGATCCTCCCTCGCGGGTAGCGTTGCGGCGTGACTGATCAGCCTAGCGACGCGCCGTCGACGATGCCGCCCCGAGGACCGCGGCGATCGGCGCGCACATGGCGCTCGGGGAGCCGGACGACGCGTCGCTGGGGGACGGACCTGCTGGCGTGGGCGGCGGTGTGCGTGGGGCTCGGCCTCCTGCTCGCCGCCGCCGTGGAGGCGTATCTTCCTCGCGCGCCCGGGGAGATCGTCGGCACGCTCGTGCTCGTCGTCGCGATGGCGGTTTCTGCCGTCGTCGCGCTCCGCCGGGGGAGGCCGCGCGGGCTGCTGGAGCTCCGCCCCTCCGATCTCCTGTACGGAGTCGCGCTGGGCCTGCTCCTGCGCATCGCCGAGGGCTCCCTCGCGCTCGCGGCGGGGGACTCGGGGGCGCTGCCGGCCTTCGCGACCCTCGATGGGGAGATCCCCGTCGTCTCGGTGCTGACGACGGCCCTTCTCTCCGTCCTCGTCGCCCCCGTCGTGGAGGAGCTCCTCTTCCGCGGCGTCGTGCTGGTGACGGTGTTCCGCATCGCTCGGCGCGGTGTCGACGGCGCGCTGCTCGCGCTCGTGGCGTCCACCGCCGCCTTCGTCGGGCTCCACGCCGTCACGGGAATGACCCGGTGGGATCAGCCGGTGACGCTCTCGCTCGTGGGACTGACCTGCGGGATCCTCGTGCTCACGACCGGGCGCATCTGGGGCGCGGTCCTCGTCCACGCCGTCTTCAACGCGAGCTACGTCGTCCTCGCGGTCGTGGGGACCGTGCTGGGCTGAGCGCAGTCCGCGGTCGTCGACGCGCCGCCGCGAGACGTCACGACACGGCGTCGGGAATCCCCTCTGCCGTTCGCTCCGCTTCCGGCGCTATCCTGTGCGCACGAAGTCGCCCATCGTCGCGCGAACATCCGCGGCCGGTCCTCCGGCCGGAACGACGGGAGGCGACATGAGCGAACTGCGGGGGACCCGTCCTCCTCGCAGCCATGCCCGGTCGATCGTCGCCGGTACCCTTCTCGCGGCGTACACGGGGGCGATCCTTCTCGCGACCATGTGGCCGACGCCGATGGACCGCGGCTACTCCGCCGCGATCGAAGACCTCCTCGGCGTCCTCCACCGCAGCGGCCTGCCGTACTGGTTCGGCTACCGCAAGCTCGAGTTCGCGGCCAACGTCGCGATGTTCGCCCCCTTCGGCTTCCTCATCGGCTTGGTCATGCCGGCCCGTGCGGTCTGGACGGCATGGGTCCTCATCCCGGTCTTCTCGGCGGCCATCGAGCTCCTGCAGGGGGCGCTGCTGGCAGAGCGGTTCGCGAGCCCGTTCGACGTCCTCGCGAACACCGTCGGCGGCTACATCGGGATCTTCCTCGTCGCCGTCATCCGCAGGGTGATCTCGGGCCGCGACCGGAAGATGATCGCCGGCGCGATCTGGGATCACGAGGTGCGTCGCCAGGGGGCACGCGTCCGCCAGCGGTGAGCTCTCCGAGCCGAGCCGAGCCGGCCTCAGCCCAGGTTCGCCCCGCCCCGGTACCGCGCGCCGCGGTGGTTCCCGGGCAGCCGGTCGCCCCGTCCGAAGAGTCGATCGCGGAGGGACGTCGGCTCGCCGTCCTCGTGCAGCCGCCCGCGTCGGCGCAGCTCGGGGACGACGAGCTCGGCGAAGTCGCGCGCCGTCCCGAAGGAGTGGTACTGGCGCAGGTTGATGCCGTCGATGCCCGCCACGTCGAGCCACTGCTCGATCTCGTCGGCCACGACCTTCGGCGTGCCCGCGACGAAGAAGCGGTCCTCGCGCGACTCGACGATGCGATCGAGCGCCTCGCCGACCGTGCCGCCCGAGACGGGCAGGAAGCGTCCGGTGGCACCGGCCTCCCCGGCGTCCTCGAGCACCTTGGCGACCGGCGTCTCCCTCGGGTAGGCGGTGAGGTCGACCGGCAGGCTCGAGTGCGCCAGGATGCCGTCGACGCTCTGGTTCGCGCGGTAGGCGCGCAGCTTGTCCGCCGCCTCCTCCTCCGTCCTCCCGACGACGACGCCCGCCTGCACGACGAACTTGACGTCGTCGCCGGCGCGCCCCCGCGAGACGGCGGCGTCGCGCATGCCCTGTGCGTTGCGTCGGAAGTCCTCGATCGTCCGCCCTCCCGTGAAGACGACCTCGGCGTGCGTTCCGGCGAACGCGATGCCGGCGAGCGACCCCGTCGCCTGGTACAGGACGGGCGTGCGCTGCCGCGACGGCTCGGAGAGGTGAGGACCCTTCACGCGGAAGTGCTCGCCCGCATGGTCGATGTAGCGCACCTTCGTCGGGTCGGTGTAGACGCCCCGCTCGCGGTCGCGGATCACCGCGTCGTCGTCCCACGAGCCCTCCCACAGCTTGTAGAGCACCTCGAGGTACTCGTCGGCGATCTCGTAGCGCCGGTCGTGCGGGACCTCGCCGTCGAGACCGAAGTTGCGCGCGGCGTTCGGCAGATACGACGTGACGATGTTCCAGCCGATGCGCCCCTTCGTCAGATGGTCGAGCGTCGACATGCGCCGCGCGAAGGCGAAGGGCGGCTCGTACGTCGTCGAGAACGTCACACCGAAGCCGAGGCGCTTCGTCACGGCGGCCATCGCGGGGACGACGAGCAGCGGGTCGTTGCTGGGGATCTGGAGCCCCTCCCGCAGCGCGGTCTCGGGGCCGCCGCGGAAGACGTCGTACGCGCCGATCACATCGGCGAGGAAGATCCCGTCGAAGCCGCCGTGCTCGAGGATCTGCGCCAGCTCGGTCCAGTAGTCGAGGTCGTTGAACCGCTCGCGGTTGTTGTCGGGGAGCCGCCACAGCCCGTGGGTGATGTGGCTCGGGGTGTTCATCTCGAACAGGTTGACGATGAGCTTCTTCGGCTCGGTCATGCGGGGCTCTCCTCGCGGACGGCGGTGTCGTGTGCGCTCCTCGCGGCGCCCGCGGGCTCCCACCTCGGCAGCGTCCCGTTGAGCTCGAACTCGCCGATCGCGCGCCGTCGCTGCGCTGCCGGGTTGTGGGAGTGGATGGTGCGGACGTTGCGCCAGTGGCGGTCGAGCGCGACGCCGCGGCTCACGGCGGAGGCGCCGCCGACCTCGAAGAGCTCCGTGGCGGCCGAGAGCACGAGCGGGGAGACGACCTGCTGCAGCCGGAACACGTCGACGAGCACGTCCCGCAGCGCGTCCTCCTCTCCGCCGCGTCGGCGGGCGACGGCCCGTTCGACGTCGGCCGCCCCCGAGAGCACGAGGCGCGTGGCGGCGTCGACGGCGCTGCTGACCGAGCCGACGACGCCCTGGGTCACGGCGTCGTCGCGGGGGCGCGTCTCGCCGGGAGAGCCGAAGATCCGTCGGCGCGGGACGACGAACGCGAGCGTGTCGCGCAGGGCCGCCTGCCCGATCCCCGCGACGACGGCGAGCAGCACGAGCTGGAAGACCGCCGCCCGGTGGCCGTCGACGGCGAGGTCCCCTCCCGGCACGACGATCTCCGCGGGGTCGACGGGGACGGCGTCGAAGGTCGTCGTGCCGCTGCCCGTGAGGGGCTGCCCGAACCCGTCCCAGTCGTCGACGGACGTGACGCCGGGATCGTGCGCGGAGACGGAGACGAGCACCCGCTCGCCGTCGTCGAGCGCGCTCAGCACGATCCAGTCGGCGTAGATGCTGCCGGTCGTGTAGTACTTGCGGCCCGTGAGCAGGAGGCGCTCGCCGTCGCGATGCAGCGTCGTGGCGATCTCCGCGGTCTCCTGCCGTTCGGACTGCGCGTTGCCGACCAGGTCGCCGGCCGCGATGCGCTCGAACCAGGTGATCGTGTGCGCGTCGCCCGCGTCGCGTGCGAGCAGATCCTCGACGAACGCGATGTGCCCCCGGTAGACGTGGGCGAGATTCGAGTCGGCCGCCGCGATCCGCACCAGCCGTCGGACGAGCTGCTCGAACGAGACGCCGAGGCCCCCGTGGGCGACGGGCAGGCGCAACGCGCCGAAGCCGAGCGCCTGGAGCGCTGCGACGTCGTCGTGCAGCAGGACGCGATCGCGTTCGCGCTGCGCGGCGCTCGCGCCGACCTCGGAGAGGAGGCCGGAGAGGGCGCGGTCGAACTCCTCGAGCGTCGCCGGGC
Organism: Microbacterium sp. AB; assembly: GCF_032878875.1. Classification (NCBI taxonomy): domain Bacteria; kingdom Bacillati; phylum Actinomycetota; class Actinomycetes; order Micrococcales; family Microbacteriaceae; genus Microbacterium; species Microbacterium betulae. Next base: position 2,697,472 of record NZ_CP118157.1, on the reverse strand, counting down.
GGGGGAGAGGGGCGGAGGCACTCATAGGGCAGCGAGTCTATGGCGGCGATGCGACGCGCCGTGAACGCGCGTTGCGCAAGATTACCGCCCGTCCGCGGCGGTCCGGGAGGGGCCGATAGGTTTCTGCGGCACCCGGAGCCATCCGATCCTCCCGCCCGCACCGCGCCATCCCGTCGTCCGCAGCGACGTGCGCTCGTCTCTCAGGAGCAGACACACATGTCCTCACGCACCCGTCGTCTTCGCGCAGCCGCATCCCTCGCGCTCGCCGCCGCGGTTCTCGCGGGCTGCGCGAGCGCGGGCCCCTCGGACGCCGGCGGCGGCGAGAAGGAGGGCGGCACCCTCGTCTACCTCGACGCGGAGCTCACGAGCAACACCCAGCTGCAGTCGAGCGGCACCTGGCAGGACAGCGCGTACGTGACGAACATCACCGACCGCCTGATCTTCCGCGACCCCGACACCGGCGAGCTGCAGCCGTACATCGCATCGGCATGGACCGTGTCCGACGACGGCCTGAGCTACACGTTCGACATCGTCGACGGCGTCACGTACAGCGACGGCACCCCGCTCGACGCGGCGAGCGTCCGCCGCAACCTCGAATGGCAGGCGCGCGGAGACGCCGCAGGCGGCATCCCCGCCAACAACTGGTTCCCGGAGGTCGCCTCCGTCGAGTCCGACGACGACGCGCAGACGGTGACCGTCACGCTCGCGGAGCCGTATGCGCCGTTCCTCAACGTGCTCTCCTTCTGGCGGACCTCCCTCGTGGCCGACGCGACGATCGAGGCGAGCATCGAGGAGCAGTCGCAGATCACGGGCGTCATCGGGTCGGGCCCGTTCGTCGTCGAGTCGGAGAAGTACGGCGAGGAGATCGTCCTCGCCAAACGCGAGGGCTACGACTGGGCGCCGCCGAGCCTCGCGCACCAGGGCGAGGCCTACCTCGACGAGATCGTCATCATCCCCGTCACCGAGGACAGCGTGCGCCTCGGCTCGCTGACCTCGGGCGAGGCCGACGTCATCCGCTACGTCCAGCCGAGCGAGGAGGAGGCCCTGCAGGAGGCCGGCATCGACGTCGTCGGGGTTCAGGGCGCCGGCAACGCCAACGTGTGGGACGTCCGCCAGTCGGCCCCGTTCCTCGACGACGTGAACGTGCGACGCGCGCTGCAGCACGGCATCGACCGGCAGCAGATCATCGACGACCTCTACACCGAGAACTGGGAGGTCGCCACGAGCACGGTCACCCCCACGACCTTCGGCTACGTCGACCTCTCGGACGAGCTCGCCTACGACCCCGACGAGTCGAACCGCCTGCTCGACGAGGCGGGGTGGACCGAGCGCGACTCCGACGGCATCCGCCTCAAGGACGGCGAGCCGCTCCGCATCGTGACCTACGTCGACGTGTACGACAGCACGGCCAAGCCGCTGTTCCAGCTCGTGCAGTGGCAGCTGAGGCAGATCGGCATCGACCTCGAGATCAAGGAGACCGACTACGCCAACTACACGACGGTGCTCGAGGACACGACCGTGGGCCTCCGGCGCAACGGATGGCCGGAGGCCGACGCGTGGGTGCGGCAGACGGTGAACTACCACTCCGCGTTCAGCGACGCGTTCCTCCTGGCGGAGCCCGACACGACCCTCGACGGGCTGTACGACGCGCAGGCGGCGGCGACGGACGACGCGCGGCGCGCCGAGATCGTCGGGGAGATCCAGCGGTACGTCGTCGACCAGGCCTACGCGCTGCCGATCATCGACGACACGCAGGTGTTCGGCGTCCAGCCGACCGTGCACGACTTCCGGACCACCTATGAGGCGCGCCCGTGGTTCTACGACACGTGGACCGAGACCACGTGACCGCGACCACGTGACCGATACCGAACAGCGAGCTCGACGGGCCGGCCCGGAAAGGCATCCCATGCTCCTCACCATCGCGCGCCGGCTCGGGCAGTCCGTGCTCGTCGTCGTGCTGACGTACCTCTTCGTGTACTCCGTCCTGTTCCTGCTGCCGGGCGACCCGATCGAGAGCCGCATCGACAACCCCCAGAACCCGATCCCTGAGGACCAGGCTGCGGTCATCCTGTCGTACTACGGACTCGACCGCCCCGCGACCGAGCAGTTCCTCCTCACGGTCGAGCGCCTCCTGCGCGGAGATCTCGGCTACTCGCTGCGCGACGGGCGTCCGGTCGCCGAGCTGATGGCGCAGGGCATCGGCGGGACGCTCGCGCTCGCCTCGCTCGCGCTCGTCTTCGCGGTGGTGCTCGCTCTCGTCGTCGCGTTCGTCGCGGCGTTCGCCCCCTGGCCGCGCGTGCGCACGCTCGTGCGCACGCTGCCGGTGCTGGGGCTGTCGACGCCGAGCTTCCTCATCGGCCTGTTCCTGCTCCAGCTCTTCGCGTATCAGCTCGGCTGGTTCTCCTCCATCCGCGACGAGGGCTTCAAGTCGCTCATCCTCCCCGCCGTCACGCTGGCGATCGGCGTGAGCGCGCCGATCGCGCAGGTGCTCATCCAGGGACTGACCCGCGCCTCCCGGGAGCCGTTCGTGACCGTGCTGCGGGCATCCGGAACGTCCCCGAGCCGCATCATCGGACGACACATCCTCAAGAACGGCTCCATCCCCGCGCTCACGCTGCTCGGCCTCACCGCGGGCGAGCTGCTGGCCGGATCGGTGATCTCCGAGACGATCTTCTCGCGCACGGGGCTCGGCTTCCTCACGGAGCAGTCGGTGCGCGCCCAGGACGGGCCCGTCGTGCTGGCCGTCGTCATGTTCGTGTCGCTCGTCTTCACGACGGTGAACCTCGTCACCGATCTCGTCTATCCGCTGATCGATCCGAGGATCTCCACGCGTCGCGATCGTCGTGCGCAGCCCGCCCCCGAAGGAGTCGCCGCATGAGCCGGATCACGGAGGAGGCCCCCGTCGCGGCGGTGCGGACGCGAGGCGTGCGCGGATCGTCGAGGCTGAACGCCCTCGACGCGGTGGCGATCGCCTTCCTCGCGTTCCTGGCCGTGGCGATCGTCGCCCCGGGGCTGCTCTCGCCCTACGACCCGCTCGAGGCCGTTCCCGGTCAGACCCTGCTCGCACCGAGCCTCGAGCACCTCTTCGGCACCGACTACCTCGGGCGGGACCTCTTCACACGCGTCGTGCACGGCACCGGGCGGACGATCTTCGCGTCGTTCGTCGCCGTGCTCCTCGGCCTGGGGGCCGGCTCGCTCCTCGGTCTCGTCTCGGCCTCCTTCGGCCGCGCCGTCGACACGGCCATCAGCCGCATCGTCGACGTGCTCCTGTCCATCCCCGGCCTCCTGCTGTCGATGGTGGTCGTCGTGGCGCTGGGATTCGGCACGCTCAACGCCGCCATCGCCGTCGGCATCGCCTCGGTGGCCACCTTCGCGCGTCTCATGCGCTCGGAGGTGCTCCGCGTGCGCTCGCTGACGTTCGTCGAGTCGGCGCGGCACATCGGCGCCGGCCCGCTGACGGTGCTCGTGCGCCACGTGCTGCCCAACTCCTACGGGCCGGTGCTCTCGATGACGGCCCTGCAGTTCGGGTCCTCGATCCTGTGGATCGCGGCGCTGAGCTTCCTCGGCTACGGCGCCCCGCCGCCGCAGCCGGAATGGGGACTGCTCGTCGCCGAAGGCCGCGAGTACATCGCCTCGAACCCCTCGCTGACGCTGTTCCCCGGCCTCGTCATCATCCTCACGGTGCTCGCGGTCAGCCGCGTGAGCGGGCTCGTCGCGAAGACACCGGACGGGGCGGAGAGATGACCGGCCGCGGGCCCGACGAGGCCCCCGCGCTCGCCGCCGAGAACCTCGCCGTCTCGTACCGGCGCGGCGGCGTCCCGCGCGCGGTCGTGCACGGGGTCTCGCTCCGCGTCCCCCGGGGAGCGACCGTCGCGCTCGTCGGGCAGTCGGGCTCCGGGAAGTCGACGATCGCGCTCGCCGCCGCCGGCCTGCTCCCCGGCAACGGGGCCGTGACGGGCGGGGCGATCCGCATCGGCGACGAGGACGTGACCGCGTACGACGACCGTGCCTGGCGCACGCTGCGCGGGCGGCACGTCGGCTACGTCCCGCAGGATCCGCTGAGCTCCCTCGACCCGCTGCAGACCATCGGCTCGCGCCTCCGCGGCGAGCTGAGGGGCCACGGCGTCGCCCGGCGCGACCGCGCGCGGCGTTCCGTCGAGCTGCTCGAGCACGTCGGCATCGCCGACGCCGCGCACAAGCTGAGGTCGTACCCGCACGAGCTGTCGGGCGGGCAGCTGCAGCGCGTGCTCATCGCCGTCGCGATCGCCGGGAGCCCGAGCCTGCTCATCGCGGACGAGCCGACATCGGCCCTCGACGTGACGGTGCAGCAGACCATCCTCGATCTCATCGAGAGGCTGCAGCAGGAGCTCGGGCTCTCCGTGCTCCTCATCACGCACGACCTGGCGCTCGCGAGCGATCGCGCATCGGAGATCGCGGTGCTCCGTGACGGCCGTCTCGTGGATCGCGGCCCGACCGCGGAGGTGCTCGACGCGCCGTCGGACGTCTATACGCGGACGCTGTTCGCCAACGCACCCGCACTGACACCCGATCGCTACCGCGAGCGGGTGCGCGCGGAGGAGGACGACGGGGCGTCGGTCGCGATCACGGTGGAAGGGCTCGTCAAGCGCTTCCCCGGCACGTCGTCGCCCGCCGTCGACGGCATCGACCTCGCCGTGCGACGGGGGAGCATCCACGCCCTCGTCGGCGAGTCCGGGTCGGGCAAGTCGACCGTCGCGCGCGCGGTGTCCGGGCTCGCCTCGTTCGACGACGGCGTCATCCGCATCGGCGACAGGGAGCTGCCCCGCCGGGCGCCTGCGTCCAACCCGCACGCGCGGGAGCTGCAGCTCGTCTATCAGAACCCTCTCGCCGCGCTGGATCCGCGTCTGTCGGTGAGGAGGGCGGTCGAGGAGCCGCTGGCCCTGCACGGCTCGCTCGACGCCGGAGAGCGCCGCGCTCGCGTCCGCGCCGCGCTCGATCGGGTCGCGCTGCCGTCCGACGTGCTCGAACGACGGCCGTCCGAGCTCTCCGGCGGTCAGCGTCAGCGGGTGGCGATCGCGAGGGCCCTCGCGCTCGAGCCGCGGATCCTCGTGCTCGACGAGCCGACGTCCGCCCTCGACGTGACGGTGCAGGCGCAGATCGTCGATCTGCTCATGGACCTGCGCGACGAGGAAGGCCTCAGCTACCTCTTCATCTCCCACGACCTGAGCCTCGTGAGGCAGATCGCCGACGAGGTCTCGGTGCTCGAACGCGGCAGGCTCGTGGAGCACGCGTCGTCCGCGCGGCTGTTCGCCGCTCCGCAGCACCCCTGCACCGCGCGCCTCATCGCCGCGGTCCCGGGCCGGGGAGGAGCGCCGAGCCGGTCCCGGCGTCCTGCCGCTGCGGCGGCACCCGTCGGCTGACGGAGGAGGAGCGCGCCCGGCGAAGCGCGGGAGGCGCCGGAATCGTCGACGCTTTGCCGCGTCGCGCTTCATCGGCTAGCATTGATCTTTGGTGCCCGTTCCGGGCGCCGCGAACGTGAGCCCTCCACAGCGAGCGCTGGCCGGATGTCGTCGGGCCAAGCCGCACGGAGCGGGATTCACGAACGTCTCCGTTCGAAGAGAAAGCAGCACTCCTGTGACGCGCACTTACAGCCCGAAGGCCGGTGAAGCCCAGCGCGAGTGGCTCGTGATCGACGCCACCGACGTCGTCCTCGGCCGCCTCGCCTCGCACGCAGCCGCGCTCCTGCGCGGCAAGCACAAGGCGACCTTCGCCCCCCACATGGACATGGGCGACTTCGTCATCATCGTGAACGCCGACAAGGTCGCGCTCACGGGCCAGAAGCTCCAGCAGAAGAAGGCCTACCGTCACTCGGGCTACCCGGGCGGCCTCAAGTCGGTCACCTACGCGGAGCTCCTCGAGAAGAACCCCGTTCGCGCTGTCGAGAAGGCAGTCCGCGGCATGCTCCCCAAGAACACCCTGGGTCGCGAGCAGCTCGCCAAGCTGAAGGTGTACACCGGGTCCGAGCACCCGCACGCCGCGCAGCAGCCCAAGACGCACACCCTCGACCAGGTCGCCCAGTAAGCGCGCGGCACTTAAGGACTTCATCGTGGCGAACGAAATCGAAACCGAAGACATCCAGAACTACTCCACCGAGACGCCGGCCAACGACGTCGTCGTGGCCGAGCGCCCCGTCGTGAGCGTCCCCGGCGCAGCGGTGGGGCGTCGCAAGCAGGCCATCGCCCGCGTGCGCATCATCCCCGGCTCGGGCTCCTTCACGGTAAACGGGCGCAGCCTCGAGGACTACTTCCCGAACAAGCTGCACCAGCAGCTCATCACCGACCCGTTCACGGTCCTCAACCTGAACGGCGCCTACGACGTGATCGCCCGCATCAACGGCGGCGGCCCCTCCGGCCAGGCCGGCGCGCTCCGGCTCGCGATCGCGCGCTCCCTCAACGAGGTCGACCGCGAGAACAACCGTCCGACCCTCAAGAAGGCCGGCTTCCTCACGCGCGACGCGCGCGTCATCGAGCGCAAGAAGGCCGGTCTCAAGAAGGCCCGCAAGGCTTCGCAGTTCTCGAAGCGCTGAGTAGAGCCCACTCCATGCCGCTTTTCGGCACGGACGGCGTGCGAGGGCTTGCCAACGGCACCCTCACCGCCGACCTCGCACTGTCCCTGGCCCAGGCGACCGCCGTCGTCCTGGGCCAGGGGCGTTCCGCCGAGGCGCGACGCGCCGCGGGCAGGCGCACGACGGCGGTCGTCGGGCGGGACCCGCGCATCTCGGGCGAGTTCCTCAGCGCGGCCGTCGCCGCGGGGCTCGCGTCCTCCGGCGTCGACGTCTACGACGCGGGCGTCATGCCCACGCCGGCTCTCGCGTTCCTCATCGCCGACCGCGGCGCCGACTTCGGCGTCATGGTCTCGGCGTCGCACAACCCGGCGCCCGACAACGGCATCAAGATCTTCGCGCGCGGCGGCGTGAAGCTGCCCGACGAGGTCGAGCAGCGCATCGAGCAGTACCTCGAGCGCGACAAGCTGCTCCCCACGGGCGGCGATGTCGGGCGCATCCGCCGGTTCTCCGACGCGGAGGACCGCTACCTCCTGCACCTCCTCGGCTCGCTGCCGGCGCGGCTCGACGGCATCCACGTCGTGCTCGACTGCGCGAACGGCGCGGCCGCGGGCGTGTCCCCCGAGGCGTTCCGCGACGCGGGAGCGACGGTCACCCTGATCGGCGCGGAGCCGGACGGGATGAACATCAACGACGGCGTCGGATCGACGCACCTCGACAAGCTCTCCGCGGCCGTCCTCGAGCACGGCGCCGACGTGGGCATCGCGCACGACGGCGACGCCGACCGGTGCCTCGCCGTCACGGCCGACGGCACGCCGATCGACGGCGACCAGATCATGGCGATCCTCGCCGTCTCGCTGCAGGAGCGCGGGCTGCTCGCGGACGACACGCTCGTCGCGACGGTCATGAGCAACCTCGGCCTGCACGTCGCCATGCGCGAGCGCGGTATCGTGCTGAAGACGACGGGCGTGGGCGATCGCTACGTCCTCGAGGAGATGAACGCCCACGGCTACTCCCTCGGCGGCGAGCAGTCGGGCCACGTCATCATGAGCGCGCACGCGACGACGGGCGACGGGGTGCTCACGGGCCTTCAGATCGTGTCCGAGATGGCACGGCAGGGCAAGAGCCTCGCCGAGCTCGCGTCGATCATGACGGTCTACCCGCAGGTGCTCGTCAACGTGCGCGGCGTCGACCGCACGCGCGTCGGCGACGAGGTCGTGCAGGACGCGGTGCGCACCGTGGAGACCGTGCTCGGCGACACCGGCCGCGTCCTCCTGCGCGCCTCCGGCACCGAGCAGCTCGTGCGCGTGATGGTCGAGGCCGCGGACGAGGAGACGGCCCGCCGGCACGCGGAGGCGCTCGCCGCCGTCGTCGAGGAGCGTCTGGCGCTCTAGGGGCCCTTTCGGGCCGGCCGGAGCGCGTCCCGCGGGCGTCGTCGCGCGACGGAGGCGTCCGGCGATCCGGGAATACGTCGCGGGCGGCGGCGGTTCTCCCCCCATGTGATTGAGAATTCAAGCATCGTGGAGGCCCCCGTCGCCGCCGAGCGCGTCCGCGTCGAGGTTCCGCTGCGCTTCCCCGACGGATATGCGACGACGGCCGACGTCTTCACCTTCGACGGCCTCGCCGACGGCAAGGAGCACCTGCTGCTCGGACTCGGCGACTGGCGCGCCGCCCTCGGGCGCGACGGCGACGCGCCGCTCGTCCGCCCGCACAGCGAATGCCTGACCGGCGACGTGTTCGGATCCGAGCGCTGCGACTGCGGCCCGCAGCTCCGCGAGGCCGTCGAGCGGATCGCGGAGCACGGCGGCTTCCTGCTGTACCTCCGCCAGGAGGGTCGCGGCATCGGCCTCTACGCCAAGCTCGACGCCTACGCCCTGCAGGACACCGGCCTCGACACCTACGAGGCGAACGTGGCGCTGGGCCGCGGCGAGGACGAGCGCGACTACACGGTCGCGGCGCAGATGCTCCGCGCGGTCGGCGCCGACCGCATCCGTCTCCTCAGCAACAATCCCGACAAGGCCGCGCAGCTCGAGGCGCTGGGGGTCGAGGTCGTCGAGAGAGTGCCCACCGCGGTCCATCTCTCCGCGGCGAACGCCCGTTACCTGCGCGCCAAGCGCGACCGCACGGCCCACACGATCGACCTGCCCGCCGCGTGATGCGCGAGCCCACGGAACGGCGCCTCAGCGACGACGAGATGGCCGGCTGGCTGCCGCTCATCCGCACCGCGCAGCTGCTCCCGCAGTCCCTCGACCGCACGCTGCGCGAACGAGCCGGGATCAATCACGCGCACTACGTCATCCTCATCACGCTCGCGCAGGACGGAGACCGGTTCGTGACGCTGAGCGAGCTCGCGCGCGGAGCGGGGCTCAGCCGCTCGCGGCTCAGCCACGCGCTCGACGCGCTCGCGCGGCGCGGCTGGATCGAGCGCACCTCCTGCTCGAGCGACAAGCGCACCCAGTCCGCCGTGCTGACGGACGAGGGCCGCCGTGTCGTGCGGGGGGCGGCTCCCGCGCACGTCGCGCAGATCCGCGGACTGCTGGGGCGGCTCGACGCGGAGGAGAGGGAGAGCCTCGCGGCGCTGCTGTCGAAACTGCTCCCGGGCATCGAGGAGGCGCTCTGACGGCGGGCCCTCACCAGCCGAGGTCCTCGATGTAGCGCAGCAGCACGCCCTCGCGCAGCGCCCACGGCGACACCTCGATCTCCTCGACGTCGAGGGCTGCCATCGCCTCGTGCAGCACGACGGCGCCCGCCGTGATCTGGAAAGTGCGGTCGGCCGTGATGCCCGGCAGCTCGCGCCGCGCCTTCGCGGGGATGCGCGAGAGCACGGGGATCCACGACCCGAGCGCCTCGCGGCGCAGCACCATCCGCTCGGTCCCCGACCACCCCGCCATCGGATGCCCCGCGAGCCGGGCGAGGGACCGGATGGTCTTGGACGAGCCGACGACGTGGTCGGGGGAGGCGAGCGCGGCGAAGCGCTCCGCCACCGGCGCGAGCGTCGACGCCGCGTGCGCGCGCAGCCGGTCGACCTGCTCGTCTCCCGGCGGATCGTCCGGCAGGAAGGCGATCGTCATGCGGCCGGCGCCGAGCTGCACGGAGTCGGCGATCTCCGGCAGCTCCTCGCTGCCCCCGGCGATCTCGAGCGACCCGCCGCCGATGTCGAAGAGCAGGATCCGCCCCGCCGCCCATCCGAACCAGCGCCGCACGGCGAGGAACGTGAAGCGCGCCTCCTGCTCTCCGCCGAGGACCTGCAGCGGCGCGCCCGCCGCGGCCTCGATCTGCAGGATGACGTCGGCGCCGTTGGCGGCCTCGCGCACCGCCGAGGTGGCGGTGGCGAGCAGCTCGTCGACGCCCTCCTTCTCGGCCACCTCGCGCGCCCGCGCGACGGCGTCGACGATCGCCCTCACCCCCGCGTCGGAGATGCGTCCGTCGTCCTCGAGGTAGCGCATGAGGCGCAGCGTCGACTTCTCGCTCGTCCGCGCGAGCGGGCGTCCGCCGGGCTGCGCCTCCGCGACGAGCAGATGGACGGTGTTGGAACCGATGTCGAGGACTCCGAGGCGCACGACGCCAGAGTAGCGCGCGGCGTCCGGGGGCGCTCCGGCTGGCGCGCACGGGGCGAATCGGTGAACGGCGAATGAACGTGCACGGCTTGCGTCTCCTGCAAGCGCGATTGCCTCTAGCGTGGCGGCGTGCTCATCACGGAACTGGTCAGGAGCCGCGGGGACAGGCTCACCGCGACGGATCGCAGACTCGTCGCGGTGCTCCAGTCGCGGCCCGCCGAGGCGGCGTTCTGGTACGCGGCCGACCTGACCGAGCCGCTGGGCCTGCATCAGTCGGCGGCGACGCGGATGGCGCAGCGTCTCGGGTTCGAAGGGTACCCGCAGCTGCGCGACGCGCTCCGCCAGGACTACCTCGCCGGCGACGGGCCGTCGCAGCGGGTGCGCGGCCGGCTCGAACGGCACCCCGACGACGTGCTCGGCGGCCTCGTCGACGACGAGATCGGGGCGCTGGCGCAGCTGCCGCTCCACATCACGCAGGGCGAGCTCGACGATCTGGCGGCGCGCATCGCCGGCGCGGGCCACGTGCACCTCTTCGGGCACGGCAACGCGACCGTGCTCGTCGAGCTGCTCGCGCGCCGCCTCCGCCGATCGGGCATCCGCAGCACCGCCCTGGTCGGCTCCGACCGCGATCTGGCCGAGCACCTCTCCACCGTCGCGGCGGGGGACGTCCTCCTCGCGTGCGCCTTCCGCAGGGTCCCCGCCGCGCTCGGCACGGTCCTCGCCGTCGCCGGCGAGCGCGGCGCCTTCACGGCGCTCGTCACCGACACCCTCCTCTCCCTCTCGCCCCCGCCCGACGCGATCCTCGCCGCCCCGCGCGGCGCGGCCGACGACTATCTGTCGCTCACCGTGCCCATGGCGATCGCCAATGCGCTCGTCCTCACGATCGCGCGTCGGTCGCCCGACCGGGCGATCTCCTCGCTGGACGGCCTCGGGGCGATCCTCGAGCGCTTCGACCGCTGAGACCCCTCCGCCCCGTCCGCTCCCTCCCCGAACAGGAAAGACCACGATGCACACTCCCCGCAGAACCGGGCGCCGCGCGCTCGCCGCGCTCCTCCCGCTCGCGCTCGGCCTCGCCGCCTGCTCCTCCGAGCCCTCGACGACGGGCGCGGGAGACGACGCGACCGACTGGGACGCGCTCGGCCACGACGAGCTCGTCGAGCGCGCCGAGGCCGAGGGCGAGGTGGTCGTCTACGCCTTCACGAGCCGCATCGCCTCGATCGAGGAGTCGTTCGAGGCGGAGTACCCCGGCATCGACGTGGTCGCGAGCGACATCTCCTCGAGCGAGCTCATCACGCGTCTCGCGGCCGAGCACGCCGCCGTCAGCGCGACCGCGGACGTCGCCTACGTCTCCGACGCGCCCGTCGTCGTCTCGGAGCTGCTCGCCGACGGGGTGCTGCTGCCGTACGTGCCCGAGCGCGTCGCGGACGCGCTGCCGGAGGAGCACCGCACGCCGCTCGTCGCGAACCGCCTCTCCACCAAGGTGCTCATGTACAACGAGGAGGCGCATCCCGACGGTCCTCCCGTGTCGAACCTGTGGGAGCTCACGGAGCCGGAGTGGAGCGGGAAGGTGGTCCTCGTCGACCCGAACGCGCGCGGCGACTATCTCGATCTCGCGACCGAGCTCTCGCTGCGCGCCGACGAGATGTCCGCGGCCTACGAGGAGCACGCCGGGGCCCCGGTCGTCCTCGACGAGGGGGTGGCCGACGCGGGCCTCCAGTTCCTCAAGGACCTCTACGCGAACGACGCCGTGCTCGTCGACGACACCGACACCGTGAACGCCGCGGTCGGCGCGACGGGCCAGTCCGACCCGCCCGTCGGGTTCAGCTCCTCCTCCGACCGGCGGGACAACGCGGACGAGGGATGGGCGCTCCAGGTCGCATCGGGCGTCGTCCCGTCGCCCGGCATCGTCTTCCCCGCCCTGCTCGGGGTCACGGCGAACGCCGCGCACCCGGCCGCGGCCCGCCTGCTGATCGACTACATGATGGGCGACGAGACGGAGACGGGCGGCATCGCGTACGAGCCGTTCTACGTCGCGGGCGACTACCCGACCCGCACCGACGTCGTCCCGCCCGCCGGGGCGATCGCCCTCGACGAGCTGGGAGCGTGGCAGATCGACGTCGAGGCCACGGCGGAGCGTCGCGACGACGTCGCCGACTTCCTCCTCACCATCCAATGACGCTCCTCGCGCGCACCTCCGCGGCGGCGAGGCGGCCCGCGGCATGGCTCGCCGTCGTCGTCCTCGCGATCCTCGTCGTCCTCGTGGCCGCCCCGCTGGCCGCGCTCGTGGGAGCCACGATCGGCGAGGACGCGGACGGCGCCTGGGGCGACGTCCTCGCCAGCCCGATGTCGTCCGCGCTGCTGTGGCAGCCGCTCGCGGGCTCGCTGCTGGTGGGGATCGGCACGGGCGTGCTCTCCACGCTCGTCGGAGCCTTCCTCGCATGGGTGGTCGTCATGAGCGACGTCCCCGGGCGGCGCGCGATCGGCGTGCTCGCGGCGATCCCGTTCGCGCTGCCGAGCTTCGCGATCGCGCTCGCCTGGGAGAGCGTGTTCCGCAACGATCTCATCGGCGGCAGCCCCGGCCTGCTCGTCTCCCTCGGCGTGCCCGTGCCCGACGTGCTCGCCTGGGGGCCGGTGCCCGTCGTGCTCACGCTCGTCGCGCACTACTACTCCCTGAGCTTCGTGCTCGTGGCGGCCGCGCTCGCGAACGTCGGCGGCGACCTGGTCGCGGCGGCCGAGCTCACGGGGGCGTCCCGCCTCCGCGTGGCCGGCCGGGTCGTCATCCCCGTCGTGACGCCTGCTGTGCTCTCGGGATTCCTCCTCGCGTTCGCCGAGGGCGTCTCCAACTTCGCCGTGCCCGCCCTCCTCGGCCTGCCGGTCCGTTTCCACACGCTCAGCACGCGGCTCTACGGGGCCATCTCGACGGGAGACGCGGCGCGCGGCTCCGTGCTCTCCATCGTCCTCGTCGTCATCGCGGGTCTCATCCTGCTCGCCGGCGGACGCATGACGGCCGGACGCTCGTACTCCACGATCACCGGCAAGGCGACGCGGGCGCGCATGACGACGACGGGGGGATGGCGCTGGCCGCTCGGCGGCCTCGCGTGGATCGTCGTCGCGGCCACGGCGATCGTGCCCGGCATCGTGCTGGCCGTCAGCACGGTGCTGCAGCGTACGAACCGCCTCGACGGAGGGCTCACGCTGCACTACTGGACCGGCGAGTCCGACCCCGGCATCTCGCACGGCATGCGCGGCGTGCTGCGCGACCCCGCGGTCATGCAGGCACTGGGCGGGACGCTCGCCCTCGGCGTCACGGTGGCGCTCGGCGCGGTGGTCATCGGCACGCTCGCCGCGCAGGTCGTGCGGAGCCTGCCGCGGGCGCGACTCGTCGGCGGCGCGATCGGGCTGCTGTCGTACGTGCCGTTCCTCATCCCCGGCGTCGCTCTGGGGGCGGCGTTCATCGCGCTGTTCGGCGCTCCCGTCGGACCGTTCGGCTCCCTCTACGGCACGTTCTGGATCATCGTCCTCGCGGGGGTCGCCGCGAGCCTGCCCTTCGCGTTCCAGACGTCGAAGGCCGCCATCGGGCAGGTCTCCGGCGAGCTCGACGAGGCGGCCGTGCTGACCGGCGCGTCGGGGATGCGGCGGTTCGGGCGGGTCACGCTGCCGCTCGTCTCCCGCGGTCTCGTCAACGGCGGGCTCCTCGTCTTCGTCACGATGGTGCGCGACCTCTCGGTCGTCGTCCTCCTCGTGACCCCCGCGACCCCGCTGCTGTCGATGATGACGTTCCGGTACGCGTCGGAGGGCTTCGCGCAGCAGGCCAACGCCATCACCCTCATCATCGCCGTCGTCTCGGTGACGGCCACCCTCGTCGCCCGCACGCTGGGCGACGGCCGCGACGCCCGGCGGGGGCAGGATCGGAGACCGGCATGACATCCATCGCCATCGAGCGGCTCGGCAAGCGCTTCGGCGCCCACGAGGCCGTGCGCGAGCTCTCGCTCGACCTCCCGTCGGGCGGTTTCATCGTGCTCCTCGGGCCGTCGGGCTGCGGCAAGACGACCACGCTGCGCCTCCTCGCGGGACTCGAGGACCCGACGGCGGGGACGATCCGCTTCGGCGACCGCGTGGTCGCCGACGGCGATCGCGCCTTCAGCCTCCCGGCCCGGCGACGCGGGCTGGGCATGGTGTTCCAGAGCTATGCGCTCTGGCCGCACATGACGGTGCGCCAGAACGTCGGATGGCCCCTCGCCGTGGCGGGATGGTCGCGGGCCGACCGCGCGGCGCGGGTGGCGGAGGTGCTGGAGTCCCTCGAGATCGCCGGGCTGTCGGCCCGCACCCCGGCGCAGCTCTCGGGAGGCCAGCAGCAGCGCGTCGCGATCGCCCGCACCATCGCGCCCCGGCCCGACGTCGTGCTGTTCGACGAGCCGCTGTCGAACCTCGACGCGCGGCTGCGGACCGAGACGCGTGCCGAGCTCGGGCGCGTGCACCGCGCGAGCGGGGCGACGAGCGTGTACGTCACGCACGACCAGGTCGAGGCGCTCGCCCTCGCGACCCACGTCGCGGTCATGAAGGACGGCGTGCTGGAGCAGTTCGGCACGCCCTCCGAGCTGATCGAGCGGCCGGCCACCGCCTTCGTCGCGTCGTTCCTCGGCAGCCCCGCCGCCGTGCTCCTGCCGGGCCGGGCGGAGGCCGGCGTCTTCCGGCATGGAGCCGTCGCGCTCTCGGCGGGCGCCGAGGCCGCCCGCGCCGCACACGTCATGTACCGCCCGCAGGACATCCGTCTCGACCCGCAGGGCGAGCTCGGCTTCGAGATCCTCGAGTCCACGCCCTCGGCGGGCCGCCATCTCGTGACGGGCCTCGCGGGGGAGGAGCGCGGACGACGTCACCGCGTCACGATCGTGACGGACGAGGCGGCCCGCACGGGGGAGACGACGCGGCTGCGGCTGCCGTCCGTGCCCGCGGCCCTCTTCGACGGCGACGGACGACGCCTGTGACGACGCTGCTGCTCGTGCGCCACGGGGCGACGGAGTGGACCCTCGCGCGTCGCCTGCAAGGTCACGCCGACGTCGACCTCTGCGATCGCGGCAGGCAGGACGTCCGGGCCCTCTCGCCGATCGTCGCTCGATGGCGGCCGCGATCGGTCGTCGTCTCGCCGCTGCTGCGGACGCGGACGACCGCGCGCCTGCTGTGCGCCCCGCTGGCCGCGCCTCCGGACCCGGTCGTCGACGCGGCCTGGATCGAGCACGGCCTGGGGGAGTGGGAGGGGCTGACGCCCGACGCGATCGGCGCCGACTACGCACGATGGCGTGCGGGCGAGATCGTCCCGCCCGGAGCGGAGCCCGCGCGGGCCATCCGCGCGCGGGTCGCCCGCGCGGTCGGCGCCGCCGCACGCCTGCCGGGGCCCGTCCTCGTCGCGACCCACGGCGGCACCATCCGCGCCGTGCTGGCCGCGTGCGTCGGGCTCGAGCCGAGCCGGATCGAGCCCGTGGCCGCCCCGAGCCTGACCGTGCTCGACGTCGCAGGAGACGGCTCGGGGCGCCTGCGGCACCTCAACGTCGTGCCGTGAGCGCGTCCGGGCCGGCGGCCTCGCGCCGGTACCATGTTGCGGATGGCCACGACACCCGCATCCGCGTCGCTCTCGCTCTATCGCGAGGTGCTGCGTGCCGACTGGGCCCGGACGGCGGCGGGCATGGCCCAGCCGCTCACCGAGACCGAGGTCGTGCAGCTGCGGGGCCTGGGCGACCGGCTCGACATCGCCGAGGTGCGCGACGTGTACCTCCCGCTCAGCCGCGCCCTCAGCATCTGGGCGAGCGGCGTGCGCCGCATCGGCGCCGACATCGCCGGCCTCCTGCAGGAGGACGACCCGACGACGCCCTTCGTGATCGGCGTCGCCGGATCGGTCGCCGTCGGCAAGTCGACGGTCGCCCGCCTCCTGCGCGAGCTCATCAGCCGCTGGCCCGACACCCCGCGCGTGGAGCTCGTCACGACCGACGGGTTCCTCCTGCCCAACGCCGAGCTCGAGCGCCGCGGCATCATGGACCGCAAGGGATTCCCCGAGTCGTACGACCGGCGTTCCCTCGTCGACTTCGTCACGAGGGTCAAGAGCGGCGCCGACGAGGTGCGCGCGCCGTTCTACTCGCACATGAAGTACGACATCATGCCCGACGCCCAGGTCGTCGTGCGGCGGCCGGACGTGCTCATCATCGAGGGCCTCAACGTGCTGCAGCCGCCGCCGACCCCGAACGACGTCGCCGTGAGCGACCTGTTCGACTTCTCGGTCTACGTCGACGCCGACGCCGACCACATCGAGCAGTGGTTCGTCAACCGCTTCCTGGCGCTGCGCGAGGGGGCGTTCGCGAACCCGTCGTCGTACTTCAACGTGTTCCAGCACCTGAGCGACGACGAGGCCATCAGCACCGCGCGCGGGATCTGGAACGACATCAACCTGCCGAACCTCGTCGAGAACGTCGCGCCGACACGGCACCGGGCCAACCTCGTCCTCAACAAGGGCGCCGATCACACCGTCGCGAGCATCCTGCTGCGCAAGCTGTAGGCGGCGGTCGCGGACCCCGGGGCGCTGGCCGTGCTCGAGACCGGGCGGTCAGCGCGCCGCGCGACGGGCCGTCGACGCCGTGAGGTGCGCGCGCATCGCCGCGGCCGCCGCGAGCGGGTCGGCGAGGCGGACGGCCACGGCCACGGCGCGGTGCTCGGCCAGCACCGCGGCGGCCTCGGCGGCGTCGCGCTCCTGGTCCGAGATCCGTGCGCGGGGCAGGATGATGGAGCGGGCGCCCATCCGGTCGAGCGCGGCGAGGAGGTAGCGGTTGCCGGACGCCACCGCGATCGCGCGGTGGAACGCGAAATCCGCCTCCACGGTCTCGACGGGCAGACGGGCATGCGCGAGTGCCGCGAGAGCGTCGTCGACCGCCGCGATCTCCTCGGGAGACGGCGACCGGGCGGCGAGGGCGGCGGCCTCCGACTCGATCGCGATGCGGAACGCGTGCAGCTCCGCGCGCTCGGACTCCGAGCGCGCGGCGAGCCAGTCGTCGCCCGCGGCCGGGACCGGCGGCGTGAGCGCGTAGCTGCCCGACCCGACACGCGTACGCACGAGGCCGCGCGACTGCAGGCGGTGCAGGGCCTCGCGGACGACCGTGCGGCTCGCGCCGAACTCGGCCACGAGCTTCGCCTCGCTCGGCAGCCGATCGCCCGGTGCGACGATCCCCTCGACGATGCGGTCGGCCAGGACCCGGGCGATCTCCTCCGCGCGCGTGGTGCTCATCCGTTCATCATCGCGCCATCCGGCGCGCCCCGCTGCCTCTCAGCGCTCCGAGAGGCGGAACGACGGTGCACGCAGGATGCCCGAGCGCACGCCGACCGCGCGGCGCTCGGCGTCCTGCACGCGGAAGCGCACTCCGTCCGCCGCGATCGCCGCGGCGTCGGAGCCGTCGACGGCGGCGGCCGCGGCGGCGCGGACGCCGAGCGACGACACCGCGATCGTCAGCACGTGACGGCCCGCCGTGAGCCGGCCGAGCCCGATCGAGAACGGGGGGCGCCAGACGTCGCCGACCGGCGTCCCGTCCACGTCGACGTGCGCGACGACCGCGACCGGCGGATCCGCGGGAACGGCGAACGAGCTCGCGCGCCCCGCGCGCGGGGCGATGATCCCCTCGCCGAAGTCGACGACCACGTCGCCCGCGCGGTCGAGCGTGACGTCCGTCTCGTACACGAGGCGCTCCGTCTCGGGGGCGACGGCGGGGTCGTCCTCCCACACGTGCGGAAGGGCGACCGAGCGCCGTCCCCCCGGGGAGACGACCGACCAGCCGGACACGTCGAGCGCGGGGCGCGGGCCGGGGGCGACGGCGCGGGCGTCCGTGCCCATCTCGAGCACCGCGTCCGCCTGCGCCACGAGCACGCCGTCGTACGAGCCGAGCCGGACGATCGCCGGCCCGTCCGCCGAGACCGCGCGCACCCTGCCCGAGACGGCGTCCCACACGGTGAGCGCGCGTCCGGTGGCCTCGAGGACGACCTCCTCGGCCGTCGCCGCGGTGTTCACGATGAGTGAGACGCGTGCGTCGTCGAGCTGCCGCGTCGTGACCCCCACGGTCTCCGGGCGGCTCGTCGCGAGGGGAGGGACGACGGGCGCCAGCGCCGCGCGGATCTCCGCGTCGCGCGCCTCGCCCGCCGGCTCGGTCAGCCGCACGACCCGGACGCCCGACGCCGTGAGCAGCGCGTCCGCCCGTGGGGTCGGCGTGCAGCCGGCGGGGACGAGGACGACCTCGAACCGCTCGGTCCCGCCCGCTGCGAGCGACGCGTCGTCGACGAGGTCGTGATCCAGCCCGGAGGTGCGCACGGCCGAGACGAACGCGTCGTCGACGAAGCGTCTCGTCTGCCGCCACAGGTCGAACGGGCGCTCGCCCTCCGCGCGGGCGCGCAGCTCCGCGACGGGGTGATAGACGCCCACCTGGGCGATCCTGCGGCCGAGCTGGAGCACGGCGCTCGCGCGCGCGATCCCGTCGAAGAGCTCGCGCGCGACGGACCACCAGGGATTGCGCGCGTCGAGCGCGCCCGAGGCGTAGAAGACGGGCTCGCCGGCGCCGAGCGCGGCGCCCACGGGCCATCCGTGCCCGAAGAGGAGGTTGACGCCGCCGAGGAGGTGCTCGTAGGCCTCGCCGAGGAGGTCGAGGGGGCCGGCGCGGAACGACGGGGAGCGGACCCACGTCCACGTCTCCGACGACACGATCGTCCTGCCGTAGGCGCTCGCCGCGGAGACGGCCCAGGAGTTCTTCGTCCAGCGGCGCCATCCCCATCCCTCGCCCTCGAAGAGGTCGACGTGGCGGAAGCTGCTCGTGAGCATGGGCGGCTCGCCGTAGCACTGCGCGCGGAAGAGGATGCCGTGCGCGTGCGCCCACTCGGCGAAGACCGCGAGGAAGCGCTCCTCGAACAGCTCGGAGAGCGTCGTCATGAGATCGGCGCGGATGCGCGAGCCGCCCGGCGCGTCGACGCGGAGCATCCAGAGGGAGGGCAGGACGTCATAACCGCGTCGCGCGCGGAACTCCTCCGGCAGATCGGGAGTCCAGTCGGCGTCGTACACCTCGAAGCTGTCGCAGAAGCCCGCGTGCACGCGGGCGGCGCCGGCCGCCTCCAGCAGGGGAGCCGCGACGGCGTCGAGGTGCGCCCGCGCGGCGACGGCCGAGTAGTGGTCGAGGACGAGTCCCTCGCCGCCGCGGGGTGCGCGCTTGACGTTCTGGCCCGTGAGGCGCGACACCGCGATGAGCAGGACGCGGGGCCCGTCGCCGAACGCCGGCACGCGGATGCGGTCGCCGACCTCCGCGGGCTCCCACGACGCGGGCGTCTCCTGCAGGGACCCCGCTCCGACGTATGCGCTCACGACGACGTCGCCGTCGAACGGGGGCCGGTAGGCGATCCCGGTGACGCCCGGGGCGAGCTCGATCCGCTCCCAGTGCAGACCGCGCGCGGCCGTGGCGGCGTCGACGTGCGGACCGCCGAACGGCCAGCCCGCGCCGAGCGTGAGGTCGAAGCGCAGGCCGCGCCGCTCGGCGCCGCGCGCCGCGTACGCGACGAGCGCGAGGAGCTCGCGCGATCCGAAGCCCGGGCCGCCGTCCGCGACCGGGTACACGAAGGCGACCTCCACGCCGCCGATGCCCGCGTCGCGCATCGCGTCGAGATCGGCGTCGATCGCCGCCTCCGACACGTGGGACGAGAACCACCACCACCGCATGAGCGGTGCGGCGTGCGGGGCGGGCTCCCGCACGGCGCGCACGATGTCGGCCGCGACGCCGGTCATCCGCGCGCCCTCGCCTCGTCGGACGACGGGACGAAGGGGGCCTCGTCGTCCGCCGCCTCCTCGTCGATGACGGTCGTGCGCTGGCGGCTGAACACCGCGAACGCGAGCACCACCGCGACGAGGCAGGCGCCGGCGAGCAGGGCGAACAGCGCGCGGGGGCCGTTCGCGAGGACGATCGGCGTGACGAGAGCGAGCGCGGCGGATCCGAAGCGCGCGATCGCGATGATCGCCCCCTGCGCCGAGGAGCGCAGCAGCGTCGGGAAGGACTCCTGCGTCCAGATCTTCATGATGCCCTCGCCCGCGAACACGGTCCCGACGAGCCAGAGGAACATCATGACGTGGAGCGTCCAGACCTGCGGGCCGAACGCGAGCGGAACGCACATCGCGACGACCGTGCAGACGGCTCCGGCGACGAACCAGGCCATCCGCCACCGGGTCGCGACGACCTTCATGAAGACGAGGACGAGCAGCGCGCCGAGGAACATCGTGATGAGCTTCACGGTGGAGTACACCTGGACCGTCGAGTCCGCGACCTCGGTGTACAGGTACGCGCCGTACTGGCTGACCGTGTTCGAGCCGAGGTTCATGAGCGTGTAGAACACCGCGAGCGCGAGGAAGTACGTCACGAAGGGCGGCTGGAGGAGCGTCCTGAGGGTCGACCAGCCGAGGGCCGCGTCGGAGCGGCTGGAGGCATCCGCCCGCTCCGCGAGACGCTCCGCGCGCCAGCGCGCGGACTCGGGCACCGAGAGCCGCCCGACGAGGGTCAGGACCGTGATGACGAGGATGTGGCCGAAGAGGATCTGCGCGCCGAGCTGGCCCATGCCGCCGACGATCGTCGCGAGGCCCAGCACGACCATGCTGCCGATCTTCCAGAGCAGATGGCTGAAGCCGATCATGCTTCCGCGCAAGCCGGCCCTCGCCATCTCGGCGATCGTTGCGAGCGACACCGGCAGGTCGGCTCCGGCCCCCAGCCCGACGAGGATCATGCCTGCGAGGAGCCCCGGGAACACCTCGACGAAGACGAGGAGGACCGCGCCGAGCGCGATCATCACCATCGTCGCGAGGAAGACCGTCTTCCGCCCGAGGAGGTCCCCCAGCCGTCCGCCGACCAGCGCGCCGAGCGCCACCGAGAACGTGAGCGCGGAGGACAGCACCCCGATCGTCTCGGGCGTGAGCGCGAGCGTGTCCTTCAGCAGCACGAGCGCCGTGCCGCTGGACGTCATCGCGGCGGCGTCGATGTACGAGGCCATGCCCGCGATGAGGGCGATCCACCACATCCGGCGGGTCGGGATGGGCTGTGTCATTCGGGGAGACCTCTCTGTCGTCTTCACGGCGGCTGTGCCGTGGGATCCTGTGCCGAGTGCGGCGCGCGCGTACGGGCGGACGGGTTGGCACGTTTCAATCCGACCGTGAGGACGAGGCGACGGACGTGCGCCGATCGCCTCGCCCGCACTCGCGGACGCCGGTGGCGTGTCAGGCGGAGATCGTCACCGCGTCGGTCGTCCACGCACGGGCCTGCTCGCTGAACGTGAACCCGAGGCCGGGACGGTCGGGCACGACCATGCGGCCGTCGCGCGTCTCGAGGCGCTCCTCGAAGAGCGGATCGAGCCAGTCGAAGTGCTCGACCCACGGCTCGCGCGGGTAGCACGCGGCCAGATGCAGGTGGATCTCCATCGCGAAGTGCGGCGCGAGGTCCAGCCCCGCCTCGTCCGCGAGCGTCATGAGCCGGAGGAACTGCGTGATGCCGCCGACGCGGGGCGCGTCCGGCTGGATGATGTCGCACGCGCGCGCTCGGATGAGGCGCTCGTGCTCCGCGACGGATGCGAGCATCTCGCCCGTCGCGACGGGGGTGTCGAGCGCCCGCGCGAGGTCCGCGTGTCCCTCGGCGTCATACGCGTCGAGGGGCTCCTCGATCCAGACGAGGTCGAACTCCTCGAGGCGGCGTCCCATGCGCAGCGCCGTCGCACGATCCCACTGCTGGTTCGCGTCGACCATGAGCGGGACGGCGTCGCCGATGTGCTCGCGCACGGCGCGCACGCGGCGGAGGTCCTCCGCCGCGTCGGGGAGGCCGACCTTGATCTTGATGCCGCCGATGCCCTCCTCGATCGACTGCGTCGCGCGCTCGCGCACCTCGTCGATCGAGGCGTTGAGGAACCCGCCGGAGGTGTTGTACGTCCGCACCGAGTCGCGGTGCGCGCCGAGCAGCTTCGACAGCGGGAGCCCGGCGCGCTTCGCCTTGAGGTCGTAGAGCGCGATGTCGATGGCGGCGAGAGCCTGCGTCGCGACCCCCGAGCGTCCGACCGAGGCCCCCGCCCACAGCAGCTTCGTGTAGAGCTTCTGGATGTCGTAGGGGTCCTCGCCGATCGCGACGCCGGCGACCTCCTTCGCATGGGCGTACTGCGCCGGGCCGCCCGCACGCTTGGAGTAGCTGAACCCGTGCCCGGAGAACCCCTGCTCCGTCTCGATCTCGGCGACGAGGAACGCGACCTCGGTCATCGGCTTCTGCCGCCCGGTGAAGACCTTGGCGTCGGAGATCGGCGTGGCCAGGGGCAGGCGAAGGGCCGACAGTCGGATGGCTCGGATGGCGTCGGGCGTGTAGGTCACAGTGTCTCCTCCTCGAGAGCTCGACTGGAATCTATCAGTCAGCTTCTAAATCTGTCCAATAAGCGGGATGTCCGGCGGGGGCAGGCGACCTTCGACGGGGAAGGGTCACCGCACGAGGCAGGGGCGCTTCGGGTCGAAGGCCCAGCCCTCGACGAGGTACTGCATGGCGCGCGCGTCGTCGCGCGTCCCGAGCCCGTGCTCGAGGAAGAGCGCGTGCGCGGCGGCGAGCCGGTCTCGGTCGATCGTGACGCCGAGCCCCGCGGTCTCGGGAACGCGCACGGCGCCGTCCCGGATGACCGGGGGCGAGGTCGTGAGCCCCTGGCCGTCCTGCCAGATCCAGTGCGTGTCGAGGGCCGTGATCTCGCCGGGGGCGGCCGCGCCCACATGGGTGAACATCGCGAGCGAGACGTCGAAGTGGCTGTTCGAGTGGGAGCCCCACGTGAGGCCGAAGTCGGCGCACAGCTCCGCGACGCGGACCGATCCGGCCATCGTCCAGAAATGCGGGTCGGCGAGCGGGATGTCGACGGCCTCCTCCCGCACCGCATGGGCCAGTTCCCGCCCGTCGGCCGCGATCATGTTCGTCGCGGTGCGCAGACCCGTCCGCCGGCGGAACTCCGCCATGACCTCCCGGCCCGAGAACCGCCCCTCCGCGCCGCAGGGGTCTTCCGCGTACGCGATGACACCGCGCAGCCGCTCGCCGAGGCGGACGGCGTCGGCCAGCAGCCATCCGCCGTTCGGGTCGAGCGTGATCCGCGCCTCGGGGAAGCGCCGCGCGAGCGCCGTGACGACGTCCGCCTCGGCGTCGCCGTCGAGCACGCCGCCCTTGAGCTTGAAGTCGCGGAAGCCGTATCGCCTCCGAGCGGCCTCGGCGAGACGCACGACCCCCTCTGCCGTCATGGCCTCCTCCCGACGCACCCGTTCCCACGCATCGGCCCCGCTGGGCTCGCGCAGGTACGGCAGGTCGGTGCGGTCGGGGTCTCCGACGAAGAAGAGGTAGCCCAGCATGGGCACGGCCTCGCGCTGCTGGCCGGACCCGAGCAGCTCCGCGACGGGAACTCCGAGCTCCTGGCCGTGCAGGTCGAGCAGGGCCGACTCGAGGGCCGTGACGGCGTGCACGGTCGTCCGCAGGTCGAAGGTCTGCGGCCCGCGGCCGCCGGCGTCGCGATCGGCGAACGCCTGCGCGACATCGCGCAGCAGCGAGCGGAACCGCGCGACCGGCTTCCCGACGAGCAGGGCCCCGGCCTCCGCGATCGTCGATCGGATGGCCTCGCCGCCCGGCACCTCGCCGAGCCCCTCACGGCCGTCCGAGTCGGTCACGATCGCGATGTTGCGCGTGAAGAACGGCGCGTGCGCGCCCGACAGGTTGAGCAGCATCGAGTCGTGCCCCGCGACCGGCACCGCCTCCACGCGCGCGATCGAGGCCGTCATGCGCCGCCCGGCTGCAGCACGCCGTCGACGCGACGCGTGAGGTTCCACGGGTTGGCGTCCCGCAGCGCGGCGGGCAGGAGCGCGTCGGGGAGGTTCTGGTACGCCACCGGCCGCAGGAACCTCTCGATCGCGAGCGTGCCGACGCTCGTCGTGCGGGAGTCCGACGTCGCGGGGAACGGGCCGCCGTGGACCATCGCGTGCCCGACCTCGACGCCCGTGGGCCATCCGTTCGCCAGGATGCGGCCGGCCTTGCGCTCGAGGACCGGCAGCAGGGCCGCGGCGAGGGCGTGGTCCCGCTCGGCGAGCTGGATGGTCGCCGTGAGCTGCCCCTCGATCCGCTCGGCCGCAGTGGTCAGCTCGTCGGCGCCGTCGTAGCGCACGACGAGCGACGCGGCGCCGAAGATCTCGTCCCGGAGCGCGTCGTCCGCGAGGAAGTCCGACGACGACACGGCGTGGACGACCGGTGCCGGCGCGTTTCCGCCCGGCCCCTCGGAGCCGCGCGCGAGGACGGCGGCCCGCGAGGAGCGCGTCTCGACGCCCTCCCGCCAGGAGCGGGCGATCCCCGGCGTGAGCATGACCTGGCCTGCGGCCTCGTCGACGAGGCGCGTCGTCGTCGCGAGGAAGCGGTCGCCCGCGTCGCCTCGCGGCACGAACACGACGCCGGGCTGCGTGCACAGCTGGCCGCTCGACCCCGTCACGCTCGCGACGTACGCCGTCGCGAGCGCGTCGACGTCGCCGTCGAGCGCGCCGGGCAGGACGAAGACGGGGTTGACCGAGCTCATCTCGGCGTACACCGGGATCGGCGTGGGGCGTGCCTGGGCCGTGCGGACGATCGCGAGGCCCCCTGCGCGGGAGCCCGTGAACCCCACGGCCTGGATGGCGGGGTCGGCGACGAGGGCCTGGCCGACGGCCGCGCCGGGACCGTACACGAGGGAGAAGACGCCGGGATGCAGGCCGTGCGCGGCGATCGCCTCGGCGATGGCGGAGGCGACGAGCTCGCTCGTGCCCGGATGCGCGTTGTGCGCCTTGAAGACGACCGGGCAGCCGGCGGCGAGAGCCGAGGCCGTGTCGCCGCCGGCCGTCGAGAACGCGAGAGGGAAGTTCGACGCGCCGAAGACGGCGACGGGGCCCAGGGGCACCTTCCGCTGCCGGATGTCGACGCGGGGGAGCGGCCGGCGGTCGGGCGCGGCGGGGTCGATGCGCACGCCGCGGTGGTCGCCCTGGCGCACGACCGACGCGAAGAGGCGCAGCTGGCCCGTCGTGCGGGCGCGCTCGCCCGTGATCCGCGCGGCCGGAAGGCCGGTCTCGAGCGCCGCGCGCTCGACGAGGGCCTCGCCCAGCGCGTCGATGCGGTCGGCGACGCCGTCGAGGAACGCGGCGTGCGCCGCGGGCTCGAGCGTCGAGAACGGTCCGGACGCCTCGGCGGCGGCCGTCGTCGCCGCGGCCACCTGATCGACGTCGAGCAGCGTGTAGGGGGGGTCGAGGCGCTCGCCCGTGGCGGGCGAGACGGCGTGCGTCGTGCCCGCGGTGCCGGCGACGCGCTCGCCCGCGATGAGGGAGTGGCCGGTGAGCGCGGTCATGATGCGATCCTCTCGGTGGCGATGCCCGCGCGCTCGATGAGCGCGGCCAGGTCCGCGTACTCGCCCTCGCGCAGATCGTGCAGCGGCGGGCGCACGGGGCCCACGTCGCGCCCGACGGCCCGCAGGCCCGCTTTGACGATCGAGACCCCGTAGCCGTGGCCGCGGTCGCGGATCTCGACGTAGGGCAGCACGAACCGCGAGAGCTTCTCGGTCACGGCGGCGCGGTCCTGTGCGCGGACGTCGCGGTAGAAGTCCAGGGCGAACTCGGGGGCGAAGTTGAACAGCGCCGACGAGTACGTGCTCAGGCCCATCTGCAGCAGCGGCAGGGCGAACGTCTCGGCGGTCGGCAGGCCGCCGAGGTAGAAGAGACGGTCGCCGTTGCGCGCGTAGACCTTCGCGAGGTGCTCGATGTCGCCGATGGCGTCCTTGAAGCCGATGACGTTCGGGTGCCGATCGGCGAGGCGTTCGACCGTCTCGGCCGCGTAGATCGCGGTGCCGCGGTTGTAGACGATGATCGCGAGGCGCGTCGCCGACGCGATGGCGTCGACGTGGGCTTCGAGCCCCTGCTGGTCGCACTCCGTGAGGTAGGGCGGCAGCACGAGGAGCCCCTCCGCGCCCGCCTCCTCGGCGGCCCTCGCGTTCTCGACGGCCTGCCAGGTGGCCCCGCCCGCCGACGCGAGCACGGGCACCTCGGGGCGCGACGACTCGACGGCGGCGCGCACGACGGCGGCCGACTCGGCGGGGCTGAGGCTGAAGCCCTCGCCCGTGCCCCCGGCGGCGAAGAGGCCGGCGACGTCGTAGCCCGACTGCCACTCGACGTGCGCGCGGTACGCGCGCTCGTCGAAGGCGAGGTCGGGCGTGAACGCCGTGACGGGGAAGGACAGCAGGCCGTCCTTGAGATGCGCCGCCAGCTCGGCGGGGGTGAGGCGTGCCACGAGTGCTCCAGAGGGCCGTGCCGGCGACACCGGCATACGAAGGGGACGCACGCCACGGTAGGCGGAGTCGTCCATGCCTGTCCAAGCCAATGCCTGGATGATTCGATGCTCTGCGGGTATCAGTCGGCTCCGAGGAGCTGCACCACGCGATGCAGCGCCGGATTGCCGTTCGTGCGGCTCCAGATGGCGGCGAGCCGCACGACGCCTCGGGCCTCCTCGCCGAGATCGAGATAGGCGACCCCGTCGATGCCGAGGAGACGCGCCGACTCGGGGACGAACGCGACGCCGTGCCGGGCCGCGACGAGGGCGACCATGGTCGCGATCTGGCTCACGACGTGCACGACCCCCGCATGGTCGGCCGGCAGCATCCGCGCGGAGAGGTCGTGGAAGTAGCGCGCGTTCGTCGCCGAGTGCATGATGAGCGGCTCGCGCCGGAGCGTGTCGGGCGTCGGGGCCCCGGCCGACGCCGCGAGCGGATGTCCGACGGGCACCGCGAGCACGAGGTCCTCGGCGAGGAGCGGACGCGAGTCGAAGCGCGCGGGGTCGAAGGGCGGCCGGGCGAGGCCGAGGTCGAGGGATCCGGCGTCGAGCGCGTCCTTCTGCTGCCCCGTCACGAGCTCCTCCAGTTCGACGCGGACGCGCGGCAGCTCCTCCGCGATGGTCGTGAGCAGGGGGCCGAGCACGCTGTAGCCCGATGCGGCGGTGAAGCCGATGCGCACGACGCCGATGCGACCGGCGGCGACCTCGCGAGCCGTCGCCGGCGCCCGGTCGACGGCGGCGAGGATCTCCCGCCCCTCGCGCAGGAACGCGCGTCCCGCCTCCGTGAGCGTGACCCGTCGGTTGTCCCGATCGAGCAGCGTGACCGCGAGGATCGACTCGAGACGCTGGATCTGCCGGCTGAGGGGCGGCTGCGTCATCCGCAGCCGTGCCGCCGCGCGCCCGAAGTGGAGCTCCTCGGCCACGGCGACGAAGCAGCGGACCTGGTCGAGCGTGAACATGATGCTGCGAGAGTATCGCTTTATGCGAAATGGGGTTTGGACGCGCATGCACGGCGGTTCTTAGTCTGAACTGCCTCTCCACACGGCAGTTCGCGGACAGGAGCAGGGCGACGACGCCCCGCTCGGAAAGAAGCCGATATGAAAGCCATCCGTCTCGCAGGCGCCGTCGCGCTCACGGCTTCCGCCCTCGCTCTCACCTCGTGCGGCGGAAATCTGTCGTGGATGCCCGGCAGCGCCGATTTCCCGACCGGGCCCGTCACGATCACCGTCGGCCAGGCGCCCGGCGGATCGAGCGACCTCGTGGCGCGTGCCGTCGCGGAGGGCATGGCGGCGTCGCTCGACGTCGCCGTCCCCGTGCTCAACAAGGAGGGCGCGAACGGCGCGCTCGCCACGGAGCAGGTCGCGGCATCCGCTCCCGACGGCTACGAACTCCTCATGCTCAACGCCTCGCTCATCACCATCACACCGCTCGCCGTGAGTCCCGCGGAGGCCGTGAGCCTCGACGATCTCACGGTGCTGAAGGGGCTGTCGCAGGACGACTACGTGCTCGTCGCGAGCCCGGCCTCGGGGTTCGAGAGCCTCGACGACCTCATCGCCGCGCCCGACCTCGACTACGGCACGACGGGCGTCGGCACCGGCTCGCAGCTGGCCCAGGCCATCCTCTTCGCGGAGGCGGATGTCGCCGGCGAGGCCGTCCCCTTCGACTCGGGCTCACCGGCCCTCACCGCCGTCATGGGCGACCAGATGCAGGTCGCGACCGTCCAGCTGGGCGAGGCGAAGCCGCAGATCGACGCCGGCACGGTGACGCCCCTCGTCGTCTTCTCGGAGGAGCGCAACGCCTTCGTGCCCGAGGTGCCGACCGCGGCCGAGCTCGGGTACGAGGTCCCTGTCGCGCAGTACCGCGCGATCGCCGGTCCCGCCGACATGCCCGAGGACGTGCAGGATCGCCTCGTCGACGCGATCGACGACGCGATCGCGTCCGACGCCTACAGGGCCTTCAACGAGAGCAGCCTGCTCACGCCCCGCGAGATCTCGGGCGACGAGGTGGTCGCCGAGTGGACGGAGCTCGCGGAGACCTACCGTGCTCTGGCCGAAGAGCACGACATCTCCCTCACCGGCTGATCCGAGACCGGCCCACCCGTTCCATCCACCCCGGAGGAGGTCGTCTCATGGACGACGAACCGCTCACGAAACCGTCGGCGACGCTGCCGACGGACACCACGCCCGTTCCCATCGACGACACGCCCCCGCCGGCCGGCCCCGTCGCCAATCTCGCATCCTCGCTCGTCACCGCGGCGATCGGCGTCACCGGCGTCGTGCTCTCGGTCGCTCTCGGAACCGGCTCGCCGGCGCAGCCGGGCCCCGGGCTCTGGCCCCTGGGCGTCAGCGTCGTCGTGCTCGCCCTGTCGATCGCGCAGCTCGCCGTCGGCCGCCGGGGCGGGGGAGGCGAGACGTTCAGCCACGCATCGTGGATGGCCGCATGGGGCTTCGCCAGTCTCGTCGCGCTCGTCGTGCTCATGCCGCACCTCGGGTTCGAGATCCCCTCGCTCCTGCTCTGCCTCTTCTGGCTGCGCGTTCTCGGCCATGAGCGCTGGACGACCACGATCATCACCGCCCTGGCCGTCGTCGTGGGGTTCTACCTCGTCTTCGTCGCGGCGCTCGGCACCGCCATCCCCCATCTCCTCTGACACCGAGAGCCACCACCATGGACTTCCAGCCCGTGCTCGACGGCTTCGCCACCGTCTTCGAGCCCCTCAACCTGCTCTACTGCCTCATCGGCGTCGTCATCGGCATGTTCGTGGGCGTGCTGCCCGGCCTCGGGCCCGCGGCGACCATCGCGATCCTCCTCCCGCTCACCTACGGCATCGAGCCCGTCACGGCGATCATCATGCTCGCCGGCATCTTCTACGGCGCGCAGTACGGCGGCACCATCACCTCGGTGCTCCTGCGCCTGCCGGGCGAGGCGAGCTCGGTCGTGACCGTGTTCGACGGCTACGCGCTCGCCAAGCGCGGCAAAGCCGGCACGGCGCTCGGCATCGCCGCGATCGGCTCGTTCATCGGCGGCACGGTCTCGATCGTCGGGCTCACGCTGTTCGCTCCCGTCGTCGCGGGATGGGCGCTGCGCTTCGGCCCCGCGGAGTACGCCGCGCTCGCCCTCCTGGGCATCCTGCTCGTCGCGACCATCTCGAGCGGCTCGAAGCTCAAGGCGATCATCGCCGCCGGGATCGGCCTGCTGCTGGCGACGGTCGGCCGCGATCCGTTCACGGGCGCCGAGCGGTTCACCTTCGAGAGCCTGCAGCTGGCCGACGGCATCGACTTCGTGCCGATCGCCATGGGCCTGTTCGGTCTCGGCGAGATCCTCTACAGCCTCGAGGAGCGGCACCGAGCCGAGACCCTGACGCCCGCGCACGTCGCCAATGTGTGGCCGAGCCGGTCGGAGCTGCGCCAGTCCTCCGGCGCGTTCGCCCGTGGATCGGTGCTCGGCTTCCTCCTCGGCCTCCTGCCGGGAGGCGGCGCGACCATCGCCTCGATGGCGGGCTACGCCGTCGAGAAGAACCGCGCGAAGGATCCGTCTCGCTTCGGCCACGGTGCCGTGGAGGGCATCGCGGGCCCCGAGACCGCGAACAACGCCGCCGCGACGAGCTCGTTCATCCCGCTCCTCACCCTCGGCATCCCCGCGAACGCGACGATGGCGCTCATGTTCGGCGCTCTTCTCATCCAGGGCGTGACCCCGGGTCCCCAGCTGGTCGACCAGCACCCCGACCTCTTCTGGGGCGTCGTCAACTCGATGTACATCGGCAACGTGCTGCTGCTGATCATGTCGCTGCCGCTCGTGGGACTGTTCGTGCGCATCCTCCGCGTGCGCGCGGCGGTGCTCGCCCCCATCACGGCGCTCATCACGCTCATCGGCGCGTACACGATCAACAACTCGATCTTCGACGTCGCGCTCGTGGTCGCCTTCGGCGCGATCGGATACCTCATGAAGAAGTTCGGCTTCGAGCCGGGCCCCCTCGTGCTGGCGTTCGTGCTCGGGTCGCTGCTCGAGTCGAGCATCCGCCGTGCCCTGCTGCTCTTCGACGGCGACCCGACGGGCTTCCTCGCCCGGCCCATCTCGGGCGTGCTCGTCGGCGTCGCGGTCGTCGTCATCGCGCTGCCCATCGTCCAGTCCGCCCTCCGCCGGCGTCGCGCCCCGGTCGGATCCGGTCGCCGATAGCGCCGTCCTGGCGCGGTTCACAGCATGCCGAACCTAGGATGAGGAGCATGTGCGGAATCGTCGGATACGTCGGTCCTCGGGAAAGCCAGGACATCCTCCTCGCGGGTCTCGCCCGTCTCGAGTACCGGGGGTACGACTCCGCGGGGATCGCGGTCATCGACGGCGAGGGCTCGCTCGGCATGCGCAAGAAGGCCGGCAAGCTCGGCCGGCTGCGCGAGGCGCTCGAGGACAAGCCGCTCGCCGCGGGCACGACGGGCATCGGCCACACGCGGTGGGCGACGCACGGCGGCCCGACCGACGTCAACGCGCACCCGCACCTGGCCGACGACGACCGCCTCGCGGTCATCCACAACGGCATCATCGAGAACTTCTCCGAGCTGAAGGCCGAGCTCGAGGCCGAGGGCTTCGCGTTCCGCAGCCAGACCGACACCGAGGTCGCCGCCATCCTCCTCGGCCGTGAGTACCGCGCGAGCGGCGGCGACCTGGCCGCCGCGTTCCGGGCCGTCGTGCGCCGTCTGGAGGGCGCCTTCACGCTCCTCGCGATGCACGAGGACCACCCGGGCCTCGTCGTGGGAGCGCGCCGCAACTCACCGCTCGTCATCGGGCTCGGCGACGGTGAGAACTTCCTCGGCTCCGACGTCGCCGCCTTCGTCGAGCACACCCGCAGGGCGCTCGCGATCGGGCAGGACCAGATCGTCGCTATCACGCCCGACGGCGTCACGGTGACCGACTTCGACGGCGCCGCCGTGGCCGTCGAGGCGTTCGAGGTCTCGTGGGACGCCGCCGCCGCGGACAAGGGCGGATGGCCGAGCTTCATGGCGAAGGAGGTCTCGGAGGAGCCCGAGGCCGTCGCCAAGACGGTGCTCGGCCGCGTGAAGGACGGCGGCATCGTCATCCCGGAGCTCGACGGGCTCGACGAGCTCTTCCAGGGGATCGACCGCGTCATCGTCCTCGCGTGCGGCACGGCCTACTACGCGGGCCTCGTCGGCAAGTACGCGATCGAGCAGTGGGCGCGCATCCCCGTCGACGTCGAGCTCGCGCACGAGTTCCGCTACCGGGACCCCATCGTCGGATCGACGACCCTCGTCGTCTCGATCAGCCAGTCGGGCGAGACGATGGACACGCTCATGGCCGTCAAGGAGGCCGCGCGCCTCGGCGCGAAGACGCTCTCCATCTGCAACACGCAGGGCGCGACCATCCCGCGCGAGTCCGACGCGATCGTCTACACGCACGCCGGCCCCGAGGTCGCCGTGGCGTCGACCAAGGCCTTCGTCGCGCAGATCACGGCGTTGTACCTGCTCGCGCTGCACGTGGGCCGCGTGCGCGGCGCGCTCGCGCCGTCCGTCGCCGAGGAGAGCATCGACGAGCTCGAGGCGCTCCCCGCGAAGATCCAGTGGGTGCTCGACAACGAGCAGGAGCGCATCGAGCAGCTGTCGCACTGGATGGGCGACACGCGCTCCGTCCTCTTCCTCGGCCGTCACGTGGGGTATCCGATCGCGCTGGAGGGCGCGCTCAAGCTCAAGGAGCTGTCGTACATCCACGCCGAGGGCTTCGCCGCCGGAGAGCTCAAGCACGGTCCCATCGCGCTCATCGAGCCGGGGCAGCCCGTGTTCGTCATGGTGCCGTCCCCGCGCGGCTCGGCCACGCTGCACGCGAAGGTCGTCTCGAACATCGAGGAGATCCGCGCCCGCGGCGCCCGTGTCATCGCCGTCGCGGAGGAGGGCGACGCCGCGGTGCTGCCGTTCGCCGACGAGGTGCTGCGCGTGCCGCTCGCCTCGCCGCTGTTCGAGCCGCTCATCGCCGTGGTCCCCCTGCACATCTTCGCCATGGGCCTCGCGACCGCGAAGGGCCTCGACGTCGACCAGCCGCGCAACCTCGCCAAGTCGGTCACGGTCGAGTAGGCGCTGAGCGCGCCGACCCGACCATCCGGCCCGCCGTCCGATGTCGTCCCGACGTGCGGAACCCGTGCGACGGGGGTCGCGTCGGTGACACGATGTGGGATGACGGATGCGCCCGGACGGATCGGGCGGTGAGGAGCAGTGGATGATCGTCGGAATCGGCGTCGACCTCGTCGACGTCCCCCGGTTCGAGCGCACCCTCGCGCGGACGCCGCGGCTGCGCGAGCGGCTCTTCACCCCGGCGGAGCGCGACCTGCCGCTGCGCTCGCTCGCGGCCCGGTATGCCGCGAAGGAGGCGCTCATCAAGGCGCTCGGCGGCTCGGAGGGCGTGACGTGGACGGAGATCGAGGTCGCGCGTCTGGAGAGCCGTGAGGCTCCGCGCTTCGAGCTCTTCGGCGCGACGTCCGCAGCGATCGCGGCCCGCGGGGTCACGAGCGTGCACCTGTCGCTGTCGCACGACGCGGGGCTCGCGATCGCGTACGTGGTGGCGGAGGGCGGCGCGGCTCCGGGGACCGGAGATCCCGTGAACGCCGGAGAGATCCGGCGAGAGGCGTCCGGCGTTCGCGATATCTCCGGCACTCAGGGGCCGAGCGGGGCGCACAGCGCGACGCGCGCGGGGCAGGACCGGGGATGAGCGGGGAGCGGAGCATGC
The DNA here is from genome assembly GCF_032878875.1 of Microbacterium sp. AB. Lineage (NCBI taxonomy): Bacteria > Bacillati > Actinomycetota > Actinomycetes > Micrococcales > Microbacteriaceae > Microbacterium > Microbacterium betulae. Next base: position 2,664,272 of record NZ_CP118157.1, on the reverse strand, counting down.
GCGAGGCCGTCGTCGACCGCTCGGCGATCGTGCACAACGTCCGGCATCTGCGAGAGGTCGCGGGAACGCCGGAGTTCATCGCCGTCGTGAAGGCCGACGGATACGGGCACGGCGCGGCGACCTCGGCGCTCGCCGCGATCGAGGGCGGCGCGACGCGGATCGGGGTGGCGGAGATCCCCGAGGCGCTCGCGCTGCGCGCAGCGGGCGTCCGCGCGCCGATCATCGCGTGGCTGCACGACCCCGTCGAATCGTTCGCGGAGGCCGTCTCGGCCGGCATCGAGCTCGGCGTCTCGCGCATCGCACAGCTCGAGGAGATCGCCGCGGCCGGGGACGCCGCCCGTGCGTCGCAGGCCGGCCTCTCGCCGGCCGTCTCGGGTGATGCGCGACGGGCGAGCGCGCCGAAGGCGCACCTGAAGCTCGAGACGGGTCTCGGACGCAACGGCCTCGCTCCCGACGACTGGCACGCCGCCTTCGCCGAGGCCGCGCGGCTCGAGGCCGAGGGGCGCCTCGTCGTCGAGGGGGTCTTCAGCCATCTCTCCGGCACGAGCGACGCGGACGACCTCGCACAGGTGCGCGTCTTCGAGGAGGGCGTCGGCGCCGCGTCGGCCGCCGGACTCCGTCCGCGTCTGCGTCACGTCGCCGCCACGGCCGCGGCCATCCGGCTGCCCGAGGCGCGTTTCGACGCCGTACGTGTCGGCATCGGCATATACGGCCTCTCGCCGTTCGACGACGCGACGTCCGCCGACCTCGGCCTGAGGCCGGCGATGACGCTCCGCGGCAGGGTCGCGGCGGTGCGCCGCGTGCCGACCGGTCAGGGCGTCTCCTACGGATACGCCCATCGCACCGTGCGGGAGACGACCCTCGCGCTCGTTCCGCTCGGCTACGCCGACGGCGTTCCGCGTCAGGCGTCGGGCACGGCGCCCGTCGCGATCGGCGGCGAGCGGTTCCGCGTCTCGGGCCGCATCGCGATGGATCAGTTCGTCGTCGACGTGGGCGACCATCCCGTCGCGGTGGGCGACGAGGTGCTGCTCTTCGGCGACCCCGCTGCGGGCGCTCCCGCCGTCGAGGAGTGGGCGCGGGCCGCCGGCACCATCAACTACGAGATCGTCACGCGCGTCGGCCCCCGCGTGGCGCGGAGGGCGACCGGATGATCCCCGACGACCTGCTCGGCACGCACGAGGTGCCCGCGGCATCCGACATGGAGGAGCTCGGCCGCCGGCTCGGCGCGCGCCTCGAGGCGGGCGACCTCCTCGTGCTCACGGGCCCTCTGGGAGCGGGCAAGACGACCCTCACGCGGGGGATCGCCGAGGCTCTCGGCGTGCGCGGGCCCATCCAGAGCCCGACCTTCGTGATCGCCCGCACGCATCCCTCGCTCGTCGGCGGCGCTCCGCTCGTGCACGCCGACGCCTACCGGCTGTCCTCGGCCGTGGAGCTGGACGACCTCGACATCGACGCGGACGGCTCCGTCGTCGTCATGGAGTGGGGACGCGGCAAGGCGGAGGGACTGCGGGACAGCTGGTGGGATGTGGAGATCACCCGGCCCGTGGGAGGCCGCGGCGCGGACACCATGTGCGGCGACCTCGCGCGCGCGTCGGCGGAGCTCGACGACGACGCGCCGCGCGTCGTGGTGATCGAGAAGCGCACGGCATGACGCTCGCGTCTCTCGGCGCCCGTCTCGTGCGGCGCCCGCCGCGGACGGCGGGGCGACCGGAGGACCGGGATGCGCCGACGGCACGGGAGAGCGTCCCCGGCGCTTCGCGATCGGCGGGGAAACTACGCTGGAGGGCATGATCCTCGCCGTCGACACCTCCATCGGCTCGGCCGTCGCCGTCGTCGCGGCGGACGGCGTCGTCCTGGCCGAGGCGGAGAGCGGGAACGCGCTCGGCCACGCGGAGGTCATCGGCACGCTGCTCGAGAGTGCGCTGTCCGATGCGGGCGTCGGGCCCGATGCGATCACGCATGTCGCGGCGGGAATGGGGCCGGGCCCCTTCACGGGCCTGCGCATCGGGATCGCCGCGGCGCGCGCGTTCGCACTGGGGCGCGGCGTCCCCGTCGTCCCGGTCGTGAGCCACGACGCCGTGGCGATGGAACTGCTCGGCGTCCTCCCCGAAGGAGGCTTCGCCGTGACGACGGACGCGCGCCGCCGCGAGAACGCCGTGTCGGTCTACGGCGCCCCGGATGGACGGGGCCTCCCGCATCGGGTCGCCGGCCCCGAGCTCCGCCCGCGCGACGCCGACCTCGCCTCCGATCCGCTGCTCGCCGTCGTGCGACGGGCGCGGGGGACCGACGCGACGTCGGAGGCGCCGCGCACCGCGGAGGAGATGCGCACCGGCGAGAGCTCCCTCCCCCGCGCGAGCGGCGGCGTCTTCGAGGCCACGCGCGTCCCCGTCGGCCTCCTGGGCCGGATCGCGGCCATCCGGGTGCGGCACGGCATCGCTCCCGACGTCGACGCGCCGCTGTATCTGCGCTCGCCCGACGTGAAGGCGCCCGCACCGCGGAAGCGGGTCGGCTCATGACCGTCCGCGCGGCGACGGCCGAGGACCTCGATGCGATCATGGCGCTCGAGCGCGCGTCCTTCCCGACAGACGCGTGGAGCGAGGCGATGATGCGCGAGGAGCTCGCCTCTCCCCACGGCCACTATCTCGTGCTCGAGCAGACGGGCCATGTCGTCGGGTACGCGGGGCTGCGGGCGCTGTCCGGCTCGCGGGACGCGGATGTGCAGACGATCGCGATCGCCGAGCAGGCGCGCGGGCGGGGCCGGGGAAGGGCGCTCCTGCGCGCGCTCCTCGACGAGGCCGAGCGCCGCCGCGTGCGCGAGGTCTTCCTCGACGTGCGCGCCGACAACCCCGCCGCGCAGGGTCTCTACGCGAGCGAGGGATTCGCGCGGATCGGCCGTCGTCCCCGGTACTACCAGCCGGACGACGTCGATGCGATCGTCATGAGGCTCGACGTCCGCTCGTGGGCGGCCGCGCGCGTCCCCGACCCCGACGACGCGGGAGCCTGCTGATGAACCCCGCCGAACCCCTCGTCCTCGGCATCGAGACGAGCTGCGACGAGACCGGCATCGGCATCGTGCGCGGCCGCACGCTCCTGTCGAACACGATCGCCAGCAGCATGGACGAGCACGCCCGCTACGGCGGCGTCGTCCCCGAGGTCGCCGCGCGCGCGCACCTCGAGGCGCTGCAGCCGGCGATCGAGGCCGCCGTCGCCGAAGCCGGCGTCCGCCTGGGCGACGTCGACGCGATCGCCGTCACGAGCGGCCCCGGCCTCGCCGGCGCCCTCATGGTCGGAGTCGGGGCCGCGAAGGCGCTCTCGGTCTCGCTCGCGAAGCCCCTCTACGCCGTCAACCACCTCGTCGGCCACATCGCCGCGGACATCCTCGCCGCCGACGCCGAGCCGCTCGAGTACCCGACCGTCGCGCTGCTCGTCTCGGGCGGCCACACGTCCCTGCTGCTCGTGCGCGACCTCACGAGCGATGTCGAGCTCCTCGGCGAGACCGTCGACGACGCCGCGGGCGAGGCCTTCGACAAGGTCGCGCGCATTCTCGGCCTCCCGTACCCCGGCGGCCCCGAGATCGATCGCGCGGCCGTCGTCGGCGACCCCTCCGCCATCCGGTTCCCCCGAGGACTGTCGCGGGCGAGCGACCGCGCGAGACACCGCTGGGACTTCTCGTTCTCCGGGCTGAAGACCGCCGTGGCCCGCTGGATCGAGCAGCGCGAGGCGGCGGGGGAGGACGTCCCGCTGGCGGATGTCGCGGCGAGCTTCCGGGAGGCGGTCGTCGACGTGCTCGTCACCAAGGCGCTCGACGCGTGCGCGGAGCACGGCGTGCCGCGTCTGCTCCTCGGCGGCGGCGTCATCGCGAACCGACGGCTGCGCGAGGTCGCCCTCGCCCGCGCGGAGGCCGCGGGCGTCACGGTGCGCATCCCGCCGCTCAGCCTCTGCACCGACAACGGCGCGATGATCGCCGCGCTCGCGTCCGAGCTCATCCAGAGCGGACGGGAGCCGTCGACGCTCGTCTTCGGCGCCGACTCGACCCTGCCCGTCACGGACATCCAGGTGTCCCGGCGCGCATGACGGAGCCGGAGGAGGCCGCGCGGCTCGACGACGCCGAGCTGCTCAACGTGCTGCCCTCCCGGCCGGCCCGGCGCCGGATCTCGCTCTCGAGCCCGTCGATGGTCGTCGGGACGTTCTCGCTCACGATGTCGTGGTTCACGCCCTGGGTCGCGCCGCTCGCCCTCATCGCCGCGCTGCTCGCCGTGATCGCCCTCGCCCGCCGCCATGCGCAGCGCGTGCTCGCCTGGTGGGGGCTGGGGCTCGCCGTGGCCGCGGTGCTGTTCTGCGGCGTCTGGGCGCTGTGGATCGTCGGCCAGCTCGGCGAGGCGCCGGCGCTCGAGCTGCCGTCGCTGCCGTAGTCGCGGGGCATCCGCCGACGCCCGATCGGACGGGTGCCCCGCCTCACACCCTCTCGGCGAGCACGGCCGTGCGGCGGCCGGCGATGCGGGTGAGGAAGAGCGTCGCAGAGGCATCGCCCTTCAGGCCCAGCCGCCTCCGCAGCAGCGCCGGGTCGACGTCGACGCCGCGCTTCTTGATCTCGAGCGTGCCGATGCCGCGTTCGCGCAGCGCCTTCGCGAGCGCCTTCGCGTCGGCCGGGAGCGTCTCGCGCACGCGGAACGACGACACGAACGGCGTCGTGAGGGCCGCGTCCCCCGTGAGGTAGGCGATGCCCGGCGCCACGGGGCCGGCGTCGAGCGACCGTGCGACATCGCCGACGAGACGCGCCCGGATGACGGCGCCCTCCGGCTCGTGCAGGTATGCGCCGAGCGGATGCACGGGCTCGTCCTCCGCGTCGGCGGCGGCCGTCAGCTCGTGCGCCTCGTCGCCGCGGACGACGAGCGCCGACCGTCCGATGTCCTCGCGCGCCAGCGCTCCCGACCACAGCACGAGCTCGACGGTCGACCCGTCGACGCTCACCCACTGCGCCTCGACGCCCTGCGGGAGGGTCGCGCGGTCGTGCGCCGGCCCGAGCTTCAGGCCCACGGGCAACCGCTCGCCCAGCGCATGAGCCCAGCCGAGCGAGGGCGAGTAGTCGGATGCCGACACGCGGCGTGTCTCGGAGTGCCCGGCCGTCCGGCGGGCCGGGTCGAGCCAGACGGCGTCCCAGCCGTCGAGATCCACGTCCTCGGCGCGCGCCGAGCGGACCTCGACGGCATCGCCGAACGGACGGAGGTTGTACGCCGCGAGCGCCGCGGTCACGGGGTCGGCGTCCACGGCGAGGACGTCCATCCCGAGCCCGGCGAAGCCGAGCGCGTCGCCGCCGATGCCGCATCCGAGGTCCGCGACCCGGCCGACCCCCGCCGCGCGCATCCGCCCGGCGTGGTGCGCGGCGACGGCCATCCGCGTCGCCTGCTCGAGCCCCGCGCGGGTGAAGAGCATGCCCGCCGCGAACGGCCCGAACTTCGTCGCCGCCCGTTCGCGCAGTCGGGCCTGGCCGACCACGGCCGACACGAGCGCGGGCGGGTGGCCCGCCGCGCGCAGCCGCGAGACCGCGCGGGCGACGTCCGCCGTCGTCTCCACGGGATCGAGCCCGTCGAGCAGCGCCAGACCCTCGGTCGTGAGCAGCGCTTCCAGTTCCCCCTGATCCATGCTCCCCATTGTCGCGTGTCATCCCGCGTCATCGACCTGGCACTCGCGTTGCATGAGTGCCAGGTCCGGGCCTACACTCGGATTAGCACTCTCCTGACGAGAGTGCGAATGTCTTCCGTCGAAGCACACGAAAGAAGAGGTACACCGTGTCGGTTTCCATCAAGCCGCTCGAGGACCGTATCGTCATCCAGCAGGTCGAGGCCGAGCAGACCACCGCCAGCGGTCTGGTCATCCCCGACACCGCCAAGGAGAAGCCCCAGGAGGGCGAGGTTGTGGCCGTGGGCCCCGGCCGCATCGACGACAACGGCAACCGCGTCCCGCTCGACGTCGCCGTCGGCGACCGCGTGCTGTACAGCAAGTACGGCGGCACCGAGGTCAAGTTCGGCGCCGACGAGTACCTGGTGCTGTCTGCTCGCGACGTCCTGGCGGTCGTCGTCCGCTGACGAGAGGTCCTTCGAGAGGGCCCGGCGCTTCGGCACCGGGCCCTCTCGGCGTCTCCGGGCGTCTTCCCCGGATGGCAGGATTCCGGCGGCATGTGGCGGACGGAGGCTCTTCGGGCCGGCTCGGCGCCCCGCCGCCGGGTCTAGCCTGGACGGGTGATCCAGCGCCCCGCACCGACATCCGCCGAACGGGAACGGGCGCTCGGCACGGGATACGGGCTCGGCGCCTACGTGCTGTGGGGCGTCCTGCCGCTGTACTTCGTCTTCCTCGCGCCGACGGGCCCCTGGGAGGTCGTCGGCTGGCGCGTCCTGCTCTCGCTGGTGTTCTGCGCGCTCCTTCTCACGGCCACGCGCGGATGGGGGCGGATGCTCGCCGTGCTGCGCAACCGGCGGCTCGCGTCGTGGACGGCGCTGGCGGGCGTCCTCATCTACGTCAACTGGCAGGCGTTCCTCATCGCGACGCAGTCCGGGCACGTGATCGAGGTGAGCCTGGGGTACTTCATCAACCCGATCACGACCGTGCTGCTCGCCGTCGTCGTGCTGCGCGAGAGGCTGCGCCCCGCGCAGTGGGCCGCGATCGGCATCGCCGCCGTCGCGGTCGTCGTGATCGTCGTCGCATACGGCGCGGTGCCCTGGATCTCGCTCATCGTCACCGCGTCCTTCGGCGTGTACGGTCTCGTCAAGAACCGCATCGGCCCGGCGGTCGACGCGGTGAGCGGTCTCGCCCTCGAGACCATGTGGCTCGCGCCCATCGCCGTCGTGCAGCTCGTCGTCGTCGCCGTCACGACCGGCATCACGTACGGCTCCGCCGGCGTCGGGCACACGGTGCTCCTCTCGCTCGCCGGCGTCGCGACCGCCGTTCCGCTGCTGCTGTTCGCGTCCGGCGCGCGACGCGTGTCGCTCACGACCGTCGGCCTCCTGCAGTTCGCCGCGCCCATCCTGCAGTTCATCTGCGGCGCCTACATCCTGGGCGAGCCCATGCCGACCGAGCGCTGGATCGGCTTCGGCATCGTCTGGGTGGCGCTCGTCGTGCTCACCGTCGACATGGTGCGGAACGCCCGTCGCTCGCGCCGCCTCTCCGTGCGCGCGGCGGAGCCCGTCGTCTGACATCCGATTCCTCGCGGGAGGACGATGCCCGTGCGGGGAGGACGTCTGCGCGCGACTCCTCCTCCGCCGGAGCAGCGGATGCCGTGCTGCGACCCCGCGGTGCTGCCCGTCCGCGCCGGAGACGCGCCACACCGCAGATAACGATTGCATCGCGATGCGACCCTGGGTATCGCCTGTGGACGCAAACGGAAACACCCTCGTAGCAATGCATCGGTAGCGTGCCCGCATCGCGGTCTCCACCGCTACCACAACGATCCCCGGATCACTGAGAAAGGACGGGACCACATGGTTCGATCCAGGAAGGCGCTGCTCGGCGCCGTCGCGTTGGCAGGAGCGACGGCGCTCGTGCTGGCGGGCTGCGCATCGGGCGGCACCGACACGGCGGAGTCGGAAGAGCCGGACGACTCCACCTCGGCGGAGGTCGGGGGAGACCTCGCGCTGAAGATCGGGACGGCCCTGCCCGTGACCGGCTCGCTCGCGTTCCTCGGCCCGCCCGAGATCGAGGGCGTCAACTACGCGCAGTCGCTCATCAACGAGTACACGGAGACATCGGGCCTCGAGCTCGACGTCGTCCACGGCGACTCCGGCGACCTCGACAACAAGGCGTACGAGACCGAGATCCCGCGTCTCCTCAGCGAGAACGTGTCGGCCATCGTCGGGGCCGCGTCCTCGGGCGTCTCGCTCCAGTTCATCGACCAGGTCGTCGGCGCCGGGGTCGTCCAGATCTCCCCGGCGAACACCTCCGACGCCTTCACGACGTACGACGACAACGGCCTGTACTTCCGCACCGCGCCGTCCGACGTGCTGCAGGGCGACGTGCACGGCAACTTCGTCGCCGAGCAGGGGTACCAGACGCTCGGCCTCATCGTGCTCAACGACGCCTACGGCACGGGCCTCGCGAGCTACATCACGGAGGCGTTCGAGAACGCCGGCGGCGAGGTCGTCGCGAGCGCGACGTTCAACCCGGGCGACACGACGTTCGACTCGCAGATCTCCGAGGTGCTCGCGGCCGACCCCGACGCGATCTCGCTGATCACGTTCGACGAGGCCAAGGTCATCGTGCCGAACCTCGTGTCGCAGGGCTTCCCCGCGGAGGACCTGTTCTTCGTCGACGGCAACATGGCGTCGTACGAGGCCGACTTCGACCCGGGGACGCTCACGGGCGCCAAGGGCACCTACCCCGGTCCGACGCCGGACCAGGTGCAGGAGTTCGTCGAGGGGCTCGACGCGTACGTGGAGGAGAGCGGAGCCGATGCGCTGAGCGACTACACCTACGCCCCCGAGGCCTTCGACGCGGTGAACCTCATCGCCCTCGCGTCGCTCGCGTCGGGGTCGACCGATCCGGCCGACATCGCGGCCAAGCTGCAGGAGGTGTCGGGCGGCACCGGAGACGGCGAGAAGTGCGAGACCTTCGCCGCCTGCGCCGACATCATCCTCGACGGCGGCACGGCGGACTACGACGGCGTCTCGAGCCCCGTCACGTTCGACGACGTCGGAGACCCGACCGAGGGCATGATCAACATCTACGAGTACCAGGACGACAACACCTACGTGCCGTACGAGGGCTGATCCTCTCCCGGAAGGCCCCGGATCCCGTCGCGGACCCGGGGCCTTCCCCGCGTCCGGGCGCACTCCGCCGCCCCGCCGTCCCCGTCCCCTCCGCGTTCGAATGACGAAACCGTCCCGCTTCCGCCTGCGAGGCGGGACGACTTCGGCATTCGAACGGGGCGGCCCGGACGCACGACGGCCGGGATGCACGCAGGCGCAGGGAGACACGGGGCGATCGGCTTGTTTTCGGTGCGCCGAAAACGTAGGTTTTCGGTGTGCCGAAAAATCTCTTCCGCTCCTTCGGGAGCCTCGTCCTCCTCGCGGCGGCGGCCTCGGGCTGCGCGGCCGGCGGCGCCTCGGGGCAGGACGACCGACCGGTCGTCCTCACGACCTTCACGGTGCTCGCCGACATCGCCCGGAACGTCGCGGGCGACCGCCTCCGGGTGGAGTCCATCACCAAGCCCGGCGCCGAGATCCACGGGTACGAGCCGACGCCCGGCGACATCCGCCGCGCCGCCGACGCCGACCTCGTCCTCGACAACGGCCTGGGCCTCGAGGCGTGGTTCGCGCAGTTCGTCGAGACGGTCGACGTGCCCCACGTCGTCGTCTCCGAGGGCGTCGAGCCGATCGGCATCGCGGCGGACGCGTATGCCGGCCGCCCCAACCCGCACGCCTGGATGAGCCCGCTGAACGTGCAGACGTACGCCGACAACATGGCCGAGGCGTTCGGCGAGCTCGCGCCCGAGCACGCGGCGGAGTTCCTCGCGAACGCGGACGCGTACAGGGAAGAGCTCCAGACGGTGCAGGACGACCTCGTCGACAGGCTCGCCGGGCTCCCCGAGAACGAGCGGGCGCTCGTCACGTGCGAGGGCGCCTTCTCGTACCTCGCCCGCGACGCGGGGCTCACCGAGGCGTACATCTGGCCGGTCAACGCCGAGCAGCAGGCGACGCCGCAGCAGATCGCCGCGGCGATCGAGTTCGTCGAAGACGACGGCGTGCCCGCGGTCTTCTGCGAGTCGACCGTGTCGGACAGGCCCATCCAGCAGGTCGTCGACGCCACCGACGCGGTCTTCGGCGGGACGCTCTACGTCGACTCGCTCTCGGAGGAGGACGGGCCGGTGCCGACGTATCTCGACCTCATCCGCCACGACGCCGAGACGATCGTCGCGGGGCTGACGGGGAGCGGGTCGTGAGCGCGGCGATCGAGGTCGACGACGTCACCGTCCGCTATCGCGACGTCGTCGCGCTCGACCGGGCGACGCTCTCCGTGCCAGCCGGGCGCGTGACGGCGCTCATCGGCATGAACGGCTCCGGCAAGTCGACGCTCTTCAAGACCGTCCTCGGGCTGATCCGGCCCGATGCCGGCGAGGTGCGCGTGGACGGCGCGGCCCCGCTCCGGGCACGGCGGAGGGGGATCGTCGGATACGTGCCGCAGAGCGAGGACGTCGACTGGACGTTCCCCGTCTCCGTGCGCGACGTCGTGATGATGGGCCGGTACGGCCGGCAGGGGGTCACCCGGCGCGCCCGGCCGGAGGACCGCGTCGCCGTCGACGAGGCGCTCGCACGGGTCGACCTGACCGCGCTCGCCGACCGTCAGATCGGGCAGCTCTCGGGCGGGCAGCGCAAGCGCGCCTTCGTCGCGCGCGGCATCGCCCAGCTCGCGCAGGAGCGAGCGGAGCGGGCGCGCGTCCTCCTCCTCGACGAGCCCTTCGCGGGCGTCGACAAGCGATCGGAGGCCACCATCGTGGGCCTGCTGCGCGAGCTCGCGGCCGAGGGCTGCACCGTCCTCGTCTCCACCCATGACCTGCACGCCGTCCCCGATCTCGCCGACGAGGCCGTCCTGCTGCTGCGTCGCCCGCTCTTCCACGGCGGGGTGCACGAGGCGCTGCGCCCGGAGAATCTCGCCCGCGCCTTCGGACTCGGAGCGGACGCCGCATGAACCCCCTCGATCTGCTCCTCGAGCCCCTGCAGTACGACTTCATGGTCCGGGCGCTCGCCGCGACCGTCGTCGCCGCGATCGTGTGCGCCCTGCTGTCGTGCTGGCTCGTCCTCGTCGGATGGTCGCTCATGGGCGACGCCGTCTCGCACGCCGTGCTCCCCGGGGTGGTCATCGCGTACATCGTCGGGGCGCCGTTCGCCCTGGGCGCGCTCGTCTTCGGCCTCCTCGCCGTGACCCTGATCGGCGTGCTCCGCGACACGAGCCGCGTGAAGGAGGACGCGGCGATCGGCATCGTGTTCACGACGCTCTTCGCGCTCGGGCTCGCGCTCATCTCGGTGACCCCGAGCCAGACCGACCTCAACCACATCATCTTCGGCAACATCCTGGGCGTCTCGGACGGGGACCTCCTCCAGATCGGCGTGCTCGCGGCCGTCGCCTTCGCCGTGCTGCTGATCAAGCGCCGGGACCTCACGCTCTACGCGTTCGACCCGACGCACGCCTTCGCGATCGGGCTCTCGCCGCGGCTGCTCGGGGCGATCCTGCTCGGGGTGCTCGCGCTCACCGCCGTCGTGGCCCTGCAGGTCGTGGGCGTCATCCTCGTCGTGGCGATGCTCATCATCCCCGGCGCGACGGCGCACCTGCTCACCGACCGCTTCGGGCGCATGCTCGTCATCGCCCCGATCCTGTCCGCGTCGTCGTCGATCCTCGGCATCTACCTGAGCTACTGGCTCGACGCGGCGTCGGGGGCGCTCGTCGTCCTCGTCCAGGGCGCGGTGTTCGCCCTCGTGTACCTCTTCAGCCCCCGCCAGGGCGTCGTCGGGCGGCGTCTCGTGCGACGACGCGCCTGAGGGGGTCCCGCGGCGCGGCGCCGTCGGCGGTCCGCGGACGGGCGGGACCGGTGCGGCGGGTGAGCCTCGCGAGGGCGCTCGCGCCCCAGCGGCCCGCGGACCGGCCGCACGTCCCGGCCCCGAGCCGGTCGGGCTCCCGTCGTCAGACGCCGAGCGTGCCGAGGTAGAGCTGCGTCACCTTGGGGTCGCTCAGCAGCTCGCGCCCCGTTCCCGTGTAGGCGTCGCGCCCCTGGTCGAGCACGTAGCCGCGGTCGCAGATCTGGAGGCAGCGCCGTGCGTTCTGCTCGACCATGATGCACGTCACGCCGGCCCTGTTGATCTCCGAGACCCGGATGAACGCCTCGTCCTGGCGGACGGGGGAGAGGCCGGCGGAGGGCTCGTCGAGGAGCAGCACCTTCGGGTCCATCATGAGCGCCCGGCCCATGGCGACCATCTGCCGCTCGCCGCCCGAGAGGCCGCCGGCCCGCTGGCCCAGGCGCTTCGCGAGATCGGGGAAGATCGACGTCACGAAGTCGACGCGCTCGGCGTAGAGCTTCGGCTTCTGATAGGCCCCCATCTGCAGGTTCTCCGCGATCGTGAGCGAGGGGAACACGTTGTTCGTCTGCGGGATGAACCCGACGCCGCGGGCGACGAGCCTGTTCGCCCGGAGGTTCGTGATCTCGTCGCCCCCGAGGCGGATCGCGCCGTCGCGCACGTTCACCTGGCCGAAGATCGCCTTCAGGAGGGTGGACTTCCCGGCGCCGTTGGGGCCGATGATGCCGATGAGCTCGCCCTGGTACGCCTGCAGCGAGCATCCGTTGAGGATGTTCACGCCCGGCAGGTAGCCGGCGTGCACGTCCTCGACGGAGACGACGAGGTCGGCGGGGTTCGCTTCCGTGGTCACTTCGGGTCCTCCTCATCGGCCTCGGCCAGTCCCGCGGCGGCGATCGCCTCGGGCGTCGCCGCGGCGGACGCCGACGCGTCCGTCGTCGGGTCGGCGGCGAGGACGGGGATGCGCCCCGTCACGACGCCGAGATCGAGCTCCTGGTGCGCGCCCAGGTACGCGTCGACGACGGCGGGGTTCCTCATGACGTCGTCCGGCGGCCCCTCCGCCACGACCCGTCCCTCCGCCATCACGACGACCCAGTCGGCGATGTGGCGCACCATGTGCATGTCGTGCTCGACGAACAGCACGGTCATCCCCAGGTCCTTCAGATCGAGGATGTGGTCGAGCAGCGACTGCGTGAGCGCCGGGTTCACGCCGGCCATCGGCTCGTCGAGCATGACGAGGGTCGGCTCGGTCATGAGCGCGCGGGCCATCTCGAGGAGCTTCCGCTGACCGCCCGAGAGCGACGCGGCGAAGTCGTCCTTCTTCGCGTCGAGCTTGAACTTCCTCAGCAGATCGAGGGCGCGGCCCTCGATCGCGGTGTCCTGCGAGCGCCAGAGGGCGGGGATGAGGCTCGTCCAGAAGCGCTCGCCGACCTGGCCCTGCTGCCCGAGCTTCATGTTGTCCATGACGGTCAGCAGGCCCAGCGCCTTGGTGAGCTGGAAGGTGCGGACGAGGCCCATCCGCGCCACCTTGTGGGCCGGCGTGTTCGACAGCGATCGCCCGTCGAACGACCACGTGCCGGTGGCCGGCCGGTCGAAGCCCGTCAGCAGGTTGAACAGCGTCGTCTTGCCGGCGCCGTTCGGGCCGATGAGGGCCGTGATCGCGCCGCGCGGGATCTCGAGGTGCTCGACGTCGACCGCCGTGATCCCGCCGAACGTCCGCGTGATGCCGTCGGCGACGATGATCGGATCGGCCTTGCTGCAGCCGGGAACGGCCTCGCCGACATGGAGCCCCGTGGTCTTGGGGCGGGCGACGGGCGACGTGGGGGTCGGAGTGCTATCGGACAAAGGTCAGCTCCTTCTTGTTGCCCAGGATGCCCTGCGGCATGAAGACGACGAGCAGCATGAGCGCGACGCCGACGAGGATGAAGCGCAGCGTCCCCGCCTGGACGCTCGACATGAAGGGCAGCAGCCCCGCGTCCACGAGGGCGGGGAGCACGTTCGAGAGGAACGTCTGGATGACCCAGAAGATGAGCGAGCCGAGCAGCGGCCCGAACACCGTGGCCGCGCCGCCGAGCAGGAGCGCCGTCCAGACGAAGAACGTCAGCGACGTCACGTACACGCCGGGGTTGACCGCCGACGGCAGCGCGTAGACGATGCCGCCGGCCGCCGCGAGCACGCCGCCCAGGACGAGCGACTGCATCTTGTACGAGAAGACGTTCTTGCCCAGGGCGCGGATCGCCTCCTCGTCCTCGCGGATGCCCTTCATGACGCGGCCCCACGGGCTGCGGGTGAGCATCCACACGACGAGCGCGGCGAAGCCGAGGGTGAGGAGCCCCATGATGCGCACCCACCAGCCGGTCTCGTTGTACGTCCACGGTCCGAAGCCGTAGGTGCCCGCGGGGATCGGGTTCGACTCGCGGAAGCTGCCGTGGTAGCCGCTCAGGCCGTCGGCGGAGCCCGTGACGTCCTCGAACGCGGTCGTGAGGAACAGCAGGCGCACGACCTCGGCCGCCGCGATCGTGGCGATCGCGAGGTAGTCGCCGCGCAGGCGCAGGGTGGGCACGCCGAGGACGAGCGCGAACACCGCCGCGGCGGCGAGGCCGATGAGCGCGGCGAGCCACCAGGGCAGGCCGAACGTGAGGACCGAGATCGCGTATCCGTATGCGCCCAGCGCCATGAACCCCGCGATGCCCATGTTGATGAGACCCGCGTAGCCGAAGTGCACGGCCAGGCCGAGCGCCGCGAGGGCGTATCCGAGCGTCGCCGGGCTGAGGATCGAGGACAGCGTGTTGTCGAAGATCTGTGACCAGTTCATGAGCGGTACCTAGCCGATTCTCTCGCGTCGGCCGAGGATGCCCTGCGGCCGGATGAGAAGGATGAGGATGAGCACGACGAGGGCGCCGACGAAGCGCAGGTCGGCGGGGATCCAGAGGCTCGAGGCCTCCACGAGCACCCCGATGATGAGCGAGCCGACGAGCGCGCCGTACGCCGTGCCGAGACCGCCGAGCGTCACGGCCGCGAAGACGAGGAGGAGCACCTGCGCTCCCATGTCCCAGCGGATGCCCGGACGGTAGTAGGCGTAGAGGACGCCGGCGAGGCCGGCGAGCGCGCCGGAGACGATCCACACGACGCGCACGACGTGGTCCACGTCGATCCCCGACGCCGCGGCGAGCGACGGGTTGTCGGAGATCGCGCGCGTCGCCTTGCCGAGCCGGCTGTAGGTGAGCCAGAGCGCGAAGGCGACGATCACGACGACCGCGATGCTCATGGAGACCATCTCGGTGACGCTCAGGCCCACCGCGCCGAACAGCGGTATCCGCGCGGTGGGAGCCATCGCCGGCAGCTGCTCGGTGCCGCCTCCGATGAAGAACTGGAAGACGTAGCGCAGCGCGAGCGAGAGCCCGATCGACAGGATCATCAGCTGCACGGTGCCGACGCCGCGCCGACGCAGCGGTCGCCAGATGATGGCGTCGAGCACGAAGCCCAGCACGCCGCTGAGGACGACCGCGAGCGGGATGCCGATCCACACGGGGAGCGCGAGGCTGGCGGGCCCGATGAGCACGAGGGCGACGATCGCGCCGAAGGACACCATCTCGGCGTGCGCGAAGTTCGACAGGCGCGTCGTCCCGTACACGAGCGAGACCCCGACGGCGGCGAGCCCGAGCATGAGGCCGAAGTTGATACCCTGGACGACGCGCTGCACGATCTGGTCGAAGAAGCTCGTGACGTTGCGCTCGCCCTCCCCGATGAAGAAGTTCACGGCGACGCGGCCGCCGGCGCCGACCGTGACGTCCTTCTCGTTCGGCGTGTCGTCCTCCTCGTCCACGACCGCGATGCCCTCGGGCAGCGTGTTCTCGTCGAGCACGACCGTGTAGTCGTCGCGCTCGGGGACCTTCACCTGCCAGCGGCCCTCGGCATCCGTCTCCACCTCCTGCGCGCCGCCGGGGCCGTCGATCGTCAGGGCGACCCCGGGGAGGGGCTCCCCGTCGAGCTGGACGTTTCCGCTGATCGTGTACGGATCGCCCTCCGCGGCCTGCGCCGCCGTGGGCGACAGCAGGGCGAGCAGGAAGGCGGCGACGAGGGCGGCGAGCACGGCGAGCGCGCCGATCCTCACCCGCCCTCGGGTCAGAGCTTGGTGCGTCATGGATCCTCCGGTCCGGCGCCGGTGCCGACGGTGGTTTACGTCGGGCATCGGTGTCCGACGGTATGACCCTAATGTGTCCGCGTCGTTTCCTGGGTGTGGCATGTGAGGCACGTCGCGCCCGCGATCGGACGCGCCGGTAGAATTCGTGCACGGGGCGGCGATCCTTTCGGCTCAGGAAGCCCCCACCGCGTCGGCAGGAGAGAACCACCCATGACAGAACACGACCCGTTCGGCTTCGTCGGCCTGACCTATGACGACGTCCTGCTCCTCCCCGGGCACACCGACGTCATCCCCAGCGAAGCGGACACGTCGTCGAGGCTGACCCGCCGCATCCGCGTGGCGATCCCCCTCCTGTCGAGCGCGATGGACACCGTCACCGAGGCGCGCCTGGCCATCGCCCTGGCCCGCCAGGGCGGCATCGGCATCCTGCACCGCAACCTCTCGATCGCCGACCAGGCGGCCGCGGTCGACCGCGTCAAGCGCAGCGAGTCGGGGATGATCACCGACCCGATCACGACGACGCCCGACGCGACCATCGCCGAGGTCGACGCCATGTGCGCGAAGTACCGCATCTCCGGCCTCCCCGTCATCGACGACGACGGTCGTCTCATCGGCATCATCACGAACCGCGACATGCGGTTCGTCTCCGACATCCAGCGTCCCGTCACACGCGTCAAGGACGTCATGACGAGCGAGAACCTCGTCACCGGGCCCGTGGGCATCGCGGCGGAGCAGGTCATCGCCCTCTTCGCCCAGCACCGCGTCGAGAAGCTGCCGCTCATCGACGACGAGGGCAGGCTCGCCGGCCTCATCACGATCAAGGACTTCGACAAGAGCGAGAAGTACCCGCTCGCGACGAAGGACGAGCAGGGACGCCTCCGGGTGGGCGCCGCGATCGGGTTCTTCGGCGACGCGTGGGAGCGCGCCGAGGCGCTGCGCGACGCGGGCGTGGACGTCCTCGTCGTCGACACCGCCAACGGCCAGTCGCAGGGCGTCATCGACATCGTCCGCCGGATCAAGGCCGACGAGTCGTTCGCGCACATCGACGTCGTCGGGGGCAACATCGCCACGCGCGAGGGGGCGCAGGCGCTCATCGACGCGGGCGTCGACGCCGTCAAGGTCGGCGTCGGGCCGGGCTCGATCTGCACCACGCGCGTGGTCGCCGGCGTGGGCGTGCCGCAGGTCACGGCCATCTACGAGGCGTCGCTCGCCGCGCGCGCGGCCGACGTGCCGGTCATCGCCGACGGCGGCCTGCAGTACTCGGGCGACATCGCCAAGGCGCTCGTCGCGGGCGCCGACACCGTCATGCTCGGCTCCCTCCTCGCGGGAACCGACGAGTCGCCGGGCGAGCTCGTCTTCCAGAACGGCAAGCAGTTCAAGCAGTACCGCGGGATGGGGTCGCTGGGCGCGATGCAGACGCGCGGCAAGCAGACCTCGTACTCGAAGGACCGCTACTTCCAGGCCGACGTGCCCACCGACGACAAGCTCATCCCCGAGGGCATCGAGGGGCAGGTGCCGTACCGCGGACCGCTCTCGGCCGTCGCCTACCAGCTCGTCGGGGGCCTCCGCCAGTCGATGTTCTACGTCGGCGCCCGCACGATCGACGAGCTCAAGACGCGCGGCAGGTTCGTGCGCATCACCTCGGCGGGGCTCAAGGAGTCGCACCCGCACGACGTGCAGATCGTCGTCGAGGCGCCCAACTACAAGAAGTAGGAGGAGGCCGCCTCCGGGGGGATGAGCGATCGACGGCGGGTAGGCTGATCGGGTGAGCAGTGACATCGAGCTGGGCCGCGGCAAGCGGGGTCGACCCGCCTACACGTTCGACGACATCGCGGTCGTCCCGTCGCGGCGCACCCGCAACCCGGAGGACGTCTCGACGACGTGGGCCATCGACGCCTACGCGTTCGACGTGCCGGTCGTCGGCGCGCCGATGGACTCGGTCGTGAGCCCGAGGACGGCGATCATGCTCGGCAGGCTCGGCGGCCTCGGCGTCCTCGACCTCGAGGGGCTCTGGACCCGGTACGAGGACCCCGAGCCGCTGCTCGCCGAGATCGCCTCGCTCCCCGAGCGCTCGGCGACCGCGCGCATGCAGTCGCTCTACGCCGAGCCCGTCAAGCCGGAGCTCATCACGGCGCGCCTCGCCGAGATCCGCGACGCCGGCGTCACGGTGGCCGGCGCGCTCTCCCCGCAGCGCACGAAGGAGTTCTACGAGCCCGTCGTCGCCGCCGGCGTCGACCTGTTCGTCATCCGCGGCACGACGGTCTCGGCCGAGCACGTCTCGAGCGCGGCGGAGCCCCTGAACCTTAAGGAGTTCATCTACGAGCTCGACGTGCCCGTCGTCGTGGGCGGCGTCGGCACGTACACGGCTGCCCTCCACCTCATGCGGACGGGCGCCGCGGGCGTGCTCGTCGGCTTCGGCGGGGGAGCGGCGTCGACCACCCGTGCGACGCTGGGCGTGTCCACGCCGATGGCGACGGCCGTGGCGGACGTCGCGGGCGCGCGTCGCGACTATCTCGACGAGTCGGGCGGGCGCTACGTGCACGTCATCGCCGACGGCGGCGTCGGGACGTCGGGCGACATCGTCAAGGCGCTCGCGATGGGCGCCGACGCCGTCATGCTCGGCGTCGCGCTCGCGCGTGCGACCGACGCGCCCGGCAACGGATTCCACTGGGGACCCGAGGCGCACCACCCGAAACTGCCGCGCGGCCACCGGGTGAGGGTCGACCAGGTCGGCACGCTCGAGGAGGTGCTCTACGGCCCCGCACTCGTCGCCGACGGCACGGCGAACCTCATCGGGGCTCTGCGCAAGTCGATGGCGACGACGGGGTACTCCGACCTGAAGGAGTTCCAGCGTGTCGACGTCGTCGTGAACCCCGTTCACTGATGTCCGATCCCGCGTCCTCCGGCCCCGCCGTGAGCGATCCGGACGAGCCCCTCGTCTTCCCGCCCACCCTGCGGGAGGTCATGCTGCGGCCGCGCTGGATCGCGATGCTCCTGCTGTGCCTCGTCGTCGCCGGCATCTTCTCCTGGCTGCTGTCCTGGCAGCTCGAGCGGGCGATCGACACGGATCCGCCCGTGGAGGGCGCGACCGAGGCGGTGCTCCCGATCGACGAGGTCGCGCAGCCGGGCGAGTACCTCGACGACTCGCTCGTCGGGCAGCGGGTCGAGGTCGAGGGACAGTGGGTTCCGGAGGACTTCGTCGTCGTGTCCTCGCGTTTCAACGACGGCGTCGAGGGGTACTGGGTCACCGGCCAGCTGCGCGTCGCCGATGCCGAGCGTCCGACGTCGGTCGCCGTCGCGCTCGGATGGACGGAGTCGCGCGAGGAGGCGGAC
Source organism: Microbacterium sp. AB (assembly GCF_032878875.1). NCBI lineage: Bacteria > Bacillati > Actinomycetota > Actinomycetes > Micrococcales > Microbacteriaceae > Microbacterium > Microbacterium betulae. The sequence continues at coordinate 2,645,240 of NZ_CP118157.1, read as the reverse complement.
GCCGCCGTGGCCGCCTTCGACGAGGCCGCGACCTCCGGCGGCGCGGCAGATCTCACGGGCCGCATCATCGCCGACGAGGGGCCGCAGCTGCCGCCGGGGGACGACCCGACGGAGATGATCCGGATGTCCCCCGCCGCGCTCCTCGGCGTGTGGCACGACACCGTCGTCGACGGCGAGCCGATCGACGTGTACCGCCAGTACCTCACCTCCGAGGATCCCGTCGCCGGCCTCGCGGAGACCGACCTCGTCGCGATCTCCTCGCCGGCGCCCGAGATCGGCAGCCCCGTCAACTGGCTGAACCTCTTCTACGCCGCCGAGTGGGCCATCTTCGCCGCGTTCTCGTTCTACCTCTGGTACCGCCTCGCCAAGGACGCCCGCGAGCGCGAGATCGAGGAGCTGACGGGCGGCAGCCCGGACGACGAGGACGACCTCGACGAGTAGGCCGTCGCGGGCCCGTCCCGCCTCGGGCGAACGATCAGGCGCGAGCCGTTTATGATGTCAGTCATGCCACAGCCCCGGATCTCCACCTTCCCTCAGATCCGCCGGGCGCTTCGTCTCTACCAGGTGACGTCCGTCGTCACCGGCGTCGGGCTCCTGCTGCTCGTCGCCGAGATGGTCTTGAAGTACACGCCGATCCACGTCGAGCTGTTCGCCGGCGGATCGGGGGGGCTGCTCTGGCTCGCGGATGCGATCCCGTCGGCCGAGTGCCGGTGGTACTCGTTGTTCTTCCCCGGCAGCGACGGCTGCGAGATCGTCTCCGCGGGGGACGGCCTGAACCTGTCGCTCGGCATCCTCATCGTCCACGGCTGGTTCTACGTCGTGTACCTCTTCGCGTGCTTCCGCCTCTGGAGCCTGATGCGCTGGACGTTCCCGCGGTTCCTGAAGCTCGCGGGCGCGGGAGTGGTCCCCTTCCTCTCCTTCTTCATGGAGTACTTCGTCGCCCGCGACGTGAAGCGCTACCTCGCCGACCGCGAGAGGGCCGCCGCGGAGAAGAAGGCGGCCAAGGCGGCGCAGGCCGCGTCGGAGAACCCGTCCGCCGACCACGCGGATCCGTCCGCCTCATCCCAGGAGGTCGCACGATGAGTGCCGACACCGCCGCGCGCCCCGTCCTCGTCGTCGACTTCGGCGCGCAGTACGCGCAGCTCATCGCGCGCCGCGTGCGGGAGGCCGGCGTCTACAGCGAGCTGGTGCCGCACACCGTCTCGGCGGCCGAGATCGCCGAGAGGAACCCCGTCGCGATCGTCCTGTCGGGGGGCCCGTCGTCGGTGTACGAGCCGGGAGCGCCGACCCTCGACCCCGGCGTCTTCGAGCTCGGCGTGCCGACGCTCGGCATCTGCTACGGCTTCCAGGTCATGGCACAGGCGCTCGGCGGCGAGGTGGCCCACACCGGCCTGCGCGAGTACGGCGCGACGGACGCCGCGCTCGTCGGCGACGGCGGCGTGCTGCTGGCGGGGCAGCCGGCCGAGCAGAACGTCTGGATGAGCCACGGCGACCAGGTCGTGCAGGCGCCGGAGGGCTTCGAGGTGCTCGCCGCCACCGCGGTGACCCCCGTCGCCGCGTTCGGGAGCGCCGAGCGCCGCTTCTACGGCGTGCAGTGGCACCCCGAGGTGAAGCACTCCGACTTCGGCCAGCGGATCATCGAGAACTTCCTGCACCGGGCGGCGGGCCTTCCCGCCGACTGGAACAGCGGCAACGTCATCGAGGAGCAGGTCGCCCGCATCCGCGAGCAGGTGGGATCGGCGCGCGTCATCTCGGCGCTGTCCGGCGGCGTCGACTCGGCCGTCTCGACGGCGCTCGTCCACCGTGCGATCGGCGACCAGCTGACGGCTGTGTTCGTCGACCACGGGCTGCTGCGCAAGGGCGAGCGCGAGCAGGTCGAGCAGGACTACGTCGCCTCCACCGGGGTGCGTCTCGTCACGGTCGACGCGGCGGAGACGTTCCTCGGTCACCTCGCCGGGGTCAGCGACCCCGAGCAGAAGCGCAAGATCATCGGCCGCGAGTTCATCCGCGCGTTCGAGAAGGTGCAGCGCGAGCTCGTCGAGGAGGCGAAGGCCGAGGGCGAGCCCATCGGGTTCCTCGTGCAGGGGACCCTCTACCCCGACGTCGTGGAGTCGGGCGGCGGCGCCGGCACGGCGAATATCAAGAGCCACCACAACGTCGGCGGGCTCCCGGAGGACCTCGACTTCGCCCTCATCGAGCCGCTGCGCACGCTCTTCAAGGACGAGGTCCGCGCCATCGGCCGCGAGCTCGGCCTCCCCGAGGGGATCGTCGGCCGCCAGCCGTTTCCGGGGCCCGGCCTCGGGATCCGCATCGTGGGCGAGGTCACCGCTGACCGTCTCGAGATCCTGCGTGACGCGGACGCCATCGCCCGCGAGGAGCTGAGCGCCGCCGGCCTCGACGGCGAGATCTGGCAGTGCCCCGTCGTGCTGCTCGCCGACGTGCGCTCGGTGGGCGTGCAGGGAGACGGCCGGACCTACGGCCATCCGATCGTGCTGCGCCCCGTCTCGAGCGAGGACGCCATGACGGCCGACTGGACGCGCCTGCCCTACGACGTGCTGTCGAAGATCTCCAACCGCATCACGAACGAGGTGCGCGAGGTCAACCGCGTCGTGCTCGACGTCACGTCGAAGCCCCCGGGGACCATCGAGTGGGAGTGATCCCCTCTCGAAGGCCGTCGTCGCATCCGCGTCGGCGGCCTTCGCCGTTCCGCGAGCGATCGGCACGCGGGAGGATGGGGGGATGACGTCCTACCGCATGCGCGACCGGCTCATCCGCGACCACACCGTGACCGTGCCGCTCGACTGGAGCGCGGCCGGCGACGGCCGCACGATCGAGGTCTTCGCTCGCGAGGTCGCCCATGTCGATCGCGTGGACGCACCCCTGCTCGTCTTCCTGCAGGGAGGTCCCGGCGGGAAGGGGCCGAGGCCCCTGCCCGGCGGCGACTGGATCGACGAGGTCCTCAAGACGCACCGCCTGCTGCTGCCCGACCAGCGCGGCACGGGACGGTCGACCCGCGTCGAGCGGGCGTCGATCGCGGGGATGGACGGCGCGCGGGCGGCCGCGTTCATCCGCCTCTTCCGCGCGGAGCAGATCGTCGCGGACCTCGAGCACATCCGGCGCGAGGTGTTCGGCGGCGTCCGCTGGCAGACGCTCGGGCAGAGCTACGGCGGATTCCTCACGCTCACGTACCTGTCGTTCCACCCCGAGGCGCTCGCGGCCTCGTATGTCACGGGCGGGCTGACGTCGACGCAGCCCGACGCCGCCGAGGTCTACCGGCGCACGCTGCCGCGCGTCGCGGCGAAGACGGCGGAGTTCTACCGCCGTCATCCGCACGACGCCGACGTCGTCGCGAGGGTCGTCGACGTCGTCGAGGGCTCCGACGTGCGTCTCCCCGGCGGAGACCGGCTCACGGCGCGGCGGCTGCAGACGCTCGGTCACGAGTTCGGCATGAAGCCCGGGTTCGATCGTGTCCACTGGCTCCTCGACGAGGCGTTCTCGCGCCCCGGCGTGCTGAGCGATCACTTCCTCGCGGCCGTGGACGACGCGACGCAGTACTGGGGCAACCCGCTCTACGCGCTCCTGCAGGAGGAGATCTACGCCCACGGCCGGGGGGCGACGGCGTGGGCGGCCGACCGGATGCGCGCGGAGCTCGGGGGGTTCGAGCCGGATCTGCGCCCCGTGCCCTTCACGGGTGAGATGTTCTTCCCGTGGACGTACGACGAGGTCGCGTCCCTGCGTCCGTTCCGCGACGCCGCGCACGCGCTCGCGGAGGACGAGGACCATCCCCGCCTCTACGATCGCGAGCGGCTCGCGGCGAACGAGGTCCCGGTCGCGGCGGCGATGTACTACGACGACATGTACGTCGACTTCGGGCAGGCCGAGGAGACGGCGCGCTTCGTGCCGAACACGCACCTGTGGGTGACGAACGAGTACGAGCACGACGGCCTGCGGCAGGACCCGCGCATCGTCCGGGAGCTCATCGACCGCGTCGTCGCCGAGGGCGGGCCGCTGAGCTGACGCGCGCGGCCGTCCGGCGTGCGCACCCCCGGAGCCGTACGATCGGAGACATCCGCACGGGAGCGTCCCGCGAGAGCGGAGCGCCCCCCGGAGAGACATGACCACCCCGACGACCCCCGCGCCCTCGGCGCGCCGTGCCCGCGGCGCCGTCTCCGCGCTGTTCCTCACCAACGGCGCGATCTACGCCAACCTCATCCCGCGTCTTCCCGAGATCAAGGACGCGCTGGGCCTGAGCGACACCGTGTACGGACTGTCCATCGCGGCCATGCCGGCCGGGGCGCTCCTCTCCGGGCTCGCGGCGGCCACGCTCATCCGTCGCGTCGGCTCCGGACGCCTCGCGGTGCTCGGTTCCGTCCTCCTCGCCGTCGCGATGCTCGCGGCGGGGCTCGCCCCGCTCCCCGTGCTGTTCGCGCTCGCCCTCTTCGTCGTGGGGATGCTCGACTCCGTCACCGACGTCGCGCAGAACACGCACGGCCTGCGGGTGCAGCGGCGGTACGGCCGTTCGATCATCAACTCGTTCCACGCGGTGTGGTCGCTCGGGGCCGTCATGGGCGGGCTGATGTCGGCTGCGGCGATCGCCCTGCGACTTCCGCTCGGCGTGCATCTCGCGATCACGGGCGCGATCTTCGCCGCGACGGCGCTCGTCGCGTTGCGCTTCTGCCTCCCCGGCCCCGACGGCGACGCGCTGGAGGACGGCTCGCCTCCCGCCGTCGTGCTCCGCTCGCGGCCGTCGCCGCGTGTCGCGCTGACGCTGGCGGGGCTCGCCCTCGTCGCCATCGCCGGCACGACCGTCGAGGACGTCGGCAGCTCGTGGGCGACGCTGTACATGGGCGAGTCCCTCGGAGCGCCGGCGCCGCTCGCCGCCATGGGGTTCATCGCCCTCATCGGCTCCCAGTTCGTCGGCCGGATCGTCGGCGACCGCCTCGTCGACCGGCTCGGACAGCGGACGGTCGCCGTCGCGGGAGGCGCGCTCGTCGTGGCCGGGATGGGTCTGGCGCTCGCGTTCCCGTCGATCCCCGGCACCCTCGCCGGCTTCGCGGCAGCCGGGTTCGGCGTCGCGACGCTCGTGCCGGCCGCGATGCAGGTCGCCGACGAGCTGCCCGGGCTCCGCGCGGGAACGGGGCTCACGATCGTGACGTGGCTCATGCGGCTCGGCTTCCTCCTCTCGCCGCTCGTCATCGGCACAGTCTCCGATGCGACCGAGCTGCGGGTGAGCCTGCTCGTCGTCCCCCTCTCCGGGGTCTTCGTCATCGCGCTGTCCGGCGTGCTGCGGCGCCGCGGATAGGCGCGGCGCCCGTCGCCGCCTCCGGCCGCGCGTTCTGCCCTGGGCGGAACGGGGTGCGACGGGCGGCGACGTGCGTCTACCGTGAGGGCATGGCCGAACCGATCCCGCTCCCGTCGCGTCCTGCGGACCCCGACCCGCTCTGGCGGCGTCTCGCCGGTGACCGCCTGCGTCGGATGCGGCATGCACGGGGGGAGACGCTGGCCGAGGTCGCGCGACGCGCCGGTGTCTCGGTGCAGTACCTCTCCGAGGTCGAGCGCGGGCTGAAGGAGCCGTCGAGCGAGATCGTCGCGGCCGTCCTCGGCGCCCTCGACGGCACGCTCCTCGACCTCACGACGGGAGTCGCCGAGGACCTGCGCGCCTCCGTCCCCGCCTCCGTCGCCCTCTCCGGGCCCGGAGCGCTCGCGCTCGCGGCCTGACGCCCCGCCGCCTCACCGCATCGTGAGCACGAGGTCGGCGAGCCCGTAGTCCACGGCCGCCGTCGCGGTGAAGACGCGGTCGCGATCGGTGTCGTGGCGCAGCGTCTCCCGGTCGTGGCCGGTGTGCCGTTCGAGGACGCCCTCCATGTCGCCGCGCACGCGCACGAGCTCGTCGGCGTGCAGGATGAGGTCGGGAATGGCGCCGCGGCTCTCCGCCGCCGGCTGGTGCAGGACGACGCGGGAGTGCGGCAGCACGGCCCGCTTGCCCGCGGTCCCCGCCGCGAGCAGCACGGCTCCCACGCCGATCGCCTGGCCCACGCACGTCGTCGCGACATCCGGGCGGATGTACCGCATCGTGTCGTAGACGCCCAGCATGGCGGCGGGATCGCCGCCCTCGCAGTTGATGTAGAGCTGGACGTCCCGATCGTGGCCGTCCGCCTCGAGATGCAGGAGCTGCGCGATGAGGGCGTTCGCGACGCCGGCGTCGATCGGCGTGCCGAGGTAGATCACGCGCTCGGCGAGCAGGTGCGAGTAGACGTCCATGACACGCTCCCCGCGTCCGTCCCGGGCGATGACGTTCGGGATCGTGTAGGTGCTCATGCGGTCGCCTCCGCTCCGAGCCCGACGCGGGAGCGCCGGTCGGGCATCACCTCGTGGAACCCGCTCACGATGCCGTCGACGAAGCCGTACTCGACGGCCTCCTGCGCCGTGAACCAGTTGTCGTGCAGCGAGTCGTCGAAGACGCGGCCGACGGGCTGGCCGGTGTCCTCGCCGATGATGCTCAGCACCGTGTCGCGCAGCCTCCGCAGATCGTCCGCCTGCAGCTCGACGTCCGCTGCCGAGCCGCCGATGCCCGCCGAGCCCTGATGCAGGAGCACGCGCGCGTGGGGCAGTGCGCGCCGCTTGCCGGGAGCGCCGGCGGAGAGCAGGAACTGACCCGCGCTGCACGCGAGGCCGATCGCGAGCGTCGACACGTCGCAGGGGACGAGGCGCATGACGTCGCGGATCGCCAGCATCGACGGCACGGAGCCGCCCGGGGAGTGGATCCACAGCGCGATGTCGGTGTGCGGATCCTCGGCGGCGAGCGCGAGCATCTGGGTCACGAGGAGGACGCCGTTGTCGTCGTCGAGCACGCCGTCGAGCACGAGCACGCGGCGATGGAAGAGCTCTCGTCGTGTCTCCGCGGTGAACTGGGGGGCCTTCGCGTCGTCTGTCATGCCCTCAGCCTGCGTGCCCGGGCCGGTGCGCGCGGCCGAATCCGCCCCCGGCGGATCTGCCGGGGGCGGATGGGGCCGTGACACGTCGCAGGAGTCCCGGTGCCGACACGCCGTGGGGCACGGCGTGTCGGCACCGGACCGGCGTCGTCCTTCCTGCGTCGTGCTCGGCCGGCGGGCTCAGCGGCGCGGGCCTCCGCCGCCTCCGCCCATGCCGCCGGCGAGGGCCTCGCCGGTCGTGGCGGTCGCCACGGACGAGCCGTCGACCGAGAACGTGTACGTCTCACCCGACACGACGTCGGCGCTCGAGAAGACGACCGTCTCGAACTGCTTCGCGGCGGTCACGGTGGCGAGCACGGTGCCGTCGGAGGAGAGCACCTCGACGGTCGACCCGGCCGAGCCCTGCGCCGCGGCGGCGACCCAGGCCTGCTCCGACTCCGTCGAGGGCGTCTCCGCCATCCCCGCGGATCCGAGCGCGATGAGCGTGCCGCCCGACACGGTGAACTCGCCGTTGGTGTCGAGCGCGCCGTTGCCCGAGTCCGTCGGGCCGGAGACGATCGTGGTTCCGCCCGTGATCTGCATCGACCCGTTGGAGTCGAGGCCGTCGCCGGCCGCGTCGATCGTGACGGTGCCGCCCGCGATGAGCACGACCTCGCCGGTGTCGCCCATCCCGCCCCCGCCGCCGAAGGAGTCCTGCGCGTCGTCGGCGCTCGCGGTGTCGTCGCTCGTCCCGGCGGAGCCGTTGATGCCGTCGTCGGTCGAGGTGATGTCGATCGTGCCGCCGCCGATCGCGATGGTGCCGGCCTCGATGCCCTCCTCCGAGGAGATCGTGACGGCGCCGTCCGTGACGACGACGTCGGTGAAGCCGTCGATGCCGTCGCTGCCGGCCGTGATGTCCAGGGTGCCGCCCTCGATGTCGACGTAGCCCTTCGTCTCGTCGGAGTCCTGGTCGGAGGTGAGCCCGTCGCCCCCCGCGTCGACGGTGATCGTCCCGTCGCGCACGGTGAGCGAGTCCTTGCCACGCAGGCCGTCGTCGGCGGCCGTGACGTCGATCGTGCCCGAGAGGACGACGAGGTCGTCCTTGCTCGTGATGCCGTCGTTCGCGGAGCCGTCGACCGCGAGCGAGCCGGTGCCCGAGATCGTCAGGTCGGCGTCGCTGTAGATCGCCGCGTTCGCGTCCGCGTCCGCGGCGTATGCGCCGGTCGAGGCGACGGAGTTCTCCGAACCGTCGGCGAGGAAGACCGCCACGTCGTCCGCGGTGTCGATCTGGATGCCCGGGACGCCGTCCGCCTCGATCGACGCGCCGTCGAGGATGAGGACGACCTGCGCGTCGTCGGGCGCGGCGACGACGACGGATCCCGTGTAGTCGCCGGACAGGCGGTAGACGCCGGCCGCGGCGATGGTCACCGTGCCGTCCGCGACCGTGACGCCGGAGGCGTCCGTCGTCGCGTCCGTTCCCGACAGCGCGATGTCGACCGCGTCGTCCGTCGACCATTCGTCGTCGTTCACGACCGTCTGATCGGCGTTCGCGTCGAGGACGGCCGTGACGCTCGAGACGTCGGCCGCCGCGGCGGAGGAGGTCGCGGTGCTCGTCTCGGAGGAGGACGTCGTCCCCGTGTCGGTCGCCGCGCTGACGGCCGCCGAGCATCCGGTGATGGTCGCCACCGCGAGCGCGAAGGCCACTCCGAGGCCTGCGCGCACGGCGCGTGGTCGGCCGGAGGCGCCGGAGCGGCGTCGGTCGGTTCGGTTGTCGGTCATGGTGTTCTCCCGTCGTGAGGGTCTGGTTCAGGCGGCGTGGAGCGCCGGATGGGCGCTCTCGTCGAAGTGCCGGCGGAGCACGCGGCTCCACTTGTTGGAGGGAAGGTCGGGGCGCATCGCCGCGAGGCCGGTGCCGAACTTGCTGATGCCCACGGGGCGGATGCCGCCGCGCCAGAGCAGGCGGTCGAGGGAGGACGCCCGGGACGACGACTTGGTCTCGACGATGACGAGGTCGGGCCGGGCCATGCCGTCGCCCCATGCGTCCGTCCAGGCGAGCTCGGTGTCGACCGTGGCCCGCGCGCCCTCGGGCAGCAGCAGCGTGGTGCGCCGGTAGGCCGTGTGCAGCGTGGGCTCGAGCGCGTCGGCGACGGCTGCGCCCAGGCCGAGCGACTCGACGGCCTCGGCGGCGTAGGCGCGGCCCTCGTCGGTGAGCCGGTCGACGGCGTCGGCCGGCTGCTCGATGCGCTCCTTGACGGTCGTGCCGCGGCTGCCGCGCGTCTTCATCTCGAGGAAGGCCGCATCGGTGTCGACGTAGTGGCGCGAGCGCAGCTTGAATCGGCGCCGGCGTCCGTGGGCGGCGAGGCGATAGCTCAGGAGGTCGGGGGTGTCGAAGTACATCGTCCCGTACTGCGACGCGCGGTCTCCGTCGATCTCGAGCACGCGGGTGCGCTCGTCCACGCCGTCCAGGATCCGGACGGCCTCGTCGGCGGTCATGAGGTACTTGCGGTCGACGCGCGTGAGCAGCTCCGCCTCGGCGACGAGGTCCTCGAGCGCGATGGGCGCGAAGCGGCGGGCGAAGCGGTCGGACAGCCGCGTGGCGGCGTTCACGCCGTCACCTCCTCGTGCGCCGGGAGCGTCGTGCGGCGGGCCGGCGAGGACGCCGTGCCGCGGCCGACGCGGTACCGCACGTCGACGAGCGTCGTGTCGTTGACGAAGTCGATGTGCTGGACCGAGAGCGCCCTGATCTCCCCGCCGAGGCGCTCCTCGAGCGCCTCGCGCAGGGCGTCCTCGTCGCCGATGGCCTCGTCGAGCTGCACCGTGCGATGCCGGTAGGAGGAGAAGAGCGCGGGATGATCGACGACCGCCAGGGTGAGGACGACGACGCCGACGAACACGGTCGACACGAGGCTGAACGTCTGGGCGAGCCCCGTCAGCAGGCCGATCGCGAGGGCCGCGAAGTAGTAGGCGACCTCGCGCTGGGAGATCTCGCTCGACCGCAGCCGGATGATCGACAGCACGCCGAACAGCCCGAGCCCGAGTCCCGCCGCGATCTCCGCCGACGCGAGGACGTTTGACACCGCGAAGACGCCGATGTTGACGCCGAAGAACGCGACGACGAGGTCGCGCCGGCGGTGCCGGTGGAAGTACACCGCGACGGTCAGCAGCGTGATGGCCACGAGATCGACGAGGAGCATTGTGAGATCGGGCATGTCGTTCACCTTTCGTTCACCTCAGTGAAGTCATGCGGCCTATGCGTTCCCTATGCCGCCGTTAGGCGAGGACATAGGGTTTCGACGCGGGGCGCCGGGAGACGCGTCCGTGGGCGAAGACCCACGCCCGCTGCGCGGCGAAGCCCGCGAACCACAGCGCGATCTCGGTGACGACCTTGGCGGTCACGAGCCCGACGCCGAGCGCGTCGAGCAGGGTCATGAGACCGACGTTGGCGGTGAGGACCGCGCCGGCCAGCGTCGCGTAGCGGACGAGCTCGACCCGCAGGGGCGCGCGCTCGCGACCGCGTCCGAACACCCACGTGCGGTTCACGGCGAAGTTCACGGTGGCGCTCACGAGCCGCGCCGCCACGATCGCGCCCTGCAGCCATCCGGTCGTCGCGAGGAACAGCCACAGCAGCAGCGCGTCGAGCGTCGCCGCGATCAGGGAGGACCCGAGGAAGGCGGCGAGCGGCGCCATGACGCGGAGCGAGTCGCGCAGCGGCCGGAAGTGGGAGCTGCGGTTCTCGTCGAGGTAGACGGTCTCGATGGGCGTCTGCGCGAGCCGGAAGCCGGCGCGGCGTGCGTTCAGGAGCATGATCGCCTCGTATTCGAATCGTTCGCCCGGGAGCCGCGTCGCCCAGGGCAGCGCCTGCGGCGGAAGGCCTCTCAGGCCCGTCTGCGTGTCGACGACCCGCTCGCCGATCGCCAGGGCGAAGAGCCTGGCCGACACGGCGTTGCCGAACCGGCTGCGCAGCGGCACGTCGTCTCCCGTGAAGTCGCGGACGCCCAGCACGATGACGTCGCCGGACCGCTCGGTCTCGCGCGCGACCCGGACGATGTCGTCGGGGGCGTGCTGGCCGTCCGCGTCGGCGGTCACGACGGCGGTGCCGGGATGGGCCGTGCGCGCGTATCGGAAGAGCGTGTGGAGGGCGGCGCCCTTCCCGCGGTTCGACCCGTGGCTGAGCACGGTCACGCCCTCGGCCTCGAGGGAGGCGAACACCGGCGCGGAGGCGACGCCGCTCCCGTCGTCGGCCACGACGATGTCGAGGCCGGGATCGCGCGCCCGCAGCGCGGAGGCGAGGTCGACGAGCCGGTGGTCGGGCTCGTATGCGGGGATGGCGACGACCGTCACGACGCGCCGCCGATGTAGAGGATGTCGCTCGTCGCGCGCTCGCCGCCGTTGGACGGCCTGTTCACGACCTCGCCGTCGAACCACATCTCGCTCGACCCGCCGCCGTCGAGGTTGTACGCCGTCTGCGCGCCGAGGCCGACCATGATCTCCGCGAGCTCGGGCAGGGTCGCGCCGCGACTGTAGCCCTCGTCGCGTCCGTCGACGACGACGAAGACGAGGTGCGTGGCGTCGACGACGCCGATCGCCGTGCGCGGCTGCTCGCCCTGGATGGAGTGGTTGCCGAAGTTCGTGTCGACCTCCACCTCGTCGACGCCGTCGATCGCCGCGCCGTCGCGCACGAGGGCGGGTCCGAAGGAGAGCGTGGTCCAGACGCCCGCATCGACGAGCGCCTGGGCGGTGGTCGCCGTCTCGTCGTAGATCTCGGCGTGGCCGTCCCGGTAGAGCGCGAGTCCCTCGCGTGCCCCGGCGTCGCGGTACGCGACGCCGTTGCGGACCTCGATGCCGGTGTCGCGGAAGCCGTAGTAGTCGCCGTTGACGGCGAACACCGCGCCATGTGCCTCGGCCATCTCCGACACGAGCTGGGTGATGTTCTCGCCGAACTGGTCCTGGGCGAACGCGGAGCGCAGCGCGGTGGGGTCGTCGAGCGTCACGTGCGCGACGTAGTGCGTGACGGTGTCGCTCCCCGAGCCCGTCGTCACCGTCTCGATCGAGACGTCCGCTCCCGAGCTGTCGGCGGCCATGGCGTCGCCGTCGACCGTCGCCGTCGTGCCCGAGGAGGCCGCCGTCCCCGACTCCTCCTCGGCCTGGGAGACGCTCGTCACCTCGACGTGGGGGATGAGGAAGCGATCGGCCGCCCACCAGGCTGCGGCGCCGGCTCCCACGACGGTGGTCGCGCCGCCGATGAGGAAGGCCCTGCGCGTCAGGATGCGTCGATCGGTCATGGCTCGATGCTCCTCGCGACGGCTATGGGGCCGCTATGCGAGGCGAACGGACGCGCTCCGAGGATCCCCGGGAAACGCCGAAGGCCGTCCCGGCGAACCGGGACGGCCTTCGCTCGGGAGCGTGGCGACTAGTCGTTGCCGCGGAGGATGGCGATCATGCGCAGGATCTCCACGTAGAGCCACACGACGGTGACCATGATGCCGAAGGCGGCCTGCCAGCCGAACTTGCGCGGGACGCCGTTGCGGACGCCCTGCTGGATCTGATCGAAGTCGAGGACGAGCGAGTACGCGGCCATGAACACGACGAGCACGCCGATGATCACGCCGAGCGGGATGCCCATGATCTCGACGGAGGAGCGCAGGCCCCATGCGGCGCCGTCGCCGAGGGCGCCCGTGAACATGAGGACCATGTTCACGAGCGAGAAGACGAGGTAGCCGACCATGGCGATGAGCAGGATCTTCGCGCCGCGGGCGGACGCGCGCACCTTGCCGCTCGCGAAGAGGGCGAGCGTCACGCCGACGACGGAGACCGTCGCGAGCGTGGCCTGCATGATGATGCCGGGGAAGAGGACCTCGAAGTACGCCGAGATCCCGCCGACGAAGAGCCCCTCGAATCCCGCATACGCGAAGATCAGCGGAACGCTCGGGGTCTTCTTGAAGGCGTTGACGAGACCGAGGATGCCGCCGCCGATGAGGCCGATGATCCACGGCGCCAGCGTGATGTCGCCGCCGCTCAGCGCGGGCGCCAACGTCCAGAAGAAGCCGACGACGGCGAACACGAGCATGAAGGCGAACAGGCCCACGGTCTTCCAGATCGTGTCCTCGACCGTCATGCGTCCGGTCTCGTACGCTCCCGCGGGCGGCGCCGCGAGCGCGCCCTCCATCCGGGCGTTCGCCGCGGCGTCGACGCCCACGTGGGCGAACTGGCCGCCCTGCACGAGGCCGCCTGCTGCGGGCGGGGTGGTGGGGGTGCTGTACTGCGCAGCCTGAGCGCCACCGGGGTAGCTCTGGACCGCGCGGGGATCCTGTGAGAAGGCGGGATGGTTGAAACCGGGGCTGGCCATGCTGTGGTCACTCCTATGGTCTGCTGACGGCATCGGCGAGTTCGAGGGGGACTCCACGATGATGCTGTCCCCCTACATTAGTCACGCGATGTTATGCGTGGGCTGTGATTCACGGGACGTTCGCACCCGGCGAACTACCCTGGGCGGCATGCCCTCCCGCCCTCCGCTCGTCATCGGCCACCGCGGAGCGCCCGGGTACCGCCCCGAGCATTCGCGTTCCTCCTACGAGCTCGCCTTCGCCATGGGCGTCGACGCCGTCGAGCCCGATGTGGTCGCGAGCCGGGACGGGGTGCTCGTCGTCCGTCACGAGAACGAGATCTCCGGCACCACGGACGTCGCGGATCGTCCCGAGTTCGCCGGACGCCGCACGACGAAGACCGTCGACGGCCGACGCCTCGCGGGGTGGTTCACGGAGGACTTCACCTGGGAGGAGCTGGCGACCCTGCGCGCGCGGGAGCGGCTCCCCGCCATCCGCCCGTCGAGCGCGGCCTTCGACGGCTCCGAGCCCCTCCTGACCCTCGTCGAGCTCCTCGGCCTCGTGCGCGAGGCGTCCGCCGACCGCGGCCGGGAGATCGGCGTCGTGCTCGAGGTGAAGCACGCGACCCACTTCGCGGCGGCGGGGCTCGACCTCGTGCCGCTCGTCGAGCGCGATCTGCGGGCGACGGGATGGCTCGACGGCTCGCGTCCGCTCGTCGTGGAGTCGTTCGAGCCGACCGTGCTGGCCCGCCTCCGCGAGCGCGGCGTCCCGGCCGCATACGTCTCGCTGCTGGAGGCCGCCGGCGCTCCGTTCGACCTCGTCGCGAGGGATGGAGCCGCCGCGCGGACGTATGCGGAGGCGGTGTCCCCCGACGGGCTCGACGACCTCGCCGACGCGGTCGAGGGGATCAGCGTGGACAAGAGGATGCTCCTGGAACGCGATCCCTTCTCCGGGCAGCGCCGCGCGGCCCCGCTCGTCGCGGCCGCGCGGGAGCGCGGCCTCCAGGTCTACACGTGGACGTGCCGGCCGGAGAACGCCTTCCTCGCCCCGGAGTTCCGCGGCGCCGGGGGCGGGGCGGCGCACGGCGACTACGCGGGGGAGTGGCGGGCGCTCCGCGACTCCGGCGTGGACGGCGTCTTCGTCGACCACGCCGATCTGGGCGCGCAGGTCTTCCGAGCCCCGTCCCTCAGCTGATGGAGCGGTCGGGCTCGTGCAGGAACATCCGGCGCACGGCGTGCTCCGCGGCGTCGATGTCGCCGGCGGAGATGCCGCGCGTCAGGTCTCGGACCTGACGGGCGGCGGCCTCCGGCGCGTCGAGGAGCAGCCGGGCTCCCCAGCTGCACGCCAGCAGGTCGCGCCACGCCCGGTCGAACGCGACGCGCAGGACCGGGTTCGCCGCGGCCTCGACGATCGCGTCGAGGAACGCGAAGGCCCGCTCGTAGATGAGCGGCTTCGACAGCGGCGTGGCCAGGCAGGCGACTGCGACCCCGCCGCCGAGCATCGCCGCGAACTCCCGCACCGGCGCGCTCATCCGCGGAACGGCGATGCGCAGCGCGATGCTGACCTGCGAGCCGAGATACTCGACGGCGTCCCGGAAGTCGTCTGCGGAGGCCTCCGCCACCCGGCAGCGGCGAGCCGCGACGTCGTAGACCAGTCCGACGCGCCGCAGTCGCACCAGCGATTCCCGCACGAGGATGCGCGGAACGCCGAGCGACTCCGCGATGCGGGCGTCGTCGACACGGCTTCGCGGCGCGAGTGCACCGGAGACGATCTCGTCGCGGATGTGACCGAACACGTCCTCGATGGTTAGTGCACGCGAATCGACGACGCGCGTGACATTTATGGTGCGCCCCATGGGAACCCCTCCCCTTCGCACCACGGTAGCGCTCCGCCCGTCTTCAGGCCAGTTCCGCCTGCCTTTCGGGGGGCGGCTGTCCCACGGTCGCGTCGAAGATCTCGAGGATCGTCTGCTCGGCGCGATGCGCGTCGCGAGCGCGGATCGCGTCTCGCAGGTCGTCGAACAGCGGCGCGATCGCGCGGGGGTGCGCGTCCGGCGACACGCCCCCTCGGATGTTGCGCTCGAGCGTGAAGCGCGCCTCGTTGGTCGCCGACCGGAACACGGGATTGCCGGTGTGCTCGACGAGGAACAGGAAGCACGTGAAATAGCGCTCGTGGACGCGCTCCGCGTCGCCGGAGTCGACCGCCTCCCAGAGGCTGTCGACCAGGGCGATGCTCGCGTCCTGCTCCGCAGGCGTCATCCGGGCGATCGCGATCCGGGCGGCGATGCCGGTCTGGTGCCGCGCGTACTCGATCGATGCCGCGACCATGGCCGGGGTGATCTCGGTGACCCGCGTGTACCGGCTGGCCGACATCTCGATCAGCCCCTCGCGTTCCAGGCGTTGGAGCGCCTCGCGCACGGGCATGCGCGAGACCCCGAGACTCTCGGCGATGTCGAGGTCGCGTATCCGTTCACCGGGCGCGAGCGATCCGTCGACGATCGCCGCGGCGATCCTGTCGTAGACGGCATCTCCCAGCCGGGCCGGCGGCAGATCGACTCTACGGGTGAAATGCGGCATCCTCAGCTCCCACTCGACGCGAACGGATGCACTTTACCGTCAGATCCTATTGTATGGTGCAGCGGCGCGGGTGAGGTACCTGGGGAGCGCTGCTCCGTCGGAGGCCGCGCCTAGACTCGGAGGCGACATGACAGACGCCCTCTTCCCCCTCGCCCCCGACGCCGACGACCTGCTGGCGGGGCTCAACCCGCCGCAGCGCGAGGCCGTCGAGTACCGCGGGCCCGCGCTGCTCATCGTCGCGGGCGCGGGCTCCGGCAAGACCCGGGTCCTCACGCATCGCATCGCCTCGCTCCTGCGCAGCCGGGAGGCCTGGCCGAGCCAGATCCTCGCGATCACCTTCACGAACAAGGCCGCGGGCGAGATGCGCGAGCGCGTCGAGCAGATCGTCGGCGACGGCGCACGAGGCATGTGGATCTCGACCTTCCACTCGGCGTGCGTCCGCATCCTGCGGCGCGAGGCCGAGCAGTTCGGGTTCACGAAGGCGTTCACGATCTACGATTCCGGCGACTCGCGCGCCCTCCTGAAGAGACTCGTGAAGGAGCGTGAGGCCGATGCGTTCGGCCTCACGCCCGCGGGCGTCCAGTCGAAGATCTCCAAGCTCAAGAACGAGCTCGCCGACGCGGAGTCGTACGCCCGCGACGCGAACATGAGCGACCCCGCCGAGAGGGCGTTCGTCGAGATCTTCGGCGACTACCAGCGCGAGCTGCAGAAGGCCAACGCGTTCGACTTCGACGACCTCATCGGTCAGACCGTGTTCCTCTTCCGGGCGTTCCCGCATGTCGCCGACGTCTACCGCAAGCGCTTCCGGCACGTCCTCGTCGACGAGTACCAGGACACCAACCACGCGCAGTACCAGCTGATCCGCGAGCTCACGCGGCCGGTCCAGACCGACGTCTCGTCCGGCGGGGCGGCCGTCCTGATCCCCGAGGCCGACGGGGCCTCCCTCACCGTCGTCGGCGACTCCGACCAGTCCATCTACGCGTTCCGCGGCGCCGACATCCGCAACATCACCGAGTTCGAGCGCGACTTCCCCGGCGCCAAGGTCGTGCTCCTCGAGCAGAACTACCGCTCGACCCAGAACATCCTCGACGCGGCGAACTCCGTCATCCGCAACAACTTCGACCGCAAGGACAAGAAGCTCTGGAGCGATCAGGGCGAGGGCGAGAAGATCGTCGGCTTCACCGGCTACTCGCAGCACGACGAGGCGCAGTTCGTGGCGGACGAGATCGACCGGCTCCGGCGCGGCGGCGTCGACTATCAGCAGATGGCCGTCTTCTACCGCACGAACTCGCAGTCGCGTGCGCTGGAGGAGATCTTCATCCGCGCGGCCGTCCCGTACAAGATCATGGGCGGCACGAAGTTCTACGACCGCGCCGAGATCAAGGACGCGCTCGCCTATCTCGTGGCCGTCGCGAACCCGGCGGACGAGATGGCCGTCCGGCGCATCCTGAACAGGCCCCGACGCGGCATCGGCGATGTGACCGAGACGGCGATCGCGCGCTTCGCGACCGACAACGGGATGTCGTTCCGGGATGCGCTCGCGCACCCGGCGGAGATCGGCCTCGGCCCCAAGCTGCAGAAGGCGATCGCCCAGCTCGACGACGTCCTGAGGGAGGCGAGCGGCATCCTCGTCCCCGCCTCGGGCGAGCAGCCGTCTCCGAAGGCGGTCACCGAGGGGCTGCGGGTGCTGCTCGACAAGAGCGGCTACTCCGACGCGCTGCGACGGAGCCGCGACCCGCAGGACGAGGCGCGCGTCGAGAACCTCGACGAGCTCGTCGCGGTCACCAGGGAGTTCGCGCGCAACAACCCGGAGGGGACGATCGTCGACTTCCTCACCGAGGTCGCGCTCGTGTCCGACACCGACGACATCGACGACGCGTCGGGGGCGGTGTCGCTCATGACGCTGCACACCGCGAAGGGCCTCGAGTTCGACGCCGTCTTCCTCACGGGCGTCGAGGAGGACCTGATCCCGCACCGGATCTCGGCGGGCGAGCCGGGCGGGCCCCAGGAGGAGCGGCGTCTCTTCTACGTCGGGATCACGCGCGCGCGCAAGCGCCTCTACCTGTCTCTCGCCATGACGCGCGCACAGTTCGGCGAGGTCTCGGTCGCGATGCCGAGCCGCTTCCTGCAGGAGATCCCCTCGACCCTCGTCGACTGGCGTCAGTCGCCGGGCGACGTCAACTCGCGGGGCGGGCTCCAGTCGCGCGCGCTCAACGGGCGCCGCACGACGGGAGACCGGTGGGGTGTGAAGCCGCTGCCGGCCGGGGGAGGACTCACGCCGACCTCGACCGCCATGGACAAGTTCCCCGGTCTCGTCACCAACAAGATGCGCGACAACGGCGACCTCGAGCTCGCCGCCGGCGACCGCATCCGTCACGACGACTTCGGCGAGGGACGCGTCGACGCGGTCACGGGCGACGGCGCGAAGCGCATCGCGCACGTGCGCTTCGACACCGCCGGCTCGAAGAAGCTGCTCATCAAGGTCGCCCCGATCACCAAGCTCTGAGCGTGATGGGGCCGCGGCCGGCGAGCGAGCCCGTGCGGCAGAGGCCCGGCTCGTCCGCCGGGCGGGCCGCCGCCTCCGCGAGGAACCTGGGGGAGCTGTGCGAACCGGGCTGCGGGCGTTCGGTCGCCCCGTAGGCTGGGCGCATGGGCCTGTTCTCGAGGAAGAAGAAGACCGACCCCGCCGACCAGGAGCCGTCCGAGCCCTCGGCCGGGGCGGGGGAGACCGCCGAGAGCGCGCCCGCCGACGAGTCCCCCGAGGTCGGCATCTCGTTCTCGGCCTTCCGCGGGGTGGGCGCGCAGTCCGGCCCCGAGGTCGCTGCGCCGTCCGACGACGCCGCCACGCCCGAGGCGTCCCCCGCCCCCGAGGCTCCCGCCGCCCCGCGCGTGACGCGCACCCCCGCGCCCCAGCCGGGCCCTCCCGCGCGTCCGGCCCTCCCCAAGGCCCCCGCTGCGCCGCCGGTCCAGCTCGAGACCGTGCCGGGACTGCGCGACAACGCCCTGCTGCGCGACGCCCTCGCGGCGCTGCCCGAGAAGCCCAGCGGCCCCCAGGTGATGGGCGTGCTGCGTCAGCTGCTCCAGGGCCACGTCTTCCTGCGGGTGAAGGGAGACGCACGCCAGCAGATCTCCGAGGGCAAGGCCGTGACGTTCGGCGTCGCGCGCATCGGGGACAAGAGCTTCATCCTCGCCTTCAGCTCCGGCAAGGCGCTGCGCGAGGCGGTCCAGAGTGACGGCGACGCCGCGACCTCCGCCGTGTCGCAGCCCGTGTCGGCCCTGCTGAAGCAGCTCGTCGGCGGGGACTTCGGCGGCATCGTCATCGACAACGCCTCCGCTCCGCACCGGGTCGTGCTGCCTCGTGACATCGTCGAGCAGGCGGTCACGCAGGCCGATCCCGAGTTCCGCCTGAAGTCGCTGCTCACCGCGCCGCGGGAGGCGGACACCCCTCGCCGGGTCGCCGCCCTGCTCGCCGAGGCTCCGCCGCTGTGGGTCGCCGTGGGCTCGCTGACGGAGGACGACTCGAAGATGGGCATCGCGGAGGCGCGCCTGTCCGACGGCACGCGCCTCGTGCAGATCCACTCCCATCCGCTCGAGATCGTCGCGCAGGGCCGCGGCGAGAAGGCGCTTCCGATCCAGGTCGCCAAGCTCGGCAAGATGCTGCGCGAGCATGCCGACCTCGGCGGCGTGCTGATCGACCCCGCCGGTCCGCTCATCACGCTCACACGCGACGAGCTCGCCCCCGTGATGGCTCTGGGGGAGTAGGCACGCGGCCGCCGGAGCGGGCCGCGTCAGCGCTCGCCGCGACCGCCGAAGGTCTCGAGCAGGCGCTGGAGCGAGTCGACGCGCGCCGCCGGCAGACGGCCGTCCGCGACGGCCTCGTTGAGCGCGCAGTCAGGAGCGTCGGGAAGGTGTGTGCACCCGCGCGGGCACTCCTCGGCGGCGGCGTCGAGATCGGGGTACGCGCGCAGGATGTTGGCGGGATCGACGTGGCCGAGCCCGAACGAGCGGACGCCGGGGGTGTCGATGACCCAGCCCGTTCCCACCGCGTTCCGGTATCGGAGGGACACGGTGGACGAGGACGTGTGCCGGCCGCGCCCCGTCACCTCGTTGACGTGGCCCGTCGCGCGTCCGGCATCCGGCACGAGCGCGTTCACGAGCGTCGACTTGCCGACGCCGGAGTGCCCGACGAAGACCGTGGAGTGCCCCACGAGCGCCCGTCCGATCTCCGCGACGGGGACCTCTCCCTCTGCGCTGCGGAACACGCGCAGATCGTCGAGGCCGTCGAAGTGCCGGAGGAATCCCGCGGGATCGGCGAGGTCGGTCTTCGTCACGACGAGCAGCGGCCGCACGCCGGCGTCGAGCGCCGCGACGAGGTAGCGGTCGACGAGCCGCGGGCGCGGCTCGGGGTCCGCGGCCGCGACGACGAGGAGCATCTGGTCGGCGTTGGCGACGATCACGCGCTCGACCTGATCGGTGTCGTCGGCGCTGCGGCGCAGCAGCGACGT
The DNA here is from genome assembly GCF_032878875.1 of Microbacterium sp. AB. NCBI lineage: Bacteria > Bacillati > Actinomycetota > Actinomycetes > Micrococcales > Microbacteriaceae > Microbacterium > Microbacterium betulae. The sequence continues at coordinate 2,624,925 of NZ_CP118157.1, read as the reverse complement.
GCGCTCCTCGATCCCCACGATGCGGCCGAGCGTGCCCTCGCGTCCGGAGGTGTCGCCGACGACGCGTGCGAGATCGCCCGTGACGATGGGGCTGCGCCGCAGCTCGCGCGCGCGCGCCGCCGTGACCTCGTGCTCGTCGGGACCGTCCTCGTCCATGAGCACCGTGAAGCGACCGCGGTCGACGCCGAGCACGCGGGCGACGCGGGCGTCCTCATGGGCCGGACGGCGCTTTGTGCGCGGCCGGTTCGCCTTCGGGTTGGGGCGCACGCGCACGTCCGACTCGTCGAGCTCGTCGTCGACGTCGTCGGAGTCGTCGAGCCAGCTCACGCGGAGCCGCTCCCGGCATCCGTCTCCACGAGGGTCTCCCACAGCTGCACGAACTCGGGCAGCGTCTTCGCCGTGGCGCCGATGTCGTCGACGACGACGCCGGGCGTGCGCAGGCCGACGAGCGCGCCCGTGGTCGCGATCCGGTGGTCGTGGAACGCCCTCCACGTGCCGCCGTGCAAGGGACGCGGGACGACCCGGATGCCGTCGGGCAGTTCCTCGGCCTCGCCGCCGACGGCACGCAGGTTCTCGGCGAGAGCCGCGAGGCGGTCGGTCTCATGGCCGCGGATGTGCGCGATGCCGCGGAACGTCGACGGCCCGTCGGCGAAGGCCGCGAGACCGACGAGCGTCGGCGTCAGCTCGCTGACCGCCGAGAGGTCGAGGTCGACGCCCTGGATGTCCTTGCCCGCGGAGACGGTCAGCGCCCCCGCACGACGGCTCACACGGGCCCCCATGTGCGAGAGGATCTCCGTCAGCTGCACGCCGGGCTGCGTGGAGTGCGCCGGCCATCCCGTCACCGTGACCTGGCCGCCCGAGACGATGGCCGCCGCGAGGAACGGCGCGGCGTTCGAGAGGTCCGGCTCGATCGCGATGTCCTTGGCGCGGACGGGTCCGGCAGGGACGATCCACTCGCCGTGGCCCGCGCGCTCGACGAGCACGCCGCGATGGGCGAGGGACTCGACGGTCATGTCGATGTGGGGCACGCTCGGCAGATGATCGCCCACGTGGCGCAGCCGCAGGCCGACGTCGAAGCGGGGGGCCGCCAGCAGCAGGCCCGAGACGAACTGGCTCGACGCCGAGGCGTCGATGTCGACCTCGCCGCCGCGCAGGTGGCCGTGGCCGTGCACGCGGAAGGGGAGCGACCAGCGCCCCTCGTCGTCGATGTCGACGCCCAGGTCGCGCAGCGCCTTGATCATCTCGCCCATCGGCCGGTGCAATGCGCTCTCGTGCGCCGTGACGAGCACCTCGCCGGATGCCAGGCCCGCGAGCGGGGTGACGAAGCGCATGACGGTGCCGGCCTGACCGGAGTCGACCGTCCCGCCGCCGCGGAGCGGCGTGGCGGGCGTGACGTGCAGGTCGGGTCCGAACGGGCCGTCGCCCGGCACCTCCTCGATCCCGACGCCGAGCGCGCGGAGGGCGCCGACCATGCGGCGGGAGTCGTCGGAGTGGAGCGGATGGCGCAGGGTGCTCGGGCCGTCGGCGATCGCGGCGAGGACGAGCTCGCGATTGGTGAGGGACTTCGACCCCGGGATCGTGAGCGTCGCCCTCAGGGCGCCCTCTGCGGCGGGCGCCTCGTACGCGCCCTGCGTCCTGTTCGCGGCGACATGGCCGTCGGGGGAATACCCACGTGCACTCATCGCGTTCCAGCCTACTGAATGCATGAGAGGAGACGGATGTTCGCCACCCTTGCGAAGCCGCACGACGGGGTCTGGGACGACCCCCAGCTCGGCGTCGTCCGCACCCGCCTAGACTCTGCTTCCATGAGCGACGCACAGTCACCCTCCGACGCCTCCGCCGTGGCGGAGACGCGTGCGCAGTTCGAGGAGCAGGCGCTGCCGTTCATGGACCAGCTGTACGGCGCGGCGATGCGGATGACGCGCAATCCCGCCGACGCCGCCGACCTGGTGCAGGAGACCTTCGTCAAGGCGTTCGCGTCGTGGGGGTCGTTCACGCAGGGGACCAACCTCAAGGCGTGGCTCTACCGCATCCTCACGAACACGTACATCAACACCTATCGCAAGAGGCAGCGCGAGCCCTATCAGGGCACGATCGACGAGCTCGAGGACTGGCAGCTCGGAGGGGCGGAGTCGACGACCGCGGCGAGCAGCCGATCGGCGGAGGCCGAGGCGATCGACCGGATGCCGGCCTCCGTCGTGAAGGACGCGCTGCAGTCGATCCCGGAGGACTTCCGGATGGCGGTCTATCTCGCCGACGTCGAGGGCTTCGCCTACCAGGAGATCGCCGACATCATGAAGACCCCCATCGGCACCGTGATGAGCCGCCTGCATCGAGGCCGGCGGCTCCTGCGCGGGATGCTGGCGGAGTACGCGGCCGAACGAGGCATCTCGGCCGCCCGGACAGGAGTGGAGAAATGAGCGATTGCGGCTGCGACAAAGCGCGTCGTGACCTCGAGGCCTACCTTCGAGGCGCGATCGAGCTGTGCAAGACCCAGCACACCGACATCAAGGAGCACATCGACAGGTGCCCCAGCTGTCAGGACGAGGTCCTCGTCGAGCGCACGCTGACCGAGGCCATCCAGCGCTCCTGCCGCGAGGAGGTCGCGCCGGAGCAGCTGCGCGACCACGTGCTCGCACAGCTGCGGGCCGCTCATACGGTTTCCTGAGCCGATCCTGATCCCGGCGGTGCGGGGCACGCGGCCGCCGGGTGGACAATGGACAGCGTGGAAGAGCTCTTCGTCCTCCTGCTGGTGGTCGTCACCGCATTGGCATTCGACTTCACCAACGGTTTCCACGACACCGGCAACGCGATGGCGACGTCCATCGCGACGGGCGCTCTGAGGCCGAAGGCGGCCGTCGCGCTCTCCGCGGTCCTCAACCTCGTCGGGGCGTTCCTGTCGATCGAGGTCGCGAAGACCGTCGGCGGCGACGTCGTCGATCTGAACCAGGCGCGGGGCGAGGAGCTCATGCTCATCGTGTTCTGCGGCCTCGTCGGCGCGATCATCTGGAACCTCGTCACCTGGCTCTTCGGGCTCCCCTCGTCGTCGAGCCACGCGCTCTTCGGCGGTCTCGTCGGCTCCGCGCTCGTGTGGGGCGCCGCAAGCGGCGTGAACGGCGTCGTGTGGGCGGGCATCATCGGCAAGGTGCTCATCCCGGCGCTGCTGTCCCCCGTCATCGCCGCGCTCATCGCGGCGGTCGGGACGTGGTCCGTCTACCGGATCACCGCGCGCCTCCCCGGGGAGAGGACCGAGAAGGGCTTCCGCTGGGGCCAGATCGGCTCGGCGTCGCTCGTGTCGCTCGCACACGGGACGAACGACGCGCAGAAGACGATGGGCGTGATCTTCCTCGCCCTCATCGCCTACGGCGCCGTCAGCCCGGAGGACGACGTGCCCTTCTGGGTGAAGCTCACGTGCGCCGTCGCGATCGCCCTGGGCACCTACCTCGGCGGATGGCGCATCATCCGCACGCTGGGCAAGGGGCTCGTCGAGCTCTCCGCGCCGCAGGGAATGGCCGCGGAGACGTCCAGCGCGGCGATCATCCTCACCTCGAGCCACCTCGGCCTGCCGCTCTCCACGACACACGTCGCGACGGGCTCGATCCTGGGGACGGGCGTCGGCCGCAAGGGCGCGGAGGTGCGCTGGAAGCTCGCCGGGCGGATGGCGATCGCATGGCTCATCACGCTGCCGGCGGCCGCCGTGGTGGGCGGGGCGTGCTGGTGGATCGGCAGCGCCTTCGGCGGAGTGACGGGCGTGCTCATCGTGTTCGCGCTCCTCGTCGCGCTGTCGGCGTTCATGTTCTGGCGCTCGAAGCAGAACGCGGTCTCGCACCGCAACGTCAACGACGACTGGCAGCCCGCACCCGTCACGGTCGACACCGTGAACGTCACGAGTGTCGTCACGGCGGGGAAGTAGCGCGCATGGGCATCGATCTCGGCGGCATCCTCGGCTCGATCGCGCAGGTGCTCGTCGCGGGCCTCCTGCTCGGCGCCGGGCTGCCGTCGCTCTTCGCGCTCGGCGTGCGTCTGCTGACGGTGGCGCCGGAGCCGGGGGCGCGCGGTCTCTCGCCCGCGCGTGCCGGGGCCTGGGCCTGCTTCGGCCTCTGCCTCGCGGCGGCGCTCCTCGGCATCGTCGTGATCGTGTTCGGCAAGCAGATCTTCGGCGGCTGAGGACCGGGCGGGCGGACACGGCACGGGCGCCGGCCGTCGTCCGTGCGGAGGGACGGCCGTCGCCCGCGAGCCTGCTCAGCGGCGCACGGCGGCGGGGCGCGTGTCCGAGGACTCGGCGGCCTCGATCTCGCGGACGAGCGGGATGACGGTGCGTCCGAAGGCCTCGAGCTCCTCCTGGAAGTGCAGGAAGCCGAGGAGCAGGAGGTCGACGCCGCGCCGGCGGTACTCGACGATCCGCTCGGCGACCTGCTCCGGTGTGCCGATGAGGCGCGTGCGGAACCCGTCGTTGTACTGCACGAGGTCCTCGAGCGACGAGTCGGCCCACATGCCCTTCCCGTCGCGCGTGGAGGCCCCGGCCTCCTGCACGCTCTTGCGGAAGCCCTCGACGCTCTTCGCGTCGGCGTGCGCGATGATCTCGCGCAGCTGCTCCTCGGCCTCCTTCTCGGTGTCGCGGACGATCGCGAACCCGTTGAGCCCGAAGCGCACGCGACGCCCGTGCTCCACGGCGACGCGGGTGACGTCGTCGAACTGCTCCGTGAACCCGTCGAAGTCCTTGCCGTTGGAGAAGTACCAGTCGGCATGGGCGCCGCCGTTGAACCGCGCCGCGGTCGAGTTCCCGCCCTGGAAGATCTCCGGGTGCGCGCGGCCCTCGACCGGATAGGGCCCGGGCCGGAGCGTGAAGTCGTTCACGCGGTAGAAGTCGCCGTGGAACCGCACGTTCTCCTCGGTCCACAGCCGCCGCAGCACCGCGATGAACTCCGCCGAGCGGCGATAGCGCTCGTCGTGCTCCAGCCAGGGGAGACCGAGCTTCGTGTACTCGTCCTTGAACCAGCCGCTCACGACGTTGACCGCGGCGCGACCGTGCGAGAACTGGTCGGCGGTGAGGATGAGCTTCGCGAGCACGGCCGGCTCCCACAGGCCCGGATGGACCGCGGCGATGACTGTGAGGCGTTCCGTCGCGAGGAGCAGCGCGAGCGATGTGGCGGTCGACTCGTGCTGCTGTGCGGCCCCGTAGCTCGAGAGGTAGCGGACCTGGCTGAGCGCGTACTCGAAGCCGACCTCCTCCGCCGTGCGCGCGAGCCTCACGTTGTAATCGAGGTCGAAGGATGTGCGCTGCTCCACCGTCGAGATGACGAGCCCTCCGCTGACGTTCGGCACCCAGTACGCGAACTTCAGCGGATCGCGCAGGTTCTCCGGCTCTGCTCCCATGGGATTCCTCCTCGTCTCCGGGCGGTTCGTGCCGTCCAGTACAGCACCCGACGGGGGCGCACGTCGGAGGATGACGAATCATTTCCGGCGTCGCCCCGACGGCGTCCCGCCTCGCCGTCGCGAACGGGGTCCGCCCGCGCGTGCCGCCGCCGGACCGGCCTCCGCGTCGCCGCACGTAGGCTGAACGGGTGAGCACCATCGACCCGCGCGCCGTCCCCGCCGACACGACCTCCCAGGACCGCCTCGCGAAGGCGGGTCTCGACTACCGCGTGGTGGACGGCTCCGATCGCGCGGCGCTGGCGCGCACGCTGCAGGCCGTCTCGCGCGGATTCCTCGGGCCCGAGGTCGACGAGCAGTCGATCGCGGAGCAGCACGAGCAGCTCTCCGACCGTCGCTACGTCGGCGTCTTCGACACGTCGGTCGCTCAGGCCGACGTGCCCGTGGCGACGGTCGACTCGTGGGTCACGCCCCTCACGGTGCCGGGCGGCGAGATCGACATGTGGGCGATCAGCGGGGTGACCGTGAGCGCCACCCACCGGCGCCGCGGCATCGCGCGCGCCATGCTGGAGGGAGAGGTGCGCGCGGCCGCCGACGCGGGCCTCGCGATAGCGGGTCTGACCGTCACCGAGACGACGATCTACGGCCGCTACGGCTTCGGACCGGCGATCCCCGTCAGCTCCTGGACGATCGACACGCGTCGCGCCGGATGGGCGGGGTACGAGCCGCGGGGCCGGCTGGAGTTCGTCTCACGCGAGCAGCTCGCGCACGACCTCGGCAAGGTGCACGAGCGGGGTCGCGCGCGGCGCGCGGGCGAGATCGCCGGATGGCCGCGGCGCTGGCGGCAGCACGCGGGGCTCTCGACCTCGGTGAAGGACGGCGACGCCGTGCGCGGCGTGCGGTACCGCGACGCCGACGGCGTCGTCCGCGGGGCGATGGCCTATCGCGTGACGGAGGACGAGCGCGACTTCGCCCTGTCGCGCCTCGCCGTCCGGCACCTCGCCGCCGAGACGCCCGACGCGGCGGCGGCCCTGTGGCGCTTCGCGCTGCAGCACGATCTCGTCGCGGAGGTGACGGCCGAGCTCCGCCCCGTCGACGACCCCGTGCGCTGGCTCGTCCGCGACGAGCGGGGCGCGGCCCAGACCGTCCGGGACCACGGATGGCTGCGCATCCTCGACGTGCCGCGCACGCTGGAGGCGCGCACGTACTCCGCCCCCGTCACGACGACGTTCTCGGTGACCGACCCGCTCGGGCTCACGACGGGCTCGTGGCGGCTGGAGGTCGGCGCCGACGGGCGCGGACGGGTGTCGCGGGCACCGGGCGCCGACGCGGACCTCCGCCTCGACGTCGCGCAGCTGTCGTCGCTGTACCTCGGAGGGACGCCCGCGACGGGGCTGCTCGCGGCCGGTCGCGTCGCGGGCGACCCCGCGGTCGCCGCGGACCTGGACGTGGCGCTCCGCCCGCCCCAGCCGCCGACGCTCGGCATCTGGTACTGAGCCGCGCCCATCCGCATCCCCGGGTCGTCCGCATCCGGCCCCGTATCACCAGCATCCGCCCTTGGTCGGTCGTCGGCGCCGGAGATCCCGTGAACGCCGGACCGTATCGCGCCAAATCATCCGGCGTTCGCGGGATCTCCGGCGTTCGGGGGGCGAGGCATGGCCGGGCCTCGCGGCACCTGCGCCGGTGAACGCGAAAGCGGCCGGTCGGAGAGACGACCGGCCGCTTTCGTGCGAACGTCAGGCGAGGGCGCGCGCGAGCAGGTCGGCCTGCTCGACGGCGTGGATCTTCGACGAGCCCGTCGACGGCGCCGCCGCCGCCGGACGCGACACGACCGACACCGTCCGGCCGAGGCGGCCGGCAATCTCGAGCGAGATGAACGGCCAGGCGCCCTGGTTCTCCGGCTCGTCCTGCACCCAGAAGACCTCCGCGTCGGGGTACTCCGCGAGGACGGCCTGGAGCGCCTCGACGGGCGCCGGGTAGAACTGCTCCACGCGCACGAGGGCGATCGCGGGGTTCGGCTTCTTCTCCAGCTCGCCGCGCAGATCCCAGTGGATCTTCCCGGCGTGGAGGAGGACCTTCTTCACCGCCGACCGGTCGATGCCGCGCTCGTCGTCGAGGACGGGCTCGAAGCGGCCGTTCGCGAAGTCCGCCACCTCGCTCGTCGCGCCGCGCAGGCGCAGCATGGCCTTCGGCGTGAAGACGATGAGCGGCTTGCGCGGGCGGGCGTAGGCCTGTCGGCGCAGGAGATGGAAGTACGACGCGGGGGTCGACGGACGGGCGACGATCATGTTGTCCTGCGCGCACAGCTGCAGGAAGCGCTCGATCCGGGCGGACGAGTGGTCCGGCCCCTGTCCTTCGTAGCCGTGGGGGAGGAGGAGCACCACGCCCGACTCCTGGCCCCACTTCTGCTCGGCCGCCGAGACGTACTCGTCGAGGACCGACTGGGCCCCGTTGACGAAGTCGCCGAACTGCGCCTCCCAGAGCGTGAGCGTGTTCTCCGCCTCGACGGAGTAGCCGTACTCGTACGCGAGGGCCGCGTACTCGCTCAGCAGCGAGTCGTAGACCCAGAAGCGCCCCTGGCTCTCCGAGAGGTTGACGAGCGGCAGCCACTCCTGGCCGTTGACCCGGTCGTGGAACGCGGCGTGACGCTGCACGAACGTTCCGCGGCGCGAGTCCTGGCCGGCGAGGCGGACGTTCGTGCCCTCGAGCAGGAGCGAGCCGAAGGCGAGCAGCTCGCCGAACGCCCAGTCGACCTTGCCCTCTCGGCTCATCTGCACGCGCTTGTCGAGAAGCTGCTGCAGCTTGGCGTGCACGCTGAAGCCCTCGGGCTTGTTCGCGTGCGCGTCGCCGATCTGGTGGATGACCTCCACCGGCACGCCCGTGGTCTCCGGGGCGCCGACGACGGTCTCGTCGGGGGCATCCGGCGTCACGACGGCGTTCGCGCCGGTCTCGGCCGCATGCGTCTCGGCGAACGCGACCTCGAGGCGGTTCTGGAAGTCGGCCTTCGCCTGCTCGTACTCCTCCTCGGTGATGTCGCCCCTGCCGACGAGCGCCTCCGTGTAGAGGCGGCGCACCGAGCGCTTGGCCTCGATGAGGTTCGTCATGAGCGGCTGCGTCATCGACGGGTCGTCGCCCTCGTTGTGGCCGCGGCGGCGGTAGCAGATGAGGTCGATGACGATGTCGCGGTGGAAGCGCTCGCGGTACTCGAACGCGGTCTCCGCGGCGCGGACGACCGCCTCGGGGTCGTCGCCGTTCACGTGCAGGATGGGCGCCTGGATGGACTTCGCCGGATCGCTCGCGTAGTGCGAGGTGCGGGCGTCCTGCGGGAGCGTCGTGAAGCCGACCTGGTTGTTGACGATGATGTGCACGGTGCCGCCCGTGCGGTACCCCCGCAGCTGCGACATCTGCAGGGTCTCGAGGACGACGCCCTGGCCCGCGAAGGCGGCGTCGCCGTGCACGAGGATGGGCAGCCAGGAGAACGTCGCGATGGGGCGGCGGTCCTGCTTGGCGCGGGCGATGCCCTCGAGCACGCCGTCGACGGTCTCGAGATGGGAGGGGTTCGCCGCGAGGAGGACCTCGAGACCCGACCCGTCGTCGGAGGTGAAGGTGCCCTCGGTGCCGAGGTGGTACTTCACGTCGCCGGAGCCGCGCTTGTTCCCGGGCAGGGCGCCCTCGAACTCCTGGAACACCTCGCCGTACGCCTTGCCGGCGATGTTCGTGAGCACGTTGAGGCGGCCGCGGTGCGGCATGCCGATCGCCGCGCCCTCCAGGCCCGCGTCGGCGGCGCCCTGCAGGATGCGGTCGAGGAGGGGGATGAGCGACTCCCCGCCCTCGAGGGAGAAGCGCTTCTGGCCGACGTACTTCGTCTGCAGGAAGGTCTCGAACGCCTCGGCCTCGTTGAGCTTGCGGAGGATGCGCAGCTGCTCGTCGTGGTCGGGCTTGACGTACTTGACCTCGTGCCTCCGCTGGAACCACTCGCGCTGCTCGTAGTCGGCGATGTGCATGTACTCGAGGCCGGTGGTGCGGCAGTACGAGTCGCGCAGGACGCCGAGCACGTCGCGCAGCTTCATCTGCCGCTTGCCGCCGAAGCCGCCCGTGACGAACTCGCGGTCGAGGTCCCAGAAGGTCAGCCCGTGCGACTCGATCTCGAGGTCGTGGTGCTCGCGCTGGACGTACTCGAGCGGGTCGATGTCGGCCATGAGGTGGCCCCGGACCCGGTAGGAGTTGATGATCTCCTGCACGCGGCTCGTCTTGTCGATGCGCTCGGAGAGGTCGACGGCGACGTCGGGGTTCCAGCGGATGGGCGCGTACGGGACGCGCACGGCCGCGAAGACGCCCTCGTAGAAGCCGCGCTGGCCGATGAGCAGCTCGTGCACCTTCTTCAGGAACTCGCCCGAGCCCGCGCCCTGGATGACGCGGTGGTCGTAGGTGCTCGTGAGGGTGATCGTCTTGCCGACGGCGAGCTCATTGAGCGTGCGCGGGCTGGAGCCCTGGAACTCGGCGGGGTACTCGAGGGCGCCGGCGCCGATGATGCAGCCCTGGCCCTTCATGAGACGCGGCACGGAGTGCACGGTGCCGATGCCCCCGGGGTTCGTCAGCGACACCGTCGTGCCGGCGAAGTCGGCTGCCGTCAGCTTGTTCGCCCTGGCCCGCTTGACGAGGTCCTCGTACGCGTCGAGGTACTCGGTGAAGCTGAGGGTGTCGGCCTTCTTGACGCTCGGCACCATGAGCGCGCGCGAGCCGTCGGGGCGAGGCAGGTCGATCGCGATGCCGAGGTTGACGTGCGCCGGCGCCACGACCGACGGCTTGCCGTCGATCTCGGCGTAGAAGACGTTCTGGCTCGGGAACTCCTTGAGCGCCTGGATGAGCGCCCAGCCGATGAGGTGCGTGAAGCTCACCTTGCCGCCGCGAGCGCGCGCCATGTGGTTGTTGATGATGATGCGGTTGTCGATCAGCAGCTTGGCCGGGATGGTGCGGACGCTCGTGGCGGTCGGGACGGTCAGCGACTCGTCCATGTTCTTCGCGAGCGTCTTCGGCAGGCCCTTGAGCGCCGTGACCGTGTCCTCGTCGGTCTCGGCGGGCTTCTCGACGGTCGGGTTCGGCCTCGTCACCGGCTGGTCGGCGGGGATGGGGGCGGGGGCGGCGGGCCGGGCGGTGGTGCGCGCGACGGGCTGCTGCCCGACGACGGGGATGGGCGCCGTCGGCGGGTTCGCGGAGGCTCCTGGCGGGGTGGGCGCTGCGGCGGATCCCGACGCGGCCGCGCCGTACGCCTCGAGGACGGGCCACCACTCCTTGTCGACCGCGTTCGGATCGACCTTGAACTGCTCGTAGAGCTCTTCGACGAGCCATTCGTTGGCCCCGAACTCGCCCTCGCTCGATGATGCACCAACGCCCGTCACCTGGCTTGACACGGCAGGATCGCCCACTTTCATCCCTGAATCGATGGCGCGCATGCTCCCGAGACGGACTCCCCCCGAACCGGACCTCCCGAGACGGACTCGCCGCACCGGGAGGATGCGCGTGCGTTCGGGGAACCAGCCTAGCTCAATCGCCGCCCCCTGAGCCGCGACGCGGCGCGCCCCGGGGCGTTCCGGAGGCGGGACCGGGACGACACGGTCCAGGGCGCGGCACTACCGTGGGCGGCATGGAATTCATCGGCCAGCCCCCTTCGGTCGACCTCACCTACTCCGACGTCTTCCTCGCGCCGCGCAGGTCGGGCGTCACGAGCCGTCTGCAGGTCGATCTCGCACCCGGCGACGGCACGCCGGCGACCATCCCGATCGTGTCGAGCAACATGAACTCCGTCACCGGCCCCCGCCTCGCCGCGGCGCTCGCCCGCCGCGGCGGGCTGGGCGTGCTGCCGCAGGACATGCCGCTGCAGCTGCTCGACGAGGCCATCCGCTGGGTCAAGCGCCAGCCCGTGCGGTGGGAGACGCCGATCGTCGCCGGTCCCGGGACCACGGTCGAGTCCGCCCGGCGGCTCCTGCCCGCGCTCGAGGGGCACGGCATCGTCGTGGGGCGCGAGCCGGGACCGGACGGGCGTCTTCCCGACGTGGCCGACATCCTAGGCGTGCTGCCGGCGACGCGCCTGGCCACGGCGCTTCCCGACGCGCAGCTCGGCGACCTCGTGCGCGGGCCGTCGCCGTCGATCGACGCCGACGACGTGACCGACGCGCGCCACGCGTTCGACCTGCTCGTCGAGGCCGGCCTCGACATGACGACCGTCGTGCACCAGGGCGCGCTCGTCGGAACCGTCACGCAGCGGGGCGCGCTCCGCTCCACGCTGTACCGGCCCGCGGTCGACGCCGCGGGCCGCCTCGCGGTGGCCGCCGCCGTCGGCATCAACGGCGACGTCGAGGCGAAGGCGACGGCGCTGGCCGCCGCGGGCGTCGACGTGCTCGTCGTCGACACCGCGCACGGCCACCAGGAGGGGATGCTGCGCGCCCTCGCGATCGTGGCGGGCCTGGGGCTCGGCATCCCGGTCGTCGCCGGCAACGTCGTCACAGCGGAGGGCGTGCGGGACCTCGTGTCCGCGGGCGCGACCATCCTCAAGGTCGGCGTGGGCCCCGGGGCGATGTGCACGACCCGCATGATGACCGCGGTCGGGCGGCCGCAGTTCTCCGCCGTGCTCGAGACGGCCGAGGCCGCACGCGAGCACGGCGCGCACGTGTGGGCGGACGGCGGGGTGCGCTATCCCCGCGACGTCGCGCTCGCGCTCGCGGCGGGCGCGGCCAGCGTCATGATCGGGTCGTGGTTCGCCGGCACGATCGAGGCCCCCGGCGGCCTGCGGGCCGACGACGACGGCCGTCTCTACAAGGAGTCGTGGGGGATGGCGTCGACGAAGGCCGTGCAGGAGAGGTTCGGGCGGCTGGACGCGTACGAGCGTGCGCGCAGGGAGCTCTTCGCGGAGGGGATCTCGTCGTCGCGCATCTACCTCGATCCGCTCCGGCCCGGGGTGGAGGACCTCGTCGACATGATCACCTCCGGCGTCCGCTCGTCGTTCACGTATGCGGGCGCCGCGACCGTCCCCGAGTTCCACGAGCGCGCGCACGTCGGCCTGCAGTCCGCGGCCGGCTACGAGGAGGGGAAGGCCCTCCCCGTCAGCTGGTGACGGGGAGCCAGGGCGGGGGAGCGTGCGACCGCCTCCGGCGCGCGGTACTCGACGTCCCGAGCTCCGGCCATCACCCGCTGCGCCTCACGCGATCCGGCACGGGCAGCGGGGAGGCGGTGGGACGGCACCTCCTCGGCCATCCCGACGACCGCGCGACGCCGACCGGTTCGATGCCGCGATCGCCGCGCGGCGCATCCGCATCCCCGTCCTCGTGGGGGCGGCGCTGTGCGACCCGTCGGTCGATCCGCGCGGCCGGTTCGCCGTCTCCCACGCGCTCGGAGGGCCGAGACGGCTGTCGGTGCGCGAGTCGGGCCATCTCGACGGCGCGGTCGCGGAGGCCGCCGAGGCGCGGATCCGGCGGCACGCGGCGGAGTCCCTCGCCGTCGCCGACATCGGGACGATCCCCGAGCTGCGCTGAGCGTCCGGGAAGGGTCCCCCGCCGCTTCAGCGGCGGCGCGTGCGCTCCGTGGCGTCGTGCACCTCGCCGACGAGCTCCTCGATGATGTCCTCGAGGAACAGGACGGCGGTCGTCTCGCCCTGCGCGTCGCGCACGCGGGCGAGGTGACGGCCCGCGCGGCGCATGATCGCGAGCGCGTCCTCGAGGTCGGTCGTCTCCTGCACCGGCACCATGTGGTGGATGCGCTTGGCGGGGACGGGCTGTGCCGCCTTCTCGTCCGCGTCCTCGCCCCCGGCGGCGCGCAGGATGTCCTTGAGGTGCACGTATCCGACGGGATCGCCCTCCTCGTCGATGATGACGTACCGCGAGTAGCCGTGCTTCGCGACGGCGCGCTCGACCTCGTCCGGCGTCACCCGCTCCGGCAGCGTCACGATGCGCGCGAGCGGCACGGCGACGTCCTTCGCCTTCTTGTCGGTGAACTCCACGGCCGCGGTCACGGTGCCCGCCGCGTCGGCGAGGACGCCCTCACGACGCGACTGCGCGACGATCGTGGCGACCTCGTCGAGGGTGAAGGTCGACGCCGCCTCGTTCTTCGGCTCCACGCGGAACAGCCGCAGCACGGCGTTGGCGATCCAGTTCAGGGCCCAGATGACGGGGTGGAAGACCTTCGACACCCACACGAGCGGGGGCGCCAGCAGCAGCACGGCGCGGTCGGGGATGGAGAAGGCGATGTTCTTCGCCACCATCTCGCCGAACACGACGTGCAGGTACGAGACGAACACGAGCGCGATGACGAACGCGACGGTGTCGACGAGCGCCTCCGTCATCCCGGTGAGGCCCAGCGGCACCGCCAGCAGATGGTGGAGCGCGGGCTCGGAGACGTTCAGGATGAGCAGCGAGCAGATCGTGATGCCCAGCTGCGAGGTGGCGAGCATGAGCGTCGCGTGCTCCATCGCGAACAGCGCGGTCTTCGCGGCGCGGGACCCCTTCTCGGCGAGGGGCTCGATCTGCGAGCGGCGTGCGGAGATGACGGCGAACTCGCCGCCGACGAAGAAGGCGTTCGCGAGCAGCAGCACGACGAGCCACGCGAGGCCTGCCCAGTCGCTCATCGTCGTCCCTCCTCGTCGTCGGCGCCTTCCGGCAGCGGGTCGGGCGCGAAGCGCACGCGGTCGACCCGGCGGCCGTCCATCCGCTCCACCGTCAGCGTGCCCTCGTCGACGCGCACGGCGTCCCCCACGGACGGGACGCGCTCGAGCACGCTCATGATGTAGCCGCCGATCGTGTCGTACGCGTCGTCCTCGGGGACCTCGACCGCTGCGCGATCGCGCAGCTCGTCGGGACGCAGCTGCCCGGGGAAGGTGACGGAGTCGCGGTGGCGCACGACGCCGGCGAGGCGCCTGTCGTGCTCGTCCGAGACCTCGCCCACGATCTCCTCGACGAGGTCCTCGAGTGTGACGACGCCCGCGGTCCCGCCGTACTCGTCGACGACGACCGCCATCTGGTAGCCGCCCGCGCGCAGCTCCGCGATGAGCGCGTCGAGGTGCACCGTCTCCGGCACCCGGAGCGGCTCGTTCGCGAGCGCGGCCGCGGGGACCTCGCCCCTGCGCGACCTCGGCACGCCGATCGCGGCCTTGAGGTGCACGACGCCGACGATGTCGTCCATCGACTCGTCGTAGACGGGGAAGCGGCTGTGGCCCGTCTGCCGCGCGAGCTGCACGACCGCGTCGGCGGAGTCGCCCGCGGCGACGGCGTGCACGCGCGGGCGCGGCGTCATGACGTCGGCCGCGCTGTGACGGGCGAAGGTGAGACTGCGGTCGAGGAGCGTGGCGGTGTCCTCCTCGAGCACGCCGGCGAGCGCCGAGCGGCGCACGAGGCTCGAGAGCTCCTCGGCCGACCGCGCCCCCGAGAGCTCCTCCTTGGGCTCGATGCCCATGGCGCGCAGCACGCCGTTCGCGCTTCCGTTGAGGACGGAGATGATGGGGCGGAACACCGCCGTGAACGCGATCTGGAACGGTGCGACGACCTTCGCCGTCGCGAGCGGCAGGGCCAGGGCGAAGTTCTTCGGCACCAGCTCGCCGACGATCATCGACAGGACGGTCGCCACCGCCATCGCCACGACCGTGGAGATCGGGGCGACGACGCCCTCGGGGATGCCCCACGAGGTGAGGACGGGCCGCAGCAGGCTCGAGAACGCCGGCTCGAGGGTGTATCCGGTCAGCAGGGTCGTCAGCGTGATGCCGAGCTGGGCGCTCGAGAGATGCGTGGAGGTGTGGCGGAGGGCGCGGATCGTCAGCGCGAGACGGGTCTCGCCGCGTGCCTCCCGCGCCTCGAGCTCGGCCCGGTCGAGGTTGACGAGGGCGAACTCGCTCGCGACGAAGAGGCCGGTGCCGATCGTCAGGACGAGCCCGACGCCGATGAGGACGTAGTCCATCAGTCATCGCCTCCGAGGACCGCGGAGGGCGGGCAGTGGGGCGATCGTCGGTAACTCGGAGGGTCGTCCATCGTGCGCCTCAGCATACGGCACCCGCCCGTGGCCGTCGCGCGGATCAGCGCGGCCGGGGGCGCTCCCGATACGCGCGGACGTACTGCGGCGGCCACAGCGCCGCCGGGTCCTCGTGCAGCTCGCCCGCCGCGCGCAGCGCGAAGTGCGGGTCGCGCAGGAACTCCCTCCCGGCGAAGACGGCGTCGGCCTGACCGTCCTGGAGGATCCGCTCGGCCTGCTCGCCGCTCGTGACGATGCCCACCGCGGCGGTCGGAGCGCCCGTCGCCTCGCGCACCCGTGCGGCGAACGGGACCTGGTATCCGGGGCCGGTCGAGATCCGCTGATGCGCGACGAGCCCGCTCGACGAGACGTCGAACAGGTCGGCGCCCGCGTCCCGCGCCCAGCCCGCCACGGTCGCGACGTCGTCGACCTCGAGCCCTCCCGGCGCGGAGTCGGTCGCGGAGAACCGGACGAGCACGGGAACGGCCTCCCCGACCTCCGCGCGCACGGCGCGGACGACCTCGAGCACGATGCGCGCGCGGTTCTCGAGCGAGCCGCCCCAGCGGTCCTCGCGCTCGTTCGACAGGGGGGAGAGGAACTCGTGCAGCAGATAGCCGTGCGCGGCGTGCAGCTCGACCAGGTCGAAGCCGGCGTCGACGGCACGGCGAGCCGCCGCGCGGAAGTCGGCGATCACGCGCAGGATCCCCGGCTCGTCGAGGGCGGCCGGCACCGCGAATCCCTCGTACGCGATCGCCGACGGCGCGACAGCGGTCCATCCGCCCTCGGCCGCCGGCACGCTGCCCTGTCGTCCGGCGAAGGGCCACCACGTCGACGCCTTCCGGCCGGCGTGCGCGAGCTGGATGCCCGCCGCCGCGCCGCGCGCGTGGACGGCCGCGACGACGGGGGCCCACGCGTCGCGCCGGGCGTCGTCCCAGATGCCGGTGTCGCGCGGCGAGATGCGTCCCTCGGGCGAGACGGCCGTGGCCTCGCTCACGACCAGCCCCGCGCCGCCCGACGCGAACTGCGCGAGGTGCACGTGGTGCCAGTCGCCGGGGAAGCCGTCCTCGGCGCTGTACATGCACATGGGCGAGACCCACAGCCGGTTCCGGAAGGTCGTCTCGCGGATGGTCAGCGGGCTGAACAGCAGGCTCACAGGGGTTTCCGTTCCGTTGGTGCGCGTGTGCGCGACGAGTAGGGTGTGCACATGCCGGGAGGACACGCATCGCGCTCCGAGGAGTGGACGGCGCGTGACGCCGCGGGCGTCTTGCGGACGCCAACGGCGCGAGACCACAAGTATTCCCGAGGCGTCGTCGTGTTGCGCACGGGGTCGTCCGCGTACCCCGGCGCCGCCGTGCTGTCGGCCGAGGGCGCGTGGCGCGCGGGCGTCGGGATGGTGCGCTGGGACGGCCCGTCGGAGGTCGCCGGGCTCGTGCTGCAGCGTCGTCCGGAGACCGTGATCGGTCCCGGACGGGCGGATGCGTGGGTCGTGGGCTCCGGCGTGGACGCCCGCACCAGGGGCGAGGCGGAGACGCGACGGCTGCGGTCGTTCCTGCGCGAGGGCGCTCACCCGACCGTGCTGGACGCCGGCGCGCTCGATCTCGCGGCGGAGGCGGCGGGGCCCATCGTCGTGACGCCGCACGAGGACGAGCTGCGCGAGGTGCGCATCCCCCTGGGCTTCGGCATCGACGACGTGGAGGACGATCCGCTCGCGCCGCGCCTGCACGGCCCCTTCCGGGAGCGGCTGCTCGTCGTGCGCGAGACCGCCGTGGCGCTCGGCGGCGTCGTGCTGCTGAAGGGCTCGTCGACGATCGTCGCGACGCCCGGCGGATGGTGGACGGCCGTCCGGGCGGGGACGCCCTGGCTCTCCACGGCGGGCACGGGCGACGTGCTCGCCGGTGCGATGGGCGCCGTGCTGGCGGGGGCGGCGGCCGGCGCGCGTGTCGCGGGACGGAGGCTCGACGCCGAGGAGCTCGGGCCGATCGCCGCGACGGCCGCGTGGCTGCACGGCACGGCGGGACGCATCGCGGCGGGCCAGGCGACGGAGGACGTCGCGGGGACGGACATCCGCGGCGCGGATCGCGCGGCCGGTCCCCGAGGGGCCGTCGCCGATGCCCCCGCCGCGGCATCGGGTCGTCCGATCACCGCCCTCGACGTCGCCGCGGCGCTGCCGGCCGCGTTCGCCGCCGCGTTCTCCGCGTAGACGGGACGCATCCCGGCTCGGCGGGGGCGATGCGACCGGGCGGGGTCCGTAGGATGGGCGCGTGCCGAGGCGGATGCTGCTGTGGATCGCGTTCGCGGTCGTCCACGTCTGGGTGGCGGCGGCCGGCTGGTGGATGCCGAACCAGCCCATGGGCGACGTGAACCTCGTGTACGAGACCTGGTCGACGCGGGCTCTGTCCGGCGAGGGGATCGTCGGGGTCACCGAGGCGTGGGTCTACCCGCAGCTCGCGCTCGTGCCGATGCTGCTCACGCACCTCCTCTCCGGGATCGCCGGCTACAACGTCGGGTGGGCGCTCCTCGTGACGCTGCTCGACGCGCTCGCGTTCCGCATGCTCGTCGGAGACGGGCGCTCGCGCTCGCGCAGGCGGGCCGCGTGGTTCTGGCTCCTCTTCGCGGCGCTGCTCGGGCCCGTCGGCATGTACCGGCTCGACGCGATCACGGTGCCGGTGGCGATGGCCGGGCTGCTGCGGCTCGCCACGCGCCCGGCCGCGGCCGCGGCCCTGCTCGCCGCGGGGGCCTGGATCAAGGTCTGGCCCGCGGCGCTCGCGGCCGCGGCCTTCGTCGCGATGCGCCGCCGCGGCCGCGTCCTGGCGGGCGCGCTCGTCGCCAGCGCCGTGGTCGTGGTCGTGGTCGTGGCGGCGGGAGGCGCGGCGCGCCTGTTCGGATTCGTCACGCTGCAGACGGGGAGGGGGCTTCAGCTCGAGGCGCCCGTCAGCACCGCGTACCTGTGGGGGACGATGCTGCGCCTGCCCGGATGGTGGGTCTTCTACGACACGGACATCCTCACCTTCCAGGTCACGGGCCCCGAGGTCGACACGGTGATCTCGCTCATGACGCCGCTGCTCTTCCTCGTCATCGCCGTCATCGCCGCGCTCGGGTACGCGAAGGCGCGCCGGGGCGCGTCGTTCGTCGTGCTCTTCCCGCCGCTCGCCCTCGCGCTCACGCTCGCCTTCATGGTGTGCAACAAGGTCGGCTCGCCCCAGTTCCACGACTGGCTCATCGCGCCGCTCGTGCTGTGGCTCGTCGTCGACGCGCGCAGGGCGCGGGGTCCCGCGGCGATCGCCCTCGCATGCGCCGCGCTGACCCAGCTCGTCTACCCGCTGCTCTACACGGGGGTCATGTTCGCCGAGCCGGTCGCCGTCGTCGTCCTGACGCTGCGCAACGCGCTGCTCGTCGTCCTGCTCGTCTGGACCGTCGTGCGGATCGCGCGGGCGCCCGTCCGCGCGCGTGCGAGCGCCGCGGCCGAGCTCTCGCCATCCTGATCCATCCGCCATCCGCCATCCGCCATCCGAAGGGAAATCCCATGCTCCTCGCCTTCTCCGTCGCCCCCTCCGGCGGCGACGACCCGGACGGCTCGGTGCACGACGCCGTCGCCGCCGCCGTCCGGGTCGTCCGCGACTCCGGCCTGCCGAACAGGACGACGAGCATGTTCACCGAGATCGAGGGGGAGTGGGACGAGGTGTTCGACGTCGTCAAGCGGGCGACCGAGGCCGTCGCCGCCTTCGGACCGCGGATCTCGCTCGTCATCAAGGCCGACATCCGAGCCGGCTACGAGGGCGAGATCGACGGGAAGGTCGAGCGCCTCGAACGTGCGATCGAGGACACCCGCGACGAGCGTCCCTGATCGCCCGTAGAATCGGTCGGTGACCACCACCTCGACCCCCACGTCGAGGGGTGCGGCGATGTGGGCGCTCCTCTCGCTCGCCGTCGGCGCCTTCGGCATCGGCATGACCGAGTT
The DNA here is from genome assembly GCF_032878875.1 of Microbacterium sp. AB. Classification (NCBI taxonomy): domain Bacteria; kingdom Bacillati; phylum Actinomycetota; class Actinomycetes; order Micrococcales; family Microbacteriaceae; genus Microbacterium; species Microbacterium betulae. Next base: position 2,605,604 of record NZ_CP118157.1, on the reverse strand, counting down.
CGTGTCGATGGGCCTGCTGCCCGGCATCGCCGGCGACCTGCTGCCGCAGGTGTACGCGGAGAGCCCGGAGGAGGCCCTCGCACAGGCCGGCATCCTCATCAGCCTCTACGCGCTCGGCGTCGTCGTGGGGGCCCCGACGATCGTCGCCTTCGTCTCTCGCTATCCGCGCCGCCGCGTGCTCATCGCGCTGGCCCTGGCGCTCCTCGTGTTCAACGGCCTCACGTTCGTCATGCCGACGTTCGGGCTGGTGGGGCTGTCGCGCTTCCTGTCCGGTCTCCCGCACGGCGCCTACTTCGGGATGGCCGCCGTCGTCGCCGCCGACCTCTTCGGCGCGGAGAGGCGCGGCAGGGCGATCGCGATCGTCATGAGCGGCCTCACGATCGCGAACGTCGTGGGCGTCCCCGGAGGCACGCTCCTCGGCCAGCTGATGGGATGGCGCGCGGCCTACCTCGTCGTCGCCGTGGTCTTCCTCGTCGCGCTGCTGATGATTGTGCTCTTCGTGCCGGCCCGGCCCGGCGACGCGGGCCGCACGGCCCGGCACGAGCTCGGCGTCTTCCGCATCCCGCAGGTGTGGTTCACGATCGCCGTCGGCTCGATCGGCTTCGGCGCGTTCTTCGCCGTGTACAGCTACGTGGCCACGCTCGTGACGGAGGTCGCGGGGGCGGAGGAGCGGGTCGTCCCGATCGCGCTCGTCTCGATCGGCCTGGGGATGACGATCGGCAACTTCCTCGGCGGCGTCCTGGCCGACATCAGCGTGCGGCGCACGCTCGTCTACGGCCTCGCGGCGCTCGCCGCGGCGGCGGCGCTCGTGGGCGTCGTGTCGCATGCCGTCGTGCCGCTCATCGTCGGGCTGTTCGTCTTCGCGACGGTGTCGGCGACCGCCACGCCGACCGTGCAGCTGCGCCTGCTCGACGTCGCGAAGGAGCATCAGGCGATCGGCGCGTCGCTCAACCACTCGGCGCTCAACATCGGCAACAGCCTCGGCGCGGCCCTGGGCGGTGCGGTGATCGCCGCGGGATGGGGGTACGCCGCACCCGTCTGGCTCGGCGTCGTGCTGTCGCTCATCGGCGTGGCCATCGCCGTGACGGCCTTCGCCGTCGAGCGCCGCGGCGACGCCCGTCCGCCCGCCGAGGTCGACGGACTCTCTTCGGAGGGGCCCGGCACCTCGCCCATCCCGACCGCCTGACGCCGCAGCGCGGCACAGGACGTCGATCCGCACGGCGGAGCGGCGGCGCATAGGGTCGGAGGGTGACCGTCGACCGATGCGCCTGGGTGCGCGATGCCATCCGGCTGCTCGAAGCCGACGCCAATCGCAACGCCGACACCCACCTGCACGTCTTCCCGCTGCCGGCGGAATGGGGCATCGACCTCTACCTCAAGGACGAGTCCGTCCATCCGACGGGGTCGCTCAAGCACCGGCTCGCGCGCTCGCTCATCCTGTACGGTCTCGTCAACGGCCGCATCGACGAGGCCACGACGCTCGTGGAGGCCTCGAGCGGATCGACGGCCGTGTCGGAGGCGTACTTCGCCCGCATGCTCGGGCTCGACTTCGTCACGGTGATCCCGCGCGGCACGAGCCGCGAGAAGATCGAGCTCATCCAGTTCTACGGCGGCCGCTGCCATGTGGTCGACGACCCCGCCACCATGTACGACGAGGCCCAGCGCCTCGCGGACGAGGCGGGCGGGCACTACCTCGACCAGTTCACGTTCGCCGAGCGGGCCACCGACTGGCGCGGGAACAACAACATCGCCGAGAGCGTGTTCGAGCAGCTCGCGGCCGAGCGGCACCCCGTCCCGAGCTGGATCGTCGTCGGCGCCGGAACGGGCGGCACGAGCGCGACCTTCGGGCGCTACGTGCGCTATCGCCGCCATCCCACGCGCATCGCCGTGGTCGACCCCGAGAACTCCGCGTACACCGCCGCGTGGCGCACGGGACGCCTCGACCACACGACGGGCGTTCCGAGCCGCATCGAGGGCATCGGACGTCCGCGCGTCGAGCCGTCGTTCGTCCCCGGCGTCATCGACGAGGTGCTGCCGATCCCCGACGCCGCCTCCCTCGCGGCCATCCGGCTGCTGAAGGATCGCACGCTCCACTGGGCGGGAGGATCGACGGGGACGAACCTCGTGGGCGCGTTCCGGCTCATCGCGCGGATGATCCGGGCGGGGGAGCACGGCAGCGTCGTCACGCTCATCTGCGACGGCGGCGCGCGCTACGCCCGCACCTACTACGACGACGCGTGGGTGGCCGAGCAGGGCTTCGACCTCGCTCCGCACCGCGAGCGGATGGAGCGCTTCCTGTCCACGGGGGAGTGGAGCTGACGGGTTCGCCACGACGTCGCTGGGAGAATGTGCAGGATGGCCGCCCGGCGACGCCGCGCGCATAGTCTCGGAGGATGGACGCCATCTACACGACAGAAGCACTCGCGACCGGAGCCGGACGGAACGGGCAGGTCGCCGTCGCGGGGACGGACCTCGCCTTCGACCTCGCGATCCCGAAGGAGATGGGCGGATCGGGCGACGGTGCGAACCCCGAGCAGCTCTTCGCCGCGGGCTACGCCGCCTGCTTCCACTCCGCGCTGCAGGGCGTCGCGCGCTCGCAGAAGGTCTCGATCGAGGGCTCCTCGGTCGGCGCCCGCGTCTCGATCGGCTCGAACGGGGAGGGAGGCTTCCAGCTCGCCGTCCAGCTCGAGGTCGTCATCCCGGAGCTCGACCACGAGACGGCGCAGTCGCTCGCCGACGCGGCGCACCGGGTCTGCCCGTACTCCAACGCGACGCGCGGCAACATCGAGGTGCTCGTCACCGCGACCGACGACTGACCTCCGGGGCCTTATGGCCCGCTCCCACATGCCTTGAATGACGAATTCGACCCGGTTTGCAGCGGCGACCGGGTCGAATTCGTCATTCGAAGGTCGATCGCGGCCGGTGGCCGTCGTCCGCGCAACGCGGGCCCGGCTATGCGGCGAGGAGGCGTCCGAGGTGGTGGGAGACGGCCTCCGTCTCGATGAGGAAGCCGTCGTGGCCGAAGTCGCTGTGCAGCACCACGGCCTCCTGCCCGTCCAGCGTGTCCGGCACGCTGCGCGCGATGCGATGCTGCCCCTCGACGGGGAAGAGGCGGTCGCTGTCGATCCCGAGGACGAGCGTCCGCGCCGTCACGTGCGAGAGCGCCTCCTCGACCCCGCCGCGGTCGCGTCCGACGTCGTGCGAGTCCATCGCCTCCACGAGACGGATGTAGCTGTTCGCGTCGAAGCGCCGCGTGAACTTGTTGCCGTGGAAGTCGAGGTACGACTCCACGGCGAAGCGACCGCCGTGGCCGATCGGGTTCACGCCCGACTGCCAGGAGCGCTGGAAGCGCTGGTTGAGCTCGGTGGGGCTGCGGTAGTTCAGCAGCGCCATGCGGCGGGCGAGGGCGAGGCCGCGGTGCGGGCCCTCGCCCGGCGCGGCGTCGTAGTACTCGCCGCCGGCGAACCGCGGGTCGATCTCGATCGCCTCGATCTGCACGGAGTTGAGCGCGATCTGGTCGGCTGTGTTGATCGGCGGCGACGAGAGGATCGCGAGCCGCTCGACGCGCTCGGGCTGCCCCACGGCCCACTCCAGCGCGTGCATCCCGCCCATCGACCCGCCGACGACCGCGGCCCAGCGGTCGATGCCCAGCGCATCCGCGAGCCGGACCTGCGCGGCGACCTGGTCGCGGATGGTGAGGTACGGGAAGCGGGCTCCCCAGGCCTCGCCGTCGGGGTGGACGCTCGCGGGGCCCGTCGATCCCTGGCAGCCGCCGAGGACGTTGGGGGCGATGACGAAGAAGCGGTCCGTGTCGATCGCGAGGCCGGGGCCGACGAGGTCGTCCCACCACCCGGAGGTCGGATGCCCGGGGCCAGCGGGGCCGCTCACGTGGCTGTCGCCCGTGAGCGCATGGAGGATGAGGACGGCGTTGTCGCGCGCCGGGCTCAGCTCTCCCCAGGTCTCGTACGCGAGGCGGAAGCCCGGGAGGACCGAGCCGCTCTCGGTGCGGAGCGCGCCGAAGGCGGCGAACGAGCGCCCGCCGGCGGGGTCGCCGTCGCGCCACGCGCCCGTCGCGGGGGGCCGCCCGGCCATGGACCGGGCATCGGCCTCCGTGACGGGAGCGGAAGGCACCGTGTCCTCGGAGATCTGCCAGTCCATCCGTCCATTGTCCCGTGCCGCGACAGCCGCCCGGGACACTGTTACGTGTCGGCGCGAGAATCCCGCGACGCATCGAGAATCCGCGTCCGCGTCGACGATCCGTCCGCCGCCGGCATTCTCGCGGCGTACCTGGATTCTCGCGTCGGCGCGCCCCGCGCTCGCACACAGATGCCCCGGCCTGTACTCAGCCCGGGGCATCCGAAGAGCGGTGCGGGTCAGACGCGCGCCGCGGCCGCCGTCTCCCGTGCGGCCGTGAGCGCCTGCTCGAGGTCGGCCTTGAGGTCGTCGACGCTCTCCAGGCCGACGGACAGGCGCACGAGGCCCGGCGTGACGCCGCTCGTGAGCTGCTCCTCGGGGGAGAGCTGGGAGTGGGTCGTCGAGGCGGGATGGATGACGAGCGAGCGCACGTCGCCGATGTTCGCGAGGTGGCTGAACAGGCTCAGCGAGTTCACGAACGTCCGGCCGGCGTCGACGCCGCCCTTGAGCTCGAACGAGAGCACGGCGCCCACGCCCCTGGGCGCGTAGCGGTTCGCGAGCGCGTACCAGGGCGAGGAGGGCAGGCCCGAGTAGTACACCGTGGCGACGTCAGGGTGGCTCTCGAGCCACTCCGCGATCTCCTGCGCGTTCTGCACGTGGCGCTCGATGCGCAGCGACAGCGTCTCGATGCCCTGGATGAGCTGCCATGCGCTCTGCGGGGCGATCGAGGAGCCGAGGTCGCGCAGCAGCTGGACGCGTGCCTTGGTGATGTAGGCGAGCTCGTCGCCCACGGCCGCCGTGTAGCTGGCTCCGTGGTACGAGGGGTCGGGCTCGGTGAGGCCGGGGAACCGCTCCACGTTCCGCGCCCACGGGAAACGGCCGCCGTCGACGAGGACGCCGCCGATGACCGTGCCGTGCCCGCCGAGGAACTTCGTGGCCGAGTGCACGACGATGTCGGCGCCGAACTCGAAGGGACGGATGAGGTAGGGCGTCGCGATCGTGTTGTCGACGATGAGCGGGACGCCGCTCTCGTGCGCGATGTCGGCGACCGTCCGGATGTCGAGGACGTTGATCGCCGGGTTGCCGATGGTCTCGGCGAAGAAGAGCTTCGTGTTCGGCCGGACGGCCGCGCGCCATGCGTCGGGGTCGTCCTGGTTCTCGACGAAGCTGACCTGGATGCCGAGGCGGCCGAGCGTGTACTTGAAGAGGTTGTACGTGCCGCCGTAGATCGAGCTCGAGGAGACGATGTGATCGCCGGCCTGGGCGATGTTCAGCACGGCGAACGTCTCGGCGGCCTGACCGCTCGAGACCAGCAGCGCGCCCGTGCCGCCCTCGAGGGCGGCGACGCGCTGCTCGACGACGTCCTGCGTCGGGTTCTGGATCCGCGTGTAGATGTTGCCGGTCTCGGCGAGGGCGAAGAGGTTCTTCGCGTGCTCGGCATCCTTGAAGACGTACGACGTCGTGTTGTAGATCGGCGTGGCACGTGCCCCCGTCGCCGGGTCGGGCTGGGCGCCGGAATGGATCTGCTTCGTCTCGAAGCGCCAGTTCTCGGTCATGGGTGTCTCCTGGTCTTCCGATGCGGCTCGCGTCGTCTGGGGCGCCCGGCACCGGGCACGCAAGCGACAGTACGGGGGCGGGGGAGGAGGGGCAACGCGCGGGAAACGGGGCGTCACATCCGGCGACACGGGGCGTCATGCGCCGACCCGCCCCGTCATGGCGGACCGCCGCGGCCACGGCATACTGGGGGGATGGCGAACAGACGTGCGGTCGTGACGGGAGCGAGCTCGGGGATCGGGGCGGCCACGGTGCGAGCCCTGCGCGCGAGCGGATGGGACGTCGTGGGCGTGGCGCGTCGCGCGGACCGCCTCGAGGCGGTCGCGCGGGAGACGGGCGCCGACGTCTTCGCGGCGGATCTCACCCGGCAGGCCGACGTCGACGCGCTCGCGGCGTATCTCGACGAGACCGGCCCCGTGCACGCCCTCGCGCAGATCGCGGGCGGCGCGCGCGGCGTGGACCGGGTCGAGTCGGGAGACCCCGACGACTGGACGTGGATGTACGAGGTCAACGTCCTCGCCGCGCAGCGCCTCGTCGCGGCGCTCCTTCCCCGGCTGCGCGCGACGGTCGACGGCGGCGCGGGCCACGCCGACCTGCTCTTCGTGACCTCGACGGCGGCTCAGCTGGCGTATCCCGGCGGCGGCGGGTACAACGCGGCCAAGGCCGGCGAGTCGATGCTCACCGCGGCCCTGCGCCTGGAGCTCAACGGCGAGCCCCTCCGCGTCATCGAGATCGCGCCCGGCATGGTCCACACGGAGGAGTTCACGCTCACGCGCCTCGGCGGCGACCGGGCCGCCGCCGACTCGGTCTACGCGGACGTCGACAAGCCGCTCACGGCCGACGACGTCGCAGACGTCATCGCCTACGCGCTGAACGCCCCCGGGCACGTGAACCTCGACCTCGTGACCGTCCGCCCCGTCGCACAGTCGGCGCAGTACCTGCTGCACCGGGGCCCGCTCGAGACGCGCAAGGGCCGATGACCCGCCACACCCCCACGACAAGGACGACCGACGTGACACACGACGCTGCGATCGAGCGCGAGACCCTCACCTGGGACGGGTTCGGCTCGGCCACCCGCGACCTCGCCCGGTCCATCATCGCCACCGGATTCGAGCCCGAGGTCGTCGTCGCGATCGCCCGGGGAGGCCTCCTGCCCGCAGGCGCCATCGCGTACGGCCTGGGGGCGAAGAACTGCGGAGCGATCAACGTCGAGTTCTACACCGGCATCGGCACCGTCCTCGACGCGCCGGAGGTGCTGCCGCCCGCGCTCGACATGGAGTACCTCGACGGGCGCCGGGTGCTGCTCGTCGACGACGTCGCGGACTCGGGGCGCACGCTCGCGCTCGCGGTCCGGCTGCTGAAGGACAAGGGCGCCGACGTGCGCTCCGTGACGATCTACACGAAGCCGTCCACGATCGTCCAGCCCGACTACGCCTGGAAGGACACCGATCTGTGGATCGACTTCCCGTGGTCGTTCCAGGGCACGGTCCGCGAGGAGGACCTCGGCCTGCCCCCGACGGCGTGAGCGAGGCCGAGATGCCAGGAAAGACCCTTCCCGAGCTCGCCGAGGCGGGCCTCATCGACGGCGGATGGGCGCGGGCGCTCGAGCCCGTCGCCCCCGACATCGCGTCCCTCGGGGACCGTCTGCGCGCGGAGGTCGCCGCGGGCCGCCGCTACCTCCCCGCGGGCGACCGCGTGCTGCGGGCGTTCCAGCAGCCGTTCGACGACGTCCGCGTGCTCGTCGTCGGGCAGGACCCCTATCCCACGCCCGGCCATCCCATCGGCCTGTCGTTCGCCGTCGAGCGGGACGTGCGCCCCATCCCGCGCAGTCTGCAGAACATCTACGCCGAGCTCCAGGCCGACCTCGGCGTCCCGCCCGTGCCGCACGGCGACCTCTCCGCCTGGAGCACGCAGGGGGTCATGCTGCTCAACAGGGTGCTCACGGTCCGCCCCGGAGCCCCGGCCTCGCACCGCGGATGGGGTTGGGAGAAGGTGACGGAGGTCGCGATCCGCGCCCTGGCCGCACGCGGCACGCCGCTCGTCGCCGTCCTCTGGGGCCGCGACGCGGCGAGCCTCAAGCCGCTGCTGGGCGCCGTCCCGTCGATCGAGTCGGCCCATCCGTCGCCGCTGTCGGCGAGCAGGGGGTTCTTCGGGTCGAGGCCGTTCTCGCGGGCGAACGACCTGCTCGTGCGGCAGGGCGCGCGGCCGGTCGACTGGAGCGTCCCGGCGTAGGGTTGACCCATGCTGGAGGAGGAGTATCAGAGGAGGCGCAGGCTCCCCAGGCACCTGCGTCCGAAGCCCGAGCCCGAGCGTCCCTTCTCGTACACGATCCGGTCGGCGGAGCCGGAGGACATCGAGGACATCCGCGAGATCTACAACTACTACGTCACCAACTCCGTCGTGACCTTCGACGAGAAGAGGTGGACGCACAGGCAGTGGCGGGAGAAGTTCCTCCACCTGCAGAAGCTCGGCCTCCCGTTCCTCGTCGCGGTCGCTCCGACGGGTCAGGTGCTCGGATACGCGCTCGTCGCGCCGTGGTCGGGGAAGTCGTCGTACCGGTACACGGTCGAGAACTCCATCTACCTCGGGCACGCCGCCACGGGCAAGGGCCTCGGCAGGGCGCTGCTCGCCGCGCTCATCGAGGCGTGCGAGGAGAAGGGGCTGCGCGAGATCGTCGCGGTCGTGAGCGACAAGGGCGCGGAGGGGTCGCTCGCCCTGCACGAGCGCTTCGGCTTCGAGGAGGTCGGGCGGATGGGCAGGGTCGGCTTCAAGTTCGGCCGCTGGCTGGGGACGATCTACCTGCAGAAGTCGCTCGCGCCCCGGAAGAGGCCCGGCGTCCTGGCGCGGATGTTCGGCGGCGGCGACGCCTGACCCGCACCTCGACCGGACCGCCGGCGCGATCGTGCGGCGGCTCAGGCCGCCGGCGGATCGATCGTCGGGATCGCGGCCAGCAGGCGCCTGGTGTACTCCTCGCGGGGGGCCAGCAGCACCTCGGGCGTCGGGCCGTGCTCGACGACGCGGCCGTCCTTCATGACGACGACCGTGTCGCAGAGGCTCTGCACCACGCCGATGTCGTGCGAGACGAGCACGAGGGTCATCCGCTCGCGGGCACGGAGATCGGCCAGCAGCGCCAGGATCTGGGCGCGCACCGTGACGTCGAGCGCCGAGAGCGGCTCGTCGCCGAAGAGCGTCTCCGGACGGTGCGCGACGGCGCGTGCGATCGCGATGCGCTGACGCTGCCCTCCGGAGAACTCGTGCGGATAGCGGTCGGCCGTCCCGGCCTCCAGGCCGACCTCCTCGAGCACCTCGCGCACGCGGGCGCGGTGGTCGCCGTCGACGCCGAGCGCCCAGAGCGGCTCGGCGACGATGCGGCCGACGCTCATGCGCGGATCGAGCGACGCGTACGGATCCTGGAACACGACGCCCGTCGCCCGTCGCAGCCAGTGGAGCGAGCGCGCCCGCGCGCGGGCGTCGACGGCGCGGCCGTCGTACTCGACCGTGCCCGCGGTGGGGGCGTCCAGGCCCAGCAGCAGGCGGACGAGCGTGGACTTGCCGGAGCCGGACTCGCCGATGACGCCGACGGCGTCGCCGCGACGGATGTCGAGGTCGGTCGGATGGAGCGCGACGGTCTCTCGTCTCGGCTCGAACGGCGTGGCGCGCGGCGCGGCGTGCCGACGCTCGAGTCCGCGTGCGCGGATCAGCACGTCAGCCATCCGCCCCTCCTTCCCGCGAGAATCCCCCTGCGCCGCGAGGATCCGTCCGCCGCGTGCCCTCTCCCGGTCCGGATGGGTTCTCGCGGGACGAGCGGCCGGGGCCGGGGCGCCAGAGCGTCGCCGTCGCGTCGCGCAGGAGCCCCCGCGTCACGGGATGCGCCGGAGCCGTGAGCAGACGGGACACCGTTCCCTCCTCCACGACGCGTCCGCGCTCGAGCACGATCGCGTGCGTGGCGACCTGCGAGAGCACGGCGAGGTCGTGCGTGATGAAGACGAGCGACATCCCCGAGTCCTCCACGAGTGCGAGGAGCAGCCGCAGGATCTCCGCCTGGATGGTCACGTCGAGCGCCGTCGTCGGCTCGTCGGCGATGAGGATCCGCGGATCGCCGGCGAGGGCCGTGGCGATGGCGACGCGCTGGCGCTGGCCGCCCGAGAGCTGGTGGGGGTAGCGGGCCACGATCCGCTCCGGATCGGGGAGCGCCACGCGCCGCGCCGCCGCGACGGCGATCGCGGCCGCCTCGCGCTTCGAGACGCCGCGGTGGATGCGGACGGACTCCGAGATCTGCCGCCCGACGGTGCGGATGGGGTTGAGCGCGGTCTGCGGCTCCTGGAAGACCATGCCGATCTCGTCGCCGCGCAGGCGGGCGATCTCGCGGTCCGGTCGGCCCAGGATCTCCCGGCCCTGCCAGCGCACGCTCCCCGTCGCGGTGGCCCCGGCGGGGAGCAGGCCCATGATCGCCAGCGCGGTCAGCGACTTGCCCGACCCGGATTCGCCGATGATCCCCGTGCGCGTCCCGTCCGGGACGGTGAACGAGACGTCGTCGACGACGCGGCGCCCCGAGATCTCGATCGTGAGTCCCGACACCTCGAGGCTCATGCGATCACGACCGGCTGGCGGTGGTGGGGCTTCGCGCCGTCGCGGCTGAGGGTGGGGTCGGTCGCCTCCCGCAGCGCGTCGCCGAGCAGGTTCAGGGCGAGGACCGTGATCGTGATCGCGAGCCCGGGCCACAGCACGGACAGCGGATGGAGCGTGATGTAGCGCTGCGTCTCGCCCAGCAGGAGACCCCAGCTGGGCTCCGTGACGGGCGCGCCGAAGCCGAGGTACGACAGCCCGGCCTCCGCGAGCACGGCGGCGGCCATCGACCACGACAGCTGCACGATGAAGACGGGCAGGACGTTGGGCAGGAGGTGCCGGGTGAGCGTCTGCACCGTCGTGAGGCCCGAGGCGCGCGCGGCGAGCACGAAGTCGCTGCGCTGCACGCGGCGCAGCTCCGCCCGGGCGACGCGGGCGACGTTCACGCCGTACCCCACGCCGACCGACCACACGACGATCCACAGCGATCCGCCCCACACGGCGGAGAGCATCATCGCGATGAGCAGGACGGGGAAGGCGATGAGGATGTCCACGAGCACGGCGACGGCCTCGCGGACCGGCCGGGCGGTGAGGGCGCCGAGAGCGGCGAGCAGCACGCCGACGGCCGTGGCGACGGCGCCCGCGCCCGCCGCGACGAGCACGGTCGTGCGCGCGCCGATCATGAGGAGGCTCAGGATGTCCCTCCCGTTCGAGTCCCCGCCGAGCAGATGGGGCCATCCGGGTCCCGTCCAGCGGACGGAGAGGTCGACCGTCTTGGGGTCGAAGGGCGTCCAGAACAGCGAGACGAGCGCGACGAGCCCGATCGCCGCGACGACGATCGCGCCGAAGCGTCCCGTGCTGCTCCGCCAGAGCCTCGCCGGCCATGCCTCGGGTCTCATGCCGCCTCCCTCTGTCGCGGATCGATGATGCGGTGCACGAGATCGACGACGAAGCCGATGACGAGGACGATGCCGGTGAGGACGAGCAGCTCTCCCTGCACCTTCACGAGATCGCGTGCCCCGACGTCCGTCACGAGCATCCGCCCGATCCCCGGCAGGTTGAACACCTGCTCGATGACGACCGCCCCCACGACGATGCCGGCGATCTGCAGGCCGAGCACCGTGACGATCGACAGCCCGACGGACGGGAGCCCGTGCCGGATGAGCGCCTGCGTGCGCGTGAGGCCCTTCGCCGCGGCCGTCCGCACGTGGTCCTCGCCGAGCGCCTGGAGCGTCGCGCTCCGCACGAAGCGCAGCAGGAGCGCCCCCTCCACGACGCCGATCGTGAGGGCGGGGAGGAGGAGCGAGCGGATGGCCTCGCCGGGACCCGACCATCCGCCGCGGGGGAACCCCTGCGCCGGCAGCCAGCCCAGCGTGACGGCGAAGACCACGACGAGCATCATGCCCGCCCACACGACGGGCACCGCGGCGAGCAGCTGGGCCGCGATGCCGATCGCGGTGCCGTCCGCCTTCCCCCGGCGCACGGCGGAGACCACGCCCAGCGGCACGGCGATCGCGAGCGCGACGAGGAGGGACAGGACGCCGAGCGGGACCGTGACCTGCGCCTTGGAGGCCAGCTCCTGCGCGACCGGCGTGCCGGTGAGGAGCGACCGGCCGAGGTCGCCCCTCGCGATCCCCCCGATCCACTCGGCGTACTGGACGAGGGCGGGCCGGTCGAGGCCGAGGCCCTGGCGGATGGCGGCGACCTGCTCGGGGGTGCCCTCCGTCCCCGCGACGAGCTGTGCCACGTCGCCGGGGAGCACCCTGAGGGTCGTGAAGATGAGCACGCTCGCGAAGACGAGCCCCAGGACGAGAAGCGCGAGTCTTGTGAGCGTGTACCGGATCACGTGCGGGGAGGCGGTGCGCTCAGCCGGCGATCGTCACGGACGACAGATCGATGCGCGAGCTGACGGAGTCCACGGGGAAGCCCGACACGCCCGGCCCGACCGCGACGATGGTCTCGCCCGTGTAGAGCCAGTCCGCCGCGTGGTCCTCCGAGACGATGCGAGCCGCCTCGGCGAGGAGCTCGGCCGACTCGTCGGCGTCGATCGTCTCCGACGCCTGCGCGTAGAGGTCCTGCACCTCGGCGTTGTCGTAGTGGAAGTAGTAGTCCGGGTTCGCCCAGGCGCCGAAGTCGCGCGGCTCCACGTGGTTCACGAAGCTCAGCTGGTAGTCGCCGTTGGCGTAGACGTCCTGCAGCCACGTCGAGAACTCGACGGGGTTCACCGTCAGCTCGACGCCGATGTCGTGGAACGCCGACACGAGGAACGTCGACGCCGTCGTGCCGTAGAACGACGGGATGGTGAGCTCCAGCTGGAGATCCTCCTGGCCGGCCTCGGCGAGCAGCTCCTGCGCCCGAGCGGGATCGAACGGCGCGACGCCGGAGAGGTCCTCGTATCCGGGATCGAGCTCCGGGATGGGGCCGTACTGCGTGGTGCCGGCGCCGATGGCCTCGATGAGCGCGTCGTGGTCGATCGCGAGACGGAGGGCCTCTCGCACGCGGACGTCGTCGAGCGGCGCGACCGCGTTGTTGAAGCCGAGGATGAACTTGTCGGTCGTCTTCCCCCTCGTGAGGGTGAATCCGTTCGTCCCGTCGAGCTGTGGCGCGAGCTGCGGGTCGACGCCGGTCAGCACGTCGAGCGATCCGTCGAGGGCCGCGTTCACGCCCGCCGTGTAGTCGGGGATGTAGCTCGCGACGACCTCGGCGACGCCCGCGGGGTCGCCCCAGTAGGCGTCGTTGCGCGCGAGCACGATGCTGTCGCCCTGGTTCCACTCCTCCAGCGAGAAGGGGCCGGTGCCGTTGGCGGCGGTCTGCAGATCGGTCGTGTCTCCCTCGTCGAAGACGAGGCCGGCGGGGCCGGTGAGCGCGAACAGCAGGTTCTGGTTCGGCTGCGAGAGCGTGATGACGACCGTCGTGTCGTCGGGGGCGTCCACCGACGCCACGCCCGTGAGGTCGTCGTGACCGACGATCGACTCGTCCGCGACGACCTCGTCGATCGACGCCACCGCGTCTGCGGCCGTGAGGTCCGCTCCGCTGTGGAAGGCGACGCCCTCGGCGAGCGTGAACGTGTAGGTGAGGCCGTCGTCCGAGACGTCCCACTCCGTCGCGAGCGACGGGACGATCTCGTTCTCCTGCGTGCGGGTGACGAGCCCCTCGTAGACGTTGCCGACGAGGATCTGCTCGAGCGCGGCGCCCGAGGTGTGACGGATGTCGAGGTTGGTCGGCTCGAGGACGAGGCCCAGGCGCAGGGTCGCGTCGGGATCGGGCTCGGCGGCGGGCGCGGTCGTCTCTCCGGCCGTGCCGCCGGTGCAGCCGGCGAGGACGAGCGCGGGGACGACGAGAGCCGCGCCCGCGGCTGCGCGGACGGTGCGGGATGTGCGGGTCATGCGGAGGGCGTTCCTTCCGGGGCTGCGCCCGCCGGTGCGGCGAGCGGCGCGATGAGAGCGGCGAGGTCGTCGAAGGCGACCTCCTGGACGTTGTGGGGCGCGTCGATCGCGACGACGTTCGCGGAGGGGAGCCGGTCCGCGAACTCGGCGGCATCGGCGTCGCTGAGATAGCCCGAGGTGCCGCGGACGAGCGTCAGAGGCGCCTCGGTGCCCGCCAGATCCGCCCATCCGTCCGCCGGGGAGAACGCGAGCGCCTTCGGCGCCTCGTCGGCGCCCGCGGGGGAGAGCAGCCGTGCGTAGTGGTGCTTCCACTCCGCCCGCCCGTCCTCGCGCACGCGCGTGTTGAGGAGGACGCCGCGCCGCGCCTGGTCCAACGAGCCGCCGAGGCCGAAGGCCACGGCGCGCTCGACGATCTGCTCCCGCGTGTCGAACACGGTCTCCTCGTAGAAGCGCCGCAGCTCCTCGGGGCCGCCGAGAGCCGTGACGGCGGGGGTGATGTCCACGACGACGACCCGTGAGACGAGATCGGGCCGGGCGGCGGCGAGCGCGGCCGCCGTCAGGCCGCCGAGGGACTGCCCGACGAGCACGACGGGGGCGTCGGCCCACGCCTCGATGCCGGCGGCGACGTCTTCGGCGAGCCCGCGGGGGGCGTAGACGGCGTCCTCGCGCCAGGAGGAGTCGCCGTGCCCGGCGAGGTCGACGGCGAGCGCGGGGATCCCGAGGGCGATGACGGTGCTGTCCCACGTGTGCGCGTTGAGCCCCGCGCCGTGCAGCAGCACGACCCGCGGCCGTGCCTCTCCGTAGGCGAGGGCGCTGAGCGCGCGTCCGTCGGCGAGATCGATCGCGACCCTCCGGGCGGACGGCGCGGGTCGCCGCTGCGCCGCGGCCTGCTCGTGCAGGAAGGAGAACTCGTCGAACGGGTCGCCCGGGACGATCGAGGCTGCGGGGCTCATGGGTCTCCTCGGAGAGAGGGTTGCGGGACGCGACCATTGTGACGACGGAATCGGTTCGGAGAGAAATCGGAGATCAATGTGCCACGAGTGAGCGTGTAATATTTGAGCGTAATGCCTCAAAATCAAAGTTTCTGCTTGTCGTTCTGGTTTCGCGATCTCCCCGTGGCCCCTGCGTGCGGGGCTTCCTGGGAGTCCCGCGCGATGAGGTAAGGCAATCCTTCTCGAGGTGTAGACTCAGAGCGTCATGGACATCATCGAGACCTCGGAGCACGGCGCGAAGACCTGCCGCACGTCGCGTCACGCGCGCGTGCAGCACCTCGTCACGGCGGACGAGCATGCGCTCGTCGATCTCGAGACGCTCATCGCGACGCTTCCGATCTGCTCGACGGGGCGCATCTTCATCGAGGTGCCCGACGCGTCCTGGATCGGTCGCCTGGACGCACCGGCCCGGATGATCGTCACCTGGCTCGATCGGTCGCAGCGGACGGGGGATCCGGGGACGGGTCGCACGTGCGCGCCCGGTCAGGCCCTCGCGCGTGCGGTCAACGCCTGGGCGGACGAGATGATGTGCGCGGGCGACGACACGACCCGCGTCACGCTCCTCGGAGGCTTCCTCGGCACGGCCGACATCGCCGACCACCTCACCGAGGCTCTCGGCACCCCGGCCGACGCCATCCACGTGCCGGACGCGTTCGCCGGGCTCATCCGCTGACGTATCCGCCGTCCTCCAGCCCCGCCTCGATCTCGAAGCGGTTGGCGAGGGGGTTCCTCCCCGCCAGCAGGTAGAGCACGGGCATGAGGAATCCGTAGCGGCGCCACTGGCGACCGTGCACCGCCTCATGCCGCAGGAGCCCCGGCGGAAGATCGCGGTCCCCCGTCAGGAAGCACGCCCCCACGCAGACGCCGCCGCGCGGGAACGTCCACGCCGGCATGCCGCGGAAGACCCACAGGCCCTCGCGACGCTCCACGCGCCCCCGGCTCCACAGTCCTCCCCACAGCCACCCGACCGCCGTGCCCCAGAGGCGGCCGACGCGGCTCGCCGGCGAGTCGAGGAGCCATGGCGGGATGCGCGCGTCGAGCGCGCGGCCGTGCTCGACGCGCAGCTCGGCGATCTCGCGCCAGTGGCGGGGGACGGGGTCAGCCGGAAAGGCGATGCGGAGGCGCATGAGCCCATCCTCTCGCACGGACGTCGGGCGTTCGTCTCCCATCCGCCCGCGGCGCGCCGTCGGCCAGCGCGGGCGGATGCGCGGCGCGCGTGCGACCGCCGGCGCCGGATCGCGTTCGGATCCCACGGGCACGGTGCTCCTCCGCTCGTGCGGCCGGGGCGTCCCGGTCAGTAGAACTCGACGGTGTCGACGACGTTGCGGAGCGGTTCGCCGTCGAGGAGCCGGCGCGCGTTGTCGGCGAAGAGGCGTGCGATGCGGACGTCCTCCTGCGTGGACAGGGCGGCGGTGTGCGGGCTGACGAGGACGCGCGGATGGTCCCACAGCGGGCTCCGCGACGGGAGCGGCTCGGTCTCGAACACGTCGAGCGCGGCGTACGAGACGCGGCCGTCGTCGAGCGCGCCGAGCAGGGCGCTCTCGTCGACGACGGTGCCGCGGCCGACGTTCGCGAGGATGACCCCGGGCTTCGCCGCGCGCAGCACCTCCTCGCCGATGAGGTGCTCGGTGCCGTCGGTGCCGGGGAGGGTGACGACGATCGCGTCGACGTCCGACACTGCCGTGACCAGCTCGTCGACGGGGACGATGCGATCGACGCCCTCGACGGCGCGTCCCGAGCGGTTCGTCCCCCACACCGTGGCGCCGAACGCGGCGAAGCGCTGCGCGGCGGCCTTGCCGATGCCGCCGAGGCCGACGACGAGCACGGTCATCTCGTCGAGGTGGCGCATCGTCCAGCGGTCATCCCATGTGCGCGCGTGCTGGGACCGCTGCAGCCGCGGGAGGTCCTTCGCCCCGGCGAGCACGCCGAGCACCGCGAACTCGGCCAGCGTGGAGCCGTGCACGCCGGCGCTCGTCGTGAAGGTCACGCGGTCGAGCTCCTCGTCCGAGAGCCCGGCCGCCTTGACCTGCGCGCCGCCGCCGGCGGCCATGACGTGCACCCAGCGCAGGGCGGGGTTGGCGCGCACGGTGCGGGCGAGCGCAGCCGGATCGGCGTCGGGGATAGAGAAGAGGACCTCGGCGGAGTCGACGAGATCCTCGAAGGCCGCCTGCTCCTCGGCGGAGCGGACGCGTGCCGGGTCGCCGCCCCAGTCGGCCGGCCAGCGCATGGGCCGGTAGAGCCGGTGGTCGCGCACGATCTCGAGGCGGGGCTCTCGCCGCTCGATCTCCTGGCACAGCCGCTCGGACAGGTCCGTCGCGACGACGGCGCGCAGCCGCGGGGTGCTTGCGGTCATGGCCGTCCTCCTCGACGTGGGATGTCCTTCCACACTAGACGGCGGGTGCGGCGTCCTGGACGCGTTCCGCAGGCTCGCCGACTCGCGTCCACGTCGCAGGACGACGCCGCGCGGGCCGGCTGCGCTCAGCGGGCGAGCGAGCCGATGATGCGCAGGATGGTCCCGAGGTCGTCGAGCGCGGCGGCGGGGGATGCCGGGGCGAAGCCCGCCACCGACGCCCCGGCGAGGGGCAGCTCCGCCCGCAGCGCGGCGATCGCGGCGACGAGCGTCGACGGCTCGAGCCCGAACGGGTGGGGCTCGGTCACACCCGACACGTGCGCAGGGTCGAGGACGTCGAGGTCGACGTGCACGTAGACGCGTGACGCTCCCGTCGAGGTCACGGCCTCGACGAGGGCGTCGGGCGTGAGCGATGCGGGAGCGAGGCGGCGCAGCCCGCTCGTCTCGATGAAGTCCGCCTCCGCCTCCTCGAGCGAGCGAGCCCCCGCGAGGACCACGCTCTCCGCGGCGACCGCGCCGGGGGAGAGGGAGAGACCGTCGGGGCCCTCGCCCAGGACGCTGCGCAGGGCCATCCCCGAAAACGCTCCGGAGGACGAGGAGCGCACGTCGTGGAGGGCGCCGTGGGCGTCGAACCAGACGACCGCGAGATCGCCGTCCGCGACGTGTCCGATCGCGGGGACGGACACCCCGCCGTCGCCCCCGATCACGATGACGGGCTCGCCCTCCGCGGCGAGCGCGGCGGCGATCCCCTCGCGGACGCGCAGCAGCGCGCTGGCCCGCAGCACCCCCGTGCCGAGGGAGTCCCCGGCCTCCAGCGGGACGTCGACCGAGGAGCACGCCGCGCGGGGGAGATCGCCGGCGATCGCCTCCGCGCCGTCGATGTGGGCCATCGCCCGTGCGGAGGAGGAGCCCTGCCACTGCGGGACCACGAGGAAACGCGCCATCCCCCCATCCTGCCCGCCCGGCACCGCGCGCGCGACTCCCCCCGGGCCGGAGCGCGTCGTCGTCGGCGCCGATCCGTGCGTGCGCTCCTCGGCGGACGCGACGCCGCGAACGGCGGACGCCGCCCCCCCCGAGGGGAGGGCGGCGTCCGAGGGAACCGCGGGTCAGGCGCCGATCTGCCCCTGGGGGCCGCCGGCCTTGAGGGCGGCGAGCCGCGCCTCGACCTCGGTGAGCTCGCCCACGTCCTCGAGCGACTCGAACTGCGCGTCGAGGCTCGACGCGGCGATCTCGGCCTTGCCGGTGGCGAGGGCCTCCTGACGGCGGACCTTGTCCTCGAAGCGGCCCAGCTCGCTCGTCGGGTCGAGCACGTCGATCGACTTGACGGCGTCGTGCACCTTGTTCTGCGCCTCGGCGGTCTTGGCGCGTGCGAGCAGCTCGGCGCGCTTGCCCTTGAGCTGCTCGAGCTTCACCTTCATGCCGTTGAGGCCGTCCTTGAGCTTGGCGACGACCTCCGTCTGCTGCGCGAGCTGCGGCTCGACGGCCTTGATCTCGTTCTCGCTGGAGAGCTGGCGCTGCAGCGCGACCTTGGCGAGGTTGTCGAACTTGTCGGCGTCCGCGGCGTTGCCGGAGGCGCGCAGCTCATCGGCCTTGCGGCTGGCCGCGAGGGCCTTGTTGCCCCACTCGGCCGCGGTCTGACGGTCCTCGGCGGTGTCGCGCTCGAGGAGGCGCAGGTTGCCGATGGTCTCCGCGATGGCGGCCTCGGCGTCGGCGATGCTGTTGGTGAAGTCGCGGACGAGCTGGTCGAGCATCTTCTCCGGATCCTCGGCCTGATCGATGAGCGCGTTGACGTTGGCCCTGATGAGGGTCGAGATGCGTCCGAAGATCGACTGCTTGGTCATCGGTTTTCCCTTTCCATGGGGTGGTGACGTTCGGTGGGTGGGGGGAGCGGAGCGCTGCGCGGTCCGCGGCGGATGCCGGGAGCTCGTGTCGTGGGTCTCAGAAGCGGCCACCTCCGCCGCGTCCGCTGCGTCCGCCGCCGGAGCGGCCTCCGCCGAAGCCGCCGCCGCCGGAGCGGCCGCCGCGTCCGCCGAACGAACCGCCTCCGCTGCGACCCGACCGGCCGCCGCCGTAACCGCCGCCGCCGAAGACGCCGCCTCCGCCCCATCCGGAGCTCGAGCGCCGGTTGCCGCCGAGCGAGCTGCCGATGAGCCCGCCGAGCAGGCCCCCGAGGAAGTCGTCGCCCGACGAGCCGGACGACGCGCCCCGGGCCGGGTAGCGGCTCTCGAACACGCCGACGTCGCTCTGCGCGAGCTGGACGGCCTCCTGCGCGTGCCGCAGCGCGGACTGGGCGTGGACGAGGGCGGTCCCGGGATCGGACTGCTGGAGTCCCTCCGCACGCGCGAGCTCCGACCCCGCCTGCGCGAGCCTCGTCCGGGCGTCCGCTCCGACGCCGCCCCGGCGGGCCGCGAGGAACTGCTCCGCGGAGGCCACCTGGCTGCGTGCCTGGAGGACGGTCTGGCCGAGAAGCTGCTCGGCGCGCTGGCGCTTCTGCACCGCGTCGCGCCCGCCGGCGATCGCGTGGTCGATCTCGTCGTCGGCCTTCTGCAGGCTCTCGAGCAGGACGAGCGGCCTCCGGCCCGTGCCGGAGAGGTTCTGTCTCGCGTGCTCCACCTGCTGCTCGGTGCGCGCGATGGCGGCGGCCACCGAGCCGTCGGGGTCCGGGAGCTGCTTCGCGGCGGCCACATCGCCTTCGAGCTCGACGACGAGGGCGTTCGCCTGCTTCTCGCCCTCGGCGAGCGCCGCGCCGAGCTCGTCCACGGCGGTGCGCAGGCCCCGCGCCTGCGCGATGGCCTGCTCCGCGTTGCGGATGGCCACGGCGGCCTCGCCCGCCTTGGCCGAGCCGATGAGCCTCTGCGCGGAGGCGAGCTGCTCGTCGGCGAACACGAGACGCGTCCGCGCCTGCTCGGGGTTGTCGGACACGGTGTCGAGCGCCTCCGGCGCATACCGCGTCAGGAGGACGCCGAGCGCCTGCTGCGCCTCGGCGGCCAGCTGCGTCGCCTGCGCGCGCTTCTCCTGCACCTGCGCGAGGGCCTCCGGGGCGTTCTGCTCGAGCTGTCGCAGCTGGGCGAACGCCTCGGCCTTCTCCTCGAGCGAGGCGCCCGCGTGCTCGCAGAGGGAGACGATCTCGGCGTTCCCCGCGCGCACATCGCTCTCGGCGTCCTCCTCTCCGTCGTCGAGCTTCTGCTTGAGCTCGAACGCGCGGCCGAGGTCGGCCTTCGCCGTGGCGAGCGCCTCCTGGAACTCGGTCGTCGCGCCCTCCCCGAACTGCGCGATCGCGAAGCCGAGCTCCTGCTCGCTCGCCTTGACGGCGTCGTCCGTGGCGATGAGGAGCGACGCTGCGCGCCGCTGCAGCTCTGCGAGGGGGACCTCGGGCTCTGCGGGCGCCGATCCCGGCGTGCTCGACGGGCTCTTCCGCCGGTTCCGCGTCAGCAGCACGACGACGATGACGACGCCGGCGACCACGACGAGCCCGATGATCCACGGCCATCCGCTCGATCCCGAGCGTGCGTCCTCGAGGCCGTCGGCCGCGACGTCCACGGCGCCGGCCCAGTCCCCGTCGCCGAGGACGTCGAGGAGCTCCTCCTCGATCGCGTCGAGGCGGGAGTCGCCGACGGGGCCGTCCTGGGCGGCGGAGATGTAGAGCTGGCGTCCCTCCGTGGCGATCGCGAGGAGGTACTGGTCGGTCCCGAGCCCGTTGAGCTCTGCCGTGTCGTCGGCCCACTGCACGCGGTCCGACGGGTCCTCGAAGTCGTCGACGTACACGACCCACAGGTCGACGTCCGTCTCGTCCGAGAGCTGACGCAGGCGGTCGTCCGCGGCCTGCTCCTCGTCGGAGGTCAGGACGTCCGACCCGTCGTACACGTACGCGTCGTCGAGTGCGACGGGGCTCTCCGCGAGCGCCGCCGTCGCGGACCCTCCCAGCAGCACGGCCATGCCGGCGCCCAGCATCACGGTCCACCTCGCCCGCATGGCGGCATCCCCTCCGCGGGCGACCACGGGCCCGCCCTCCGATCCTATGCGCGGGCCGGCATGGGGAGGAAGCCGGGGTCGGCGTCCACAGGAGATTCATCGCGCGGGGCGGACGGGCGGGCGGAGAGCGGCGCCCGCCCGCGGGCCGGCGCCGCTCTCCGCCCGGCGGCGACTCCCGTGCCGGTCACCGCACGCTGCGGATGCGCGTGATGAAGAAGGCGCCCAGCAGTGCGGCGACGATGGCGACGGGGAAGACGACGCCGTAGCCGCCCGTGCCCACGACGATCCAGGAGGTGACGAGCGGGCCGATCGTCTGTCCCGCCGTGGTGGAGAGGTTGAGGATGCCGAGGTCCTTGCCCGCCTCCTTCTGGCTCGGGAGCACGTCGACGTTGAGCGCCTGGTCGACCGAGCTGTAGACGCCGTAGCCGAAGCCTGCGATCGCGGCGAAGAGGAACATCCCCGTCGAGGTCGGCCAGATCCACGGCATGGCGATCCCGAGCGCGAAGAGGAGGCTCGCGGCCACCACGATGGGGCGGCGGCGCTTGAGGAGGTCGGACAAGGGGCCCGACGCGAGCGAGCCGACGAGGGAGACCACCAGGGTGATGATCGACATCGTCGCGATCGTCGCCGCGGACTCCGAGACGGTCTGGCCGAGGTGATCCTGCACGATGTAGAGCTGGTACGCCATGATCATCTGGTAGCCGAGCAGCATGAACAGCCGGCTCCCGAACGCGCGGTAGAAGTCGGGCGCCTTGCGCGGAGGGCGGAAGGAGCGCACGAGATCCCCGAGCCCGCCTCCTGCGGCGGGCAGGTCCTCGGCGGACGGCTCCCGCGGCCAGACGATGAGGCAGACGAGCGCGGATCCGAGCATGAGGGCACCGGCGAGGACGAAGCCGGGAATCGGATTCGTGATGAACGAGGCCCCGACGATGCTGCCGAGGGGCGCCCCCGCGACGGCGCCCGCCCCGAAGAAGCCCGACATCGTCCCGCGCAGGCGCATCGGGATGCGGTCGGACAGGACGGCGACGCCCGGCGCGAGCATCATGTTGAGCCCCACCATGCAGAGGCAGTAGACGACGGTGATGGCGACCGGGCTCTCGATGAATCCGATGGCGGTGAGCGAGGCCCCGCCGAGCAGGCCGCCGCCGAGGATCCAGGGGCTGCGGCGGCCGAACCGGCTGCGCGTCCGGTCGGACAGGTTGCCGAAGACGAGGTTCGACACGAGCGAGACGATGGCGGTGATCGCCATCATCGTTCCCAGCAGCGCCTCGGGAGAGGCCACGCCGATGTCTCGGAGGCGTTGGGGGAGAAGGACCGCCGCGACGATCTGGAGGCCGAGGATCCACAGGATGCCGAAGACGAAGAAGCCGACGCCGAAGCGTGCGATGCGCGTCGTGAGCAGGATCGTGCCGGTGTCCGGCGCGACGTCCTGAGAGGGGCGCGTCTCGTGCGTCTTCGCCGTCGCTGACGCGTTGTGCGGGTCCATTCGATCTCCTTCGGTCGGCTCTGGCACACCGGCGGTCGTGGGGTCGCCGTGATACCGTGGCCAGGTTACCACTCGGTAGGTATTTGCGAGAGACGTGAGGAAGAGCCCGTGCGCAACCCCCTGATCCCCGGCTTCCATCCCGACCCGAGCGTGTGCCGGATCGGCGACGAGTACTACATCGCGACGTCCACGTTCGAGTACCTGCCCGGCATCCGGATCTTCCGCTCCCGCGACCTCGAGAACGTCGAGCTCGCCGGTCATGTCGCCGTGCGCGACGGCCAGGTCGGGGCCGTGGGCGTCCCCACGGGGGGCGGGGTGTGGGCGCCGACGATCCGCCACCACGGGGACAAGGTGTGGCTGGTCGTGCCCGACATGATGGGAACGGGACGCGGCAACGTCCTCTTCACCGCGGACAGCCCCGAGGGGCCGTGGTCGGACGGCGTCGTGATGGACGTGTTCGGGATCGATCCGGACATCGCGTGGGACGAGGACGGCGTCTGCTACGTGACGATGTCGGGTCTCGGCGTCAACGACGACGGCACGATCGTCCACCTCGGGATCACGCAGGTGCGCTTCGACCCCGAGACCGGGAAGGCCCTGTCCGAGCCGCGCTCTATCTGGTCCGGCACCGGCGGGATGTTCCCGGAGGCGCCGCACCTCTATCACATCGGCGACTGGTGGTACCTCCTCATCGCCGAAGGCGGCACGGAGCGCGGGCACTCGGCGTCCATCGCGCGCAGCGCGTCGCCGGAGGGGCCCTTCGAGGGGTTCGAGGGCAATCCGCTCGTGACCGCCCGCGGCACCGACCGCGCCGTTCAGAACACCGGACACGGCGATCTCGTGCAGCGGCCCGACGGCTCCTGGGCGATGGTGCTGCTGGGCACGCGTCCGCGGTCTTCGACGCGGGCGTTCGCGCCGCTGGGGCGCGAGACCTACCTCACCCCGGTCGCATGGGGCGAGGACGGATGGCCCCGTGTCGAGCCCGTCCTCCTCGGAGACCGCCGGGACGTCGTCGAGCGCGACTACGTCTTCCCCGCCGACGGCCCCGCGGCCCTGGACGGTTTCGACGGGGACGTCATCGCCGTCCGGGCCTTCCCCCGCGACGTCGCCGATCTCGACGCCCGCCCGGGATGGGCGCGTCTCGAGGGGCGAGGAGCCGGGATGGAGGACGAGCATCCCGTCTTCCTCGGCGTCCGTCAGGTGACGGAGGCGAGCGAGATCGAGGTCGTCCTCGACGTCTCAGCCGGGCGCGGAGGGATCTCGATGCGTTACGACGAGGACTCGCACCTCGACGTGGATGCGGACGCCGAGTCGGTCACCATGACCATGACGGCGCGGGGCCTGCAGCAGAGCTGGACGCGGCCCCGCGCGGAGACCGGTTCCGTCGTGCGGCTGAGGATCGTGGCCGATCCTCCCGCCGTCGGGGTGGTGACGGCCGGCGCATCGTGCGACCGCCTGCGCGGAGAGGTCTTCGACGAAGGCGGATGGGCGGAGATCGCCGGCGTCGACGGCGCCTTCCTCTCCTCCGACTTCTGCGAGTCCTTCACCGGCCGCGTCGTCGGGCCGTACGCGCGTCACGGCGTCGTCGACGTCGAGAGGATCCGCTACGCCGGGCAGGACATCCTGCGCTGACGAGCGAGGCCCGCTCCGCGATCAGGCGGGTCTCTCCCGCAGCACCGCCGACAGGTACGACCGGAGGTGCGCGGCCATGTCGACGCGCTCTCGTCCCTCGCTGCCCAGCGAGTACAGCCACTGGATCTGCAGGCCGTCCATGAGCGCGGCGAAGTTGCGCGCGACGTGCTCGGGGTCGAGCCCCGGTGCGAGCTCGCCCCGTTCCGCGCGCGCGAAGAACTCGTCCCGGATCTCGGCCATCGTCGTCTCCGAGCGGTCCGCGAAGTAGCGGTGGGCGGGATGGCCCTCGGTCGTCGCCTCGGCCTCCAGGGCGGCGAACGCCTCGATCAGCGGACGCCGCAGGGCGTTGCGCTCCACGATCCGCACGAAGCTCTCGATCGGGTCGATGCCGCGCTGGGCCTCCTCGTCGACGGCCGCGCGGTCGCTCTCGTCGCGGTAGGCCAGGACGGCCTGGAGCAGGGCGGCCTTGTCGGGGAAGTGATGGAGGAGGCCCGGGTGCGTCATGCCGACGCGCGAGGCGAGCTCGCGCAGCGACGCCGCGTGGTAGCCGACCTCCGCGAAGAGCAGGATCGCCGCCTCGACGATCGCGTGGCGTCTCGACCGCCCTTTTGCGTACCCCACATGCGCCATGGTATCCGCCGGCATCCCACCACTCCGGCGGGAGCGCACGGGAGCGATGTCGTCGGCGGCCGCGTGCCGCAGGCGGGCGGCGGGTGCGCCCCGTGGTGGGATGGACGAGGCGGGAAGGGCGTGGATGGACGACAGATACGGCACGGACGTGCTCGCGGCCGGATGGCGCGACAAGGGCAGGAAGACGTCGAGACCGGTGGCCGCCGAGCTCGACCTCGTCGTCGAGGTCGCCGGCGACGGCTACTGCGGCGCGATCACGCGCGTCGAGAACGGCAACGTGGAGCTCGAGGACCGGAAGGGGCGCACGCGCGTCTTCCCGCTCGGCGCCGGCTTCCTCGTCGAGGGCGAGCCCGTCGCGCTCGTCGTGCCGACGGCGCAGCCGCGGGGGCGCCGCCGCACGGCGTCGGGGTCGTTCGTCGCGGACGACGGACGTGCCCGCGTGGCGCTGCCGAGCCGCATCCTCGTCGAGGGCAGGCACGACGCCGAGCTCGTGGAGAAGGTGTGGGGCGCCGACCTGCGCACCGAGGGCGTCGTGGTCGAGTTCCTGCAGGGCGTCGACCTGCTCCACGACCTGCTCCGCGACGAGCCGCCGACGGCGGAGCGCCGCTACGGCGTGCTCGTCGATCATCTCGTGCCAGGGTCGAAGGAGACACGGATCGCCGAGCAGATCGCGCGCGGGCCGCACGGCGTGCACGTGAGGATCGTGGGCCATCCGTTCGTCGACGTGTGGCAGTGTGTGAAGCCCGCCGCCCTCGGCATCGCACGCTGGCCCGAGGTGCCGCGGGGGCAGGACTGGAAGACCGGCATCTGCCGGGGGCTCGGATGGCCGTCCGAGACGAAGGAGGACCTCGGGCTCGCCTGGCAGCGCATCCTGAGTCGCGTGACGACGTACCGCGACCTCGAGCCCGCGCTCCTCGGTCGCGTCGAGGAGCTCATCGACTTCGTGACGGCGCCCTGACGCGCCGCGTCCGAAGCCGGGAAAGTACTCTGGGAGGCATGCCCGAGCCCCGCACGTTCCGCGACCATCCCGTCTCGTTCGTCCGCCGCAGCGGGCGGATGTCGGACGGCCAGGAGCGGGCGTGGGCCGCGCTGTCGCCGCTGTACGTCCACGACGTGCCGCGCGGCCTCGCCGCGACGTCCGTCCATCCCGACGCGCGCTTCGATCCCGTCGCCGTGTACGGGCGCGAGGCGCCGCTCGTCGTGGAGATCGGCTCGGGGCAGGGGCACGCGATCGTCCACGCCGCGTCCACGCGGCCCGACGCGGACTTCCTCGCGGTCGAGGTGTTCCGCGCCGGCCTCGCGCGCACCATGCTCGACGCCGACCGCGCGGGGGCGCGCAACCTGCGCCTCATCGAGGCGAACGCCCCCGAGGTGCTCGAGACGCTGCTGCCGGAGGGAGCGGCCGACGAGCTCTGGATCTTCTTCTCCGATCCGTGGCACAAGAACCGCCACACCAAGCGCCGGATGGTCCGGCCGGGCTTCGGGGCGACGGCCGGACGCGCGCTGCGCGACGGCGGCGTCCTGCGGCTCGCGACCGACTGGGAGGACTACGCGCGGCAGATGCGCCAGGTGCTCGACGACGCGCCCGAGCTCGAGCGCGCGTTCGACGGCGACTGGGCGCCGCGCTTCGACGGCCGCGTCATGACCGCGTTCGAGCGCAAGGGCGTCGAGCGGGGGCGCGACATCCGCGACCTCGCCTATCGCCGCGTCGCGCGGGGCTGAGCGGATGGCACGGGCGACGGGGCAGGCCGCGGAGCGGCCGGTGCGCGCGCTGCCGCTCGTCGCCGCGCTCCTGACGTGCCTCGCCGCGCCGGCGTTCTTCGTGCTGCTGATCCCGTGGCTGGGATGGACGCTGCTGGCGGCGGGACTCGCGGTCGCGGTCGTCGCCGACCGCGCGGACGGCCACGTGCCGTGGCGACGCGCGGCCGCGTCGCCGTCATCCGGCGCCCCCGCGCCGCGCCCGTCCCTCGCACGCGACCTCTCGCTCATCGCGGCGGGCATGCTCGTCGTGAGCGCCATCCCGCTCGCCGCCGAACTGGACAACGCCGCGATGCTCCGCTTCACGCTGGCGCTGGGCGGCGCGGTCGTCGTCCCCTACGTCGTCTCGCGCTTCGTCTACCGGGACCGGGCCATCCGCTTCCCCTGGCGCGGGGGAGGCCGCTGGCGGCCCATGCAGTGGGGATGGCTCGTCGCCGTGCTCGCGCTCGGCTGGCTCATCCTGCCCTTCTACTTCGTCACCTCGGGCGTCTATCTCAACTGGCCCGTCGTCGACACCCCCGACCTCATCGCGCGGCTCTTCGTGGGCGTCGGAGCCGTGGGCATCTGGGACGAGCTGTTCTTCATCTGCACGGTGTTCGCGCTGCTGCTGCGGCACTTCCCGACGGCGGTCGCGAACGGGCTGCAGGCGATCGTCTTCGTCTCCTTCCTGTGGGAGCTCGGCTACCGCGCCTGGGGCCCCGTGCTGACGATCCCGTTCGCGCTGCTGCAGGGGTGGATCTTCCTCCGCACGCGCTCGCTCGCCTACGTCGTGACGGTGCACCTGCTCTTCGACGCCGTCGTCTTCCTCGTGCTCGTCCACGCGCACAACCCCGGGGCGCTGCCGCTGTTCCTCGTGTGAGAGACCGACGTCGCGTCTGTGGGTGGAAAAGGCCGCTTTCCCGGCGCGGAAAGCGGCCTTTTCCACCCACGAACGCGTCGGCGGGCGGATGCCGCGGAGGGGCATGTCGGACGCCCGTGCCAGGCTGGGGCCATGACGGCTGACGCGACGACCGACATCCGCGAGGCGGCGCTCGCCGCGCTCCGGCAGCTCGTGGGGCGTGAGGACGCGCGGTTCCACGACGGGCAGTACGAGGCGATCGAGGCGCTCGTCGCGGGACGCCGTCGCGCGCTCGTCGTGCAGCGGACGGGATGGGGCAAGTCGGCGGTCTACTTCGTCGCGACACGGCTGCTGCGCGACGGCGGCGCGGGCCCCACCGTGCTCGTCTCGCCGCTCATCGCGCTCATGCGCGATCAGATCGCGGCGGCCGGGCGCGCCGGAGTGCGCGCGGTCGCCATCAACTCCACGAACGCGCACGAGTGGACGGAGGTCCTCGCGCGGCTCGACGCCGACGAGGTCGACGTGCTGCTCGTGTCGCCCGAGCGCCTGAACAACCCGTCGTTCCGCGACGAGCGGCTTCCGGCCCTCGTGCGGCGCGTCGGCATGCTCGTCGTCGACGAGGCGCACTGCATCAGCGACTGGGGGCATGACTTCCGCCCCGACTACCGGCGCCTGCGCGACCTCATCGCGCAGATGCCGCCGTCCGTCCCCGTGCTCGCGACGACGGCGACGGCCAACAGCCGCGTCGTCGCCGACGTCGTCGACCAGCTCGGCGCCGAGGGCGTGACGACGATCCGCGGTCCCCTCGCCCGCTCGTCGCTGCGCCTCGGCGTGCTGCGGCTGCCCGATGCGACGGCACGTCTGGCGTGGCTGCTGAGCCACCTCGACGAGCTCCCGGGCTCCGGCATCGTCTACACGCTCACGGTCTCCGCGGCCGTCGACACGGCCCGGCTGCTGCGCGAGCAGGGGCACGAGGTGCGTGCCTACACGGGGCAGAGCGACGCCGACGAGCGGGAGGAGTCGGAGGGGATGCTGAAGCGCAACGAGGTCAAGGCGCTCGTCGCGACGAGCGCGCTCGGCATGGGCTTCGACAAGCCCGACCTCGGCTTCGTGCTGCACCTCGGCGCGCCCTCGTCGCCCGTCGCGTACTACCAGCAGGTCGGCCGCGCCGGCCGCGCGACGGAGTCCGCCGACGTCCTCCTGCTGCCCGGCCCCGAGGACCGCGACATCTGGCACTACTTCGCGACGGCGTCCATGCCAGACGAGGAGCGGGCCGAGCGGGTCCTGTCGGCGCTCGGAGCGTCCGATCGCCCGCTGTCGACGGCCGCGCTCGAGGCGGTCGTCGACATCCGCCGCACGCCGCTCGAGCTGCTGCTCAAGGTGCTCGACGTGGACGGCGCCGTGCGGCGCGAGAAGGGCGGATGGATCGCCACCGGCGAGCCGTGGACCTACGACGCCGAGCGCTACGGACGGATCGCCGCCGAGCGTCGCGCCGAGCAGGATCACATGCTCGAGTACGAGACGACGACGGCGTGCCGTATGGAGTTCCTCCAGCGGCGCCTCGACGACGACACCGCCGTGCCGTGCGGGCGCTGTGACAACTGCGCCGGCCCGTGGATCTCCGCGGAGGTCGGGCAGCGCGTGTCGGAGTCGGCGGCCTCGGCGCTCGATCGCGTGGGCGTGCCGGTCGAGGCGCGTCGTCA
Organism: Microbacterium sp. AB; assembly: GCF_032878875.1. NCBI lineage: Bacteria > Bacillati > Actinomycetota > Actinomycetes > Micrococcales > Microbacteriaceae > Microbacterium > Microbacterium betulae. The sequence goes on along the minus strand of NZ_CP118157.1, from coordinate 2,576,603 downwards.
ATGGCCTTCGGGCCTCGACCGCCTCGGCGTGCCGCTCAAGGGGCGGATCCCCGCCGAGGAGCAGGCGTCGGAGGGCCGGGCGCTCGCGCGCCTCACCGACCTCGGATGGGGCGGACCCCTGCGCGAGCTCTTCGCCGCGGGCGCTCCCGACCAGGCGGTGCCGCGACGGCTGCTCGACGCGTGCGTCCGCGTCCTCGCCGACTGGGGATGGCAGGAGCGCCCGGTCGCGGTCGTGTCCCTGCCGTCGCGGACCCGTCCGCAGCTCGTGGCGTCGCTGGCGAACGGGATCGCGTCGATCGGACGGCTGCCGTACATCGGCGAGCTGGCGGGCGAGCCCGGCGCGCCGGCCGGACGTCCGAGCGGCAACAGCGCCTTCCGCGTCGCCGAGCTGCACGACCGGTTCTCCGTCGCAGGTCTCGACGTGCCCGCCGGGCCGGTGCTGCTCGTCGACGACCTCGCCGACAGCCGGTGGACGCTCACGGTCGCCGCGCGCGACCTCCGTCGTGCGGGCGCCGCGTCCGTGCTGCCGTTCGTGCTGGCGCTGCGGGGCTGAGGGCGGGGCCCGCCTCCTCGCGGGACCTTCGGCCCTTCCCGTCGATGCGGCCGACGCGATAGCGTTCGAGCGTGGGCGCGGGACGCTCACGACAGCAGATCTCGAAGGCGAGGACATCATGAACGACACGGTGGTCGTCGGCGTGACCGAGACCGAGGGCTCGCGGCGGGCTGTCGACTGGGCGGCGCAGCGCGCCGCGGAACGACGGGACCGTCTGCTGCTCGTCTCGGTGGTCGGCGGTGCGACCGGAGTGGTCGGCGAGGAGCCGGTCGTCGGCGAAGCGGCGCGCGCAGCGCAGTCGCTCCTCGACGCCGAGGCTCGACGGATCGCAGACCTCGGCGTCGACGTGCAGACGCGCGTCGAACGCGGACGCCCCGTCGAGCGGCTCATCGCCGCATCGGAGAGGACGGCGCTGCTCGTCATCGGCAGCGAGTACCGCGGTCCCCGGTCCGGCCGGTCGCGGGGACCCCACGGCGTGCGGATCACCGCGGGCGCGCACGTTCCGGTCGTCGTGGTCCCCGACGTGGGACTGGGAACGCGATCGGGCGTCGTCGTCGGCGTCGACGGGTCGGAGACCTCCGAGAAGGCGCTCGCGTTCGCCGCGGCCGAGGCCGACCGGCAGGGCGAGCCGCTCATCGCCGTGAGCGCGTGGTCGACGGTGCCGGTGCCGTTCGTGATGACGAGCTACCCGCCGTCGTACCTGGACAGCCTGCAGGCGATCGCGGAGCAGAACCTCGGGCTCGCGCTGTCCGGCGTGCCGCAGGACTATCCCGACCTCGAGGTGCGCCGCGTCGTGGAGAAGGGGCAGCCCGCCGACACCCTCACCCGGCTCGCGGCGAGCGCACGTCTCGTCGTGGTCGGCAGCCACGGCCGCGGCCCCGTCGGACGGTTCCTCCTGGGCTCGACGAGCGAGATCGTCCTCGCCCGGATGGCGACCGTCACCGTCGTCGTGCGGTAGCCCGCGATCCGCGGGGCCGTGGAACGCACGGTGTCGTCGCCTCGCTCACCCGACCGTGACGAGCGTGCGCTGCCATCCCGTCGCGCCGTCGGGCGCGATGGGGGTGCGCTCCTCGACCTGGATCCCGCCGTCCTTGTCGGTGGCGCGCACCGTGACGTAATGGGCTCCCGGCTCCGCGTCCCAGTCGAGTCGCCACTGCACCCACGTGTCCTCGTTCAGGGGAGACGACAGGGTCGCCTCCTGCCACGCGCCGTCGTCGACACGGACCTCCACGCGCTCGATCCCCACGGTCTGCGCCCAGGCGACGCCCGCGATCGGCACCCGGCCGGCCGTGACCGACGCGCCCGCGCGGGGCGTGTCGATGCGCGAGGAGAGCTTGATCGGCGCCTCGGCGCTGTAGCCGCGGGGCGTCCAGTACGCCTCGTCGGCCGCGAACGTCGTGACCTTCAGCTCGGTCACCCACTTCGTCGCCGACACGTAGCCGTAGAGGCCCGGCACGACCATCCGCACGGGGAAGCCGTGCTCGAGCGGGAGCGGCTCGCCGTTCATGCCGACGGCGAGGATGGCGTCGACGCCGTCGTCCGTGAGCGAGGCGAGCGGGGTGCTCGCGGTGTACCCGTCGACGCTGCGCGAGAGCACCATGTCGGCGTCGGGCCGGACGCCGGCCATCCGCAGCACGTCGCGCACGGGGACGCCGAGCCAGATCGCGTTGCCGACGAGGTCTCCTCCCACCTCGTTGGAGACGCACGTGAGCGTGATGGCGTACTCGTCCAGGCCCATCGCGACGAGCTCGTCGAAGCCGATCTCGACGCGTCGGTCGACCATCCCGTCGACCACGAGGCTCCAGGTCGCGGGGTCGACGGCGGGGACCGTGAGCGCCGTGTCGACGCGGTAGAAGTCGGCGTTCGGGGTGAAGAGGGGCGAGAGGCCGTCGACGTCGAGCTCGGCGCCGTCGGGCACGGAGACCGTCGAACGCGGCGAGGGCAGACGGAGGGCCTCGCGCAGTGCGGTGACGGAGGAGGACGCGGCGTTGAGCGCTCTCGCGCCGAGGCCGACGACGAGCGCCGAGGCGCCGGTCAGGGCCGCGATCACGAGGAACCCTCTGCGGCTCGTGCCCTTCTCGGGCGGGGCCTCCGACGGAGCGCCGGCGCCGGCGTCGTCGCCGCGCCGGAGCCGACGCGAGAGCAGCACGAGAGCGACCGAGCCGGCGATCGTGCCCGCCACGGCGGGCGCCCACGCGAACGCCGTCGCGCCCGGACGCGTCACGGTCGCGGCGAGCGACGCGGCTCCCGCGACCGCGACGACCACGACCCCGAGGGGCGGCCGCAGACGCTCGAGCACGCCGGCGATCGCCGCGGCGACCAGCACGGCGAGGGCGAGCCCGAGGAGCAGGGCGTCCTTGTCGCGCTCGCCGAACGTGGAGATCGCGAACTCCTTCAGGGGCTGCGGCACGACGTCGACGACGAAGCCGCCGACCGCGAGGATCGGGCTCCCCTCGCGCGCGACGAGGAGGGCCGTGAGCTCGGCGGCCGCGAGGAAGACCGCCGCCGACGCCGCCCCGGCCAGCATCGCCCCGTACCTCGACGATGCCCGCTCACGCGATCTCTCCATGCGTCCCCCTTCCGCTCATCCTGTCATTCGGAGCGGTCGCGTGGACGGATGGCGGCGATCCGAGGATCATCCGAAGGGCGGCGCGGCGCCCTCCCACATGCCGAGGAACGCCATCCACGCGCCGCCCGCCACCGTCCACACGGCGATGATCACGACGGACATGAGGAACGCCACGCGGAACCACTCGCCGACCTTGACGTACCCCGACCCGTAGATCACGCCTGATGGTCCCGAGGCGTAGTGCGAGAGCGCGCCGAAGAGGTTGCCGATGAAGCCGAAGACGAGGGCGGCGAACGTCGGGGGCGCTCCCGCGGCGATCGCGGCGCCGACGAACACGGCGTACATCGCGACGATCTGCGCGGTGTTCGAGGCGAAGAGGTAGTGCACGTAGAAGTACACGAGCGAGAGGATCGCGAAGGCGACGATCCAGGGCATGCCGCCGACGAGGCCCGACACGACCGCGCCGATCCAGTCGATGACCCCCAGCGTGTTGAGCTGCCCGGCCATCCCCACGAGCACGGCGAAGAACACGAACGTGTTCCATGCCGAGGAGTTCCTCGCCATGTCCTTCCACGTGAGCACGCCGCTGAGGAGCAGGATCGCGATGCCGACGAACGCGGCCGTCGTCGCGTTGACGTCGAACGTCGATCCGAGGACCCACATGAGGAGCAGGAGGACGAAGGTGCCCGTCATCACGATCTCGCCCGAGGACATCCGCCCCATCGCGCGGAGCTCCTCGCGCGCCATCGTCGGCGCTTCGGGCGTCTTCTTCACCGTCGGGCCGTAGAGCTTCGTCATCGCCCACGGGACGATCGCGAGGCTCAGGATGCCGGGGACGAGCGCCGCGAGGGCCCACGTGCCCCACGAGATGTCGATCCCGAGGTCCGCGGCAGCCTGCTGCGCGACGGGATTGCCCGCCATCGCCGTGACGAACATGGCGCTCGTGATGACGTTGACGTGCGCGGCGGTGAACGTGAGGTACGAGCCGAGCCTCTTCCGGGACTCGTCGGTCTCCGGGGTCGATCCCTGCACCTCGGCGATCGAGCGGATGATCGGATAGACGACGCCTCCGGCACGCGCCGTGTTCGAGGGGGTCGCGGGGGCGAGGACGAGATCGGTCACCGCCATGCCGTACGCGATGCCGAGCGGAGATCGACCGAGCCAGGAGACGAACATCAGCGCGATGCGGCGTCCGAGGCCCGTGAGCAGGAAGCCGTCGGCGATGAAGAACGCCGCGACGATGAGCAGCACCGTGGGGTTCGCGAAGCCGCTGAGCGCCTCGCCGGAGGCGACGTCCATGGCGCCGGTGATCATCGCGGCGGCGAGCCCGATGAGCGCGACGGACGGCGTGGGGAAGGGCTGGAGGATGAGCCCGATGATCGTCGCGACGAAGATCGCCAGCATCTGCATGCCTCGGTCGTCGACCCCGGCGGGCGGCGGGACGAAGAAGATCCCGAGCGTCACGACGAGCATGACGCCGAGCTTCCACAGACGGGAGACGTTCGCCGCGCCGAGGCCGCGGCGTCCGGTGTCCTGCTGCGTGGTCAACGTTCTCCCCGTCGTCGCGACGACATGCGCCGGCTCGCCTCTGGCCGTTTCGATCCTAATGACGCGCAGCGGGGCGGGCGAGCGGCATGCCGGAGAGCCGCATCCCGGTGTCCGCGTCGACGAACAGCCGGTCCCGCATCGATGGGACGCCCGATCGGCATCGTCTGCAACGCCGGAGGGAATGGGCACGAGGGCACCGGGGTTCGGTTCTGTCATGGAGCTCGAGGTGGTGCTGCCCGACGAGTCGCCGTCGATGCCGGTGGAGAGGCTCGTCGAGCTGGCGCGAGCCGCCGAGGAGCTCGGGTACGCGACCGCGTGGTTGCCCGACCACGTGCTGCCGCCGGGCGCGTACGGCACCGCCTTCGGGGGCGTGTACGAGCCGCTCGTGACGATCGGGCATCTGTCCGCCGTCACCGAGCGGCTGCGCCTGGGCACATCGGTGCTCGTGGCTCCGCTGCGCGACCCGTTCGTGCTCGCGAAGCAGGTCGCGACTCTGCAGCAGCTCTCGGCCGGACGGGTGATCCTCGGCGTCGGCGTCGGATGGAACGAGAAGGAGTTCGACGCGGTCGGAGCGGACTACGCCCACCGCGGCGCCGTCACCGACGATGCGCTCGCCCTGTTGCGGCACCTGCTCGGGGGAGGGGCGGCGCCCTACCGTGCGCGACGCTTCTCCTACGAGCAGGGAGTGTTCGCTCCGACGCCGGACCATCGGGTCCCGGTCATGGTCGGCGGCGACAGCGATGCCGCGTTGCGCCGTGCGGCTCGGTCCGGCGACATCTGGCAGGGGCTCCCCACCAGCCCCGGTGCCTTCGCCGAGCGGGCCCAGAGGCTGGCGGGGCTCGCCGTCGACCGCGACGTCCTGGCCACGTTGCGGATCGGCTGGGACGGGACGGCGCCCGTCGGCCGGATCGCCGACGAGGTCGTCGCCTATCGCGAAGCGGGGGCGGCTCGGGTGGCCGTCCATTTCGGGGAGCACGACGGGACGCGCGTGCGGATGGCGGCGCTGGCGGAGGCGCTGAGCGAGCGCTGACGCTCGGCCCGGCGATCCTGTCAGGGCCGTCCTCGTGCGGCGTCCCCCGTGGCGCGTCGGAACAGGTCGATGGCGTCGTGGATCGCCTCCCGGCCACCGGCGGCGTCGACGGGGGAGCCTCGGCGCTTCCGCATGACGTAGTGCAGCACGGTCATCGCGAGCCCCACCACCATGCGCGCCTCGTCCTCGAGCCCCGGCTCCGCGTCGGGCGTGCGACCGCCGGCCGCGAAGCGATCCAGGAGCACCGCGGCGTACTGGTCCTCGAGATCGCTCATCCGGGCGATCATCCGGTCGACCAGCTCGGGGCTGCGCTGGATGGCGAGCCTGCGCGTCCGGGAGAGCTCCGGATGGGGCTCGTGGACGGACAAGGCGGTGGTGACCATCGTCAGGAAGTCCTCCAGCACGCTCGGACCGCTCGCGCGGACGAACGCGTGGACCGCCTCGTCCGGCGGGAAGGGCGGCAGGGCGCCGAGGACGACCCCCTCCTTCGAGCCGAAGTAGTTGAAGAAGGTGCGGGGGGAGACCGTCGCGGCCTCGCAGATCATGTCGACCGTGACGTTCTCGTAGCCGCGCTCGAGCACGAGCGCGAGGCCGGCGCGCTCGATCGCGGCCTGAGTGGCCGCGCGTTTGCGCTCGCGCAGCCCTCCGGTCCGCGCCGTCTCACTCATACCGCAGGGCGTCGATCGGATTCTGCCGTGCGGCGCGTCGGGCCGGCAGGGTCCCCGCCAGGAAGGCGATCCCCATCACGACCAGGATGATCGTCGCGACCGACGCCGGAGCGAACTGCATGACCTGGAGGCCCTCGAGATCCGTCAGGACGGTGTCGGCGAGCACGGTGCTGATGAGGCTCCCGAGGCCGATCGCCACCACGGCTCCCAGGGCGCTCCCCAGGAAGCCGATGAACACGGCCTCGGCGCTGAACAGCGCGAACACGTTGCCGCCGCTCATGCCCATGGCCTTCATCAGGCCGATCTCGCGGGTGCGTTCCTGGACGCTCATGAGCAGCGTGTTGACGATCCCGAAGCCGGCGGCGATCAGCGCGATCACCGCGAACGCGTTGAGCACCCCGATGATGCCGTCGATCACGGACTGCACCGCGCCGATCTGGTCGGTCACGGTCTGCGCCGAGAAGCCCTCATCGGCGAGGTCCGCCTTGAGGGCGGCGATCTGCGCGTCGGTGGCGTCGGGGTCGAACGTCGCGGTCGCCGCGGCGTAGCCCTGCTGCAGGCTGTCGGGCACGCCGGTGTCCTGGACGGCGACGAGCTCGTCGGTCAGGCTCTGGCCGAGCGCGGCGCCCGAGGAGAAGAGCGACTCGTTCTGGACGCCGACGACGACGGCGTCCACCTCGTGCATCTCGCCGAGGTAGTCCGAGATCCCGATCGTGACGGTCTGCCCGACGGCCTCGTCGGCGGCTCCCAGCTCCAGCGCGTCGAGGTACGAGGTGGGCAGCAGGATCTCGTTCGCGTCCGAATCCGCCGACAGCTCCGCGCCGGCGGCCAGGTCGGGGACCGACACGGCGGCGCTCGCGTTCGCGCTCAGCTCGAACCTCTCGCCGCCCCCGTGCGAGATGTACGACGTGTTCACCGACACGACGGGGCTCACGGCGAGGATCCCGTCGACGGCGGCGATGGCGTCGAGATCGTCGTCGTCGAGCACCTCGGTGGCCGCGGCGCCGGGCATCCCCTGGCCGCTGCCCGCGGCGGCGTCCGGATCGTAGGGCGCCGGACCGCCGTCGTCGGCCGCGGTCTCGTCGGCGGCGTGCGTCACGGTCAGCACGTCGGTCGAGCCGATCGAGGACACCTGCGCGTCGATGTAGTCCGAGACCCCCGTCCCGATCGCGCTGGTGATCGTGAGCGTGAAGGCGCCGAGGAAGATGGCCACGACCGTCAGCGCTGTGCGCGTCGTGCTGCGGAAGCTGTTGGACACGGCGGAGGCGAGGACGTCCCAGATCTTCACGACCGTGCCCCCGCCCCGTCGAGAGCCGGTCCCGAGACCGCGTCGATCAGGCCGTCGCGGACGAACACCTGCCGATCGCAGCGCCCGGCGAGGTCGGGATCGTGGGTCACGATCACGAGGGTGATGCCGTGTTCGCGATGGAGGTCGAAGAGGATGTCCTCGACCAGCGACCCCGTCGCCGTGTCGAGGTTCCCCGTGGGCTCGTCGGCGAAGATCACCTTCGGGCCGGTCACCAGTGCTCGTGCGATCACGACGCGCTGCTTCTGGCCACCCGAGAGGTTCGTCGCCCTGTTCCCGGCCTTGTCCGCCAGCTGGAGCTGCTCCAACGCCGCCATGCCGCGCTGCTTGCGCTCCCGCGCGCCCACGCCGGCGATCTTCAGGGGGAGGACCACGTTCTCCAGCACGGTGGCGTTGGGGATCAGGAAGAACTGCTGGAACACGAAGCCGAAGTCCTCGTTGCGCAGCCTGCTCACCCGCCGCGCGCCCAGCGCCGCCGCATCCTCGCCTCCGACCAGCAGCGCGCCCCCGTCGGGAGCGTCCAGCAGCGCCAGCAGGTGCATGAGGGTGGACTTGCCCGACCCGCTCTTGCCGACGATGGCGATCGACTCGCCCTCGGCGATCTCCAGGGACACGCCCTTGAGCGCCTCGAATCGCGCCTGGCCCTTCCCGTACGTCTTGCGTATGTCGCGCGCTTCCAGGATCGGGCTGCTCATCGGGATGCTCTCCTCGTCGTCGGTCCAGCGGGCGGGGTCCAGCACAAACGTGCAGAGCCTGCAAGTTTATAGTAACTGCACTTCTCTGGTTCGTCGCCGGACTCAGCGGACGCGTGCCGCCAGGGCGTCGGCGATCGCGGACATGCCCGCTTCGTTGGGGTGGAACGAGGATGCGGTCTTCTTGACCGAGGGCTGGAAGCCGAACACCCAGGGCTCCGTCGAGCCGAGACCGTGGCCCGTGCTCAGCTTCGAGGCCCGGACGAGCTCGGCGCCGGCTCGCTCGGCGGCGATCTCGTGGCCGCGGACGAGGGCGTCCTGGATGCGGAGGAACACGGCTGTCTCGGCGTCGGAGAACAGCGGATCCTCGCCGTGGTCTCGACCGTCGAGGACGGTCAGGTAGTCCACCAGCACGACGCGCGCGTTCTCGGCTCGGGCGCGCACCCCCGCCACGATCGCGACCAGTCCCCGCGCCACGGCGTCGACGCTCTCCTCCGTCGGCTCGGGGACGCCGCCGGAGAGCCCCTGGGTGAGCATCGTCGCGATCGGGCCGTCGGGTTCGAATCGCGACCACGCGGCGTGCAGCATCGAGCCCGCGAACTGGAGATCGTTTCCTCCGGCCGTCACCGTGACCAGGTCGGCGTCCGGGGGCACGCCGTCGATCTGCGGAGGGAACTCCACTCCGGCCGCGATCGTCTGCGGAGTGTGGAGGATGGTGGCGGTCGTCGCGCCGGAGACCGACAGGTCGGTCAGCTCCGCGCCGAGACGATCGGCCAGCAGATGAGCGTAGTTCCGGGACGATCGCATCGCGTTCGCATCTTCCACCGGCTCGACCCCGGGCCCCGCGGCGAAGGAGCTGCCGAGGCCGACGATCTTTCGATGCTCCGTCATGGCCAGATCATCTCAGAGCGGTCGCCGTGACGGAGCCGAGGAGGGCGGGCACCACGTGCGGGCGGTCGTGCACGCCGCCGGCATCGGCCCGCAGATGGGCGCACCCGGGAAGATCGTGCGCATCAACGGCATCGGGACCGTCGGCGTCGGGCCGCTTCGACGCCGCGATGGGAGAGCTCGAGGAAGACCACGGCGCCTCGGACTTCCTGAAGGTCGCCGCCATCAGACGGTTCGGCAGACGGGAGGAGATCGCCGCCGTCCTCGCCTTCTGCGCCGGCGAAGCCCCGGGCCATCTCACCGGCACCGACATCCTCGTCGACGACGGCACGCGCACCGGGCAGGACTTCACGAAGAAGCGGTGAGCCGCGAGCGGCAGCGGGGCGTCCGACCGGGGCGGCCGGCGTCGGGACGGCGACACGATCCGACGTGCCGCACGTCCCGACTCATCGGAGACGCCTGTCCCGACTCCTCACACACTGTGCCCCCGGAGGGATTCGAACCCCCGACCTTCGGTACCGGAAACCGGTGCTCTATCCCCTGAGCTACGGAGGCGCACTGATCGAGGATATCAGCGCGACGGAGTGCTCTCGTCCACATCCGGCACGGGCTGCTGCTCGGCGGCCTCGACGCGGAAGGGCTGCGCGATGTGCGCGATCGCGTCCGCGAGACGGCCGGCGAGATACGCGTGACCGGCGTCGCCGGGATGGTTCGTCCCCGTCTCGGAGGTGTCGATGACCCAGTCGTAATCGGCCTCGGTGATCCACTCCTCGGACACGGGCGAGATGTACCACCATCCCCGTGTCGACGCGAGGGCGGCGAGCTCGGCGTCGATGCGCGCCGTCGTCTCCTCGACGGGCAGCACCTGCGGGGCGGGTCCCAGGACGACCACGGCCGCATCCGGGTACAGCTCGACGAGCGCGTCCCACGCGCCGTTCACCGCGTCGGCGTAGCGGGAGAGGTCCTGGCGGCGGTCGTTGATGGAGCCCTGCAGGATCACGAGATCGGGGTCGAGAGCCGGGTCGAGCGCCGCGATGCGGTCGCCGTAGTCCGGCCCGTCGATGCCGGGCTTCAGATATCCGCTGCTGCGCACGCCGTCGACGATCGTGTCCCAGCCGAGGCTCTCGCCGACGAGGTAGGCGTACCCTCCCTCGGGATCGGTCGCGGCGGAGCCGTACGTCCACGAGTCGCCGAAGATCAGCACCGTCGGGTCGTCGGCCAGGAGGATCGGCGCGGGCTGGACCGCGGCGGTCTCCGCCCCGCCGGCGGCCTGCGGGGTCGCGACGGGGGCCCACGGCCGCCACACTCCGAGTGCGACGGCGCTCAGCAGGGTGACGCCGACCGCCGCGAGCGCCGCGACGGACCGGCGGCTCCGGCGATCCGCGGTCATGTGAAGAGGATAAGCGCCGGATGTGAGGACGCCGTCATGGTTGCGGAATGCGTCGGCCTAAACTTGACGGGTTATGAACCCGGAAGCCCTCGCAGCAGCCCTGCTCGCCATCCTCACGCCGATCGCCGAGCGCCGCCGTCCCGAGGAGCCGCTCGCGCTGGAGGCCGCCGATCTCGCGTTCGACCGGCCGAAGAACCGCGACCACGGGGACTGGGCGAGCAACGTCGCGCTCAAGCTCGCCAAGCCTCTCGGCACGAGCCCGCGCGAGCTCGCCCAGGAGATCGCCGACGCGCTCGCGGCGACGGACGGCGTCGCCTCCGTCGAGGTCGCCGGCCCCGGGTTCGTCAACATCCGCCTGGAGACCGCCGCCGCAGGAGCCCTCGCGAGGACGATCGTCGAGGCGGGCGCCGACTACGGCCGCAACGACACCCAGGCCGGCAACAGCATCAACCTCGAGTTCGTCAGCGCGAACCCCACGGGCCCGCTGCACATCGGCCACACGCGCTGGGCCGCGCTCGGCGACTCCATCGCGCGCGTGCTGAAGGCCAGCGGCGCCGACCTCGTCAGCGAGTACTACGTCAACGACGCGGGCGCCCAGATGGACAAGTTCGGCGCGAGCGTGCTCGCCGCCGCGAAGGGCGAGCCCACCCCGGAGGGCGGATACCCCGGGCCGTACATCGCCGACCTCGCCGCATACGTCCTGGAGCGCCGCCCCGACCTGCTCGAGCTCTCCGACGAGGAGCAGCTGAGCACGGCGCGCGAGCTCGCGTACGCGAAGCAGCTCGATGAGATCAAGGCGTCGCTGGAGGCGTTCAACGTCCACTTCGACGTGTTCTTCAGCGAGCGCATGCTGCACGCGAAGAACGCCGAGACCGGGGCGAGCCTCATCGACGACGCCGTGGAGCGCCTGCGCGCCCAGGGGCACGTGTTCGACGAGGGCGGCGCGGTGTGGGTGCGCACGACGGCCTTCGGAGACGACAAGGATCGCGTCGTCCGTCGCTCGGACAGCGAGATCTACACGTACTTCGCGGCGGACGCCGCGTACTACCTGAGCAAGTCGGACCGCGGCTACCGGCACAAGATCTACCTCCTCGGGGCCGACCACCACGGCTACGTCCACCGTCTCAAGGCGCTCGCGGGCGCTGCGGGCGACGACCCGCAGAAGGACATCGAGGTGCTCATCGGCCAGCTCGTGTCGGTGAACGGCGCACGGCTCTCCAAGCGGGCGGGCAACGTCATCGAGATGGACGACCTCGTCTCGTGGATCGGTGCCGACGCCCTCCGCTACTCCCTCGCGCGCTACCCCGCGGACTCGCCTCTCGCCCTCGACCCCGAGCAGCTGCGCAGGCGCACGAACGACAATCCGGTCTTCTACGTGCAGTACGCGCACGCCCGCACGGTCAACGTCGCCCGCAACGCGGCCGAGGCGGGGGTCGACCGCTCGGAGTTCGCCCCGGAGCTGCTCGCCCACGAGACCGAGGCCGCGCTCCTCGGCGCGCTGCAGGAGTTCCCGCGCCTGGTGGCGTTCTCCGCCGAGCTGCGGGAGCCGCACCGCATCGCGCGGTATCTCGAGGAGCTCGCGGGCCTCTACCATCGGTGGTACGACACCTGTCGCGTCACGCCCCTGGGCGACGCCCCGATCGAGGCCGTGCACCGCACGCGCTTGTGGCTGAACGACGCGACGGGACAGGTGCTGCGCAACGGCCTCGACCTGCTGGGCGTGAGCGCGCCCGAGCGGATGTGACATGGCGCGCCGTCCGGTTCGCGGTCTCGTCATCGCAGGCGTCGTCGTCCTCGCGGCCGTCGCGGCGTTCTTCGTCGGCGACGCGATCGCGCGCGCGATCGTGCAGGACCGCGTCCGCGACACGATCGTGTCCGAGCTGGCGCTGCCGTCGGACCAGCGGATCGACGTCGCCGTCGGCGGCCTCGTCATCCCACAGCTCGTCGTCGGGCGCCTCGACGACGTGCACGTGGCGGCCGAGGACGTCGCGCTCGAGGGGCTCTCGGGCGACATCGAGGGCGACGCGCACGGCGTGCCGACGCGCGGCGACGACGTGACGGCGCTCGGCGCCACGGCGACGATCCGGATGGACGCCGAGGACGTCGACGCGCTTCTCGCGACAGCCGGCGGGGAGTGGACGTCATGGGGCGACGTCTCGGTCGCGCTGCCGGGGCCGGCGGCGACGTTCTCGGCCGAGATCAACGTGTTCGGCGCATCGCTCCCGCTCGAGTTCAGCGCCGTCCCCGGCGTCTCGGACGGCGACGTGGTCGTCGTGCCCGACGCCGTCCGGATCGGGGACCTCGAGCTCGACGCCGCGAGCATCGCGCAGGCCCCGGTCGATCTCAGCGCGCTCGCCCAGCCGCTCACCGTCTGCCGCGGCGACACGCTCCCGTCCGGCGTCGAGGTCACGGCCGCCGACGTCTCCGACGAGCGCCTCGTCATCCGCCTCGCGCTCGCCGACGGCTTCCTCGACGGCATCGAGACGTTCGACGCCGCCATCTGCGCGTGACCCCGCCCATTCCGGCACGTGCGGCCCATCCCGCCGGCGAGGATCCATGCACGCCGTGAGGATGCGGGCGCCGCGTGCCCTCTCACGGTGCAGGTGGATTCTCGCGGGAGAAGGCGGTGCCATACACTCGAAGACACCGCGACGATGTGACCATTCCGTCCCGCGGAGAACTCCCGTCCACTGATTGGTGACCCGTGTCCTCGTCCGCCCTCGCGCCCGAATGGCTCACGACGCCCGCCGACCCGAACGATCTCGCGGCCGGCGTCTGGCCGGCCTCCGCGGCGCGGGACGCCGACGGGGCGATCGAGCTGGCCGGGATGCCCGCGACCGCCCTCGTCCGCGAGTTCGGCACGCCGCTCGTCGTGATCGACGAGGACGAGGCCCGTCGGAGGGCGGCCGAGACGCTCCGTGCGTTCACCGGCGCCGCGGCACGGCGCGGGGGGGAGGCGCGCGTGTACTACGCCGGGAAGGCGTTCCTCAGCGCGGAGATCGCGCGGTGGATGGTCGAGGCCGGGCTGAACGTCGACGTGTGCTCCGGCGGCGAGCTCGCGGTCGCGATCGCCGCCGGCGTCCCCGCCGCGCGGATCGGCTTCCACGGCAACAACAAGCAGGTCTGGGAGCTCGAACGCGCCGTCACGGCCGGCGTGGGCACGATCATCGTCGACTCGTTCATCGAGATCGAGCGCATCGCGGCCATCGCCGAGCGCATCGGCGCCACGCAGACGGTGCTCGTCCGCGTCAACAGCGGCGTGCACGCCGAGACCCATCACTTCCTCGCCACGGCGCACGAGGACCAGAAGTTCGGCTTCGCCCTCGCCGCGGCCGAGGAGGCCGTCGCGCGCATCCGCGAGCTCCCCCGTCTCGCGTTCGCCGGCCTGCACTGCCACATCGGGTCGCAGATCTTCGGCCTGGCGGGCTTCCGCGAGTCCGCGTCGCGCGTGATCGAGCTGCACGCCCGCCTGCGCGAGGGCGGCGACGTCCCGCTGCTCAACCTCGGGGGAGGGTTCGGCATCGCCTACACGCGCGCGGACGACCCGTCGCCCATCGACGGGCTCGCCGACGGCATCGTCGGCGTCGTCGCCGACGAGTGCGCCGTCCGCGGCATCCCCCTTCCGGCTCTCGCCTTCGAGCCGGGGCGCAGCATCATCGGCCCCGCGGGCGTGACGCTGTACGAGGTCGGGACGACGAAGCCCGTCGCCGTGCCGACCGGGGACGGCGAGGCCGAGCGGCTCTACGTGAGCGTCGACGGCGGCATGAGCGACAACGCCCGGCCCGCCCTCTACGGCGCGCAGTTCTCGGCGCGCATCGCGTCGAGGGAGGGCACGGGCGCGCCCGCGCTCGTGCGGGTGGTCGGCATGCACTGCGAGTCCGGCGACGTCGTCGTCGACCACGAGTACCTGCCGGGCGACGTCGTGCCGGGCGACCTGCTGGCCGTCCCGGCGACGGGCGCGTACACGGTCCCGCTCGCGAGCAACTACAACCACGTTCCGCGGCCGCCCGTCGTGGCGGTGCGCGCGGGCCGGGCCCGCGTGATCGTGCGCGGCGAGACGATCGACGATCTGCTCGCGCGCGACGCGGGCCTCGTCACCGACGCCGGCCGGGAGGCCGGAGGGGGAGAACGATGATCGACCACCGCACGCTGAGGGTCGCCCTTCTGGGCGCAGGCTCCGTCGGATCGCAGGTCGCCCGCCTGCTGCTCGAGAGCGGCGCCGACCTCGCCGAGCGCAGCGGCGCGAGCCTCGAGCTCGCGGGCATCCTCGTGCGCGACGTCGACGCTCCGCGCGACGTCGAGCTGCCGCGGGAGCTCCTCACGACCGACGCCGAGAGCCTCATCGTGGGCGCCGACATCGTCATCGAGCTCCTGGGCGGCATCGAGCCCGCCCGCACGCACATCCTCGCGGCGCTGACGTCGGGCGCCGACGTCGTCACCGGCAACAAGGCGCTCCTCGCGACGCACGGCGTGGAGATCTTCGACACCGCCGACCAGGTCGGCGCCTCCGTGTCGTACGAGGCCGCCGTCGCCGGCGCGATCCCGATCATCCGCCCCCTGCGCGACTCGCTCGCGGGCGACCGCATCGTGCGCATCTTCGGCATCGTGAACGGGTCGACGAACTACATCCTCGACCGGATGGACCGCGAGGGGCTCTCCGCGGAGGACGCCCAGCGCCTCGCGACGGAGCTCGGCTACCTCGAGGCCGACCCGACCCTCGACCTCGAGGGCTACGACGCCGCGCAGAAGGCCGCCATCCTCGCGAGCCTCGCCTTCCACACCCGGGTGTCGATCGACGACGTGCACCGCGAGGGCATCGAGGGCATCACGGCCGACATGATCGACGGCGCGCGCCGCGCCGGGTTCGTCATCAAGCTGCTCGCGGTCTGCGAGCGACTCGAGGGGGCGGCCGCCGACGGCGAGGACGAGGCGATCTCGGTGCGGGTCTACCCCGCGCTCGTCGATCGCGAGCACCCCCTCGCGAGCGTGCACGGCGGCAACAACGCCGTGTTCGTCGAGGCCGAGGCCGCAGGCCCCCTCATGTTCTACGGCGCGGGCGCGGGCGGCGTCCAGACGGCCTCCGCCGTGCTCGGCGACGTCGTCTCGGCGGCCCGCCGCCACATCGCCGGCGGCGTCGGCGTCGGCGAGTCGGCGCGGCAGAGCCTGCCGACGGCTCCCATCGGGCGCATCTCGACGCGCTACCAGATCACCCTCGAGGTGTCGGACGAGCAGGGCGTCCTCGCCACGATCGCCGGCATCCTCAACGACGGCGGCGTCTCCGCGGCGACCGTCGAGCAGACCGTCGACGACGAGGGCACCGCCCGCATCGTGATCGGAACACACAGGGCTCGGGAGCAGGCGCTCAGCGACACCGTCGCGCGTCTCGCCCAGAGCGACGTCGTCGAGCGCGTGGCCTCCGTGCTGCGCGTGGAAGGAGAATGACCATGGCCCATGTCTGGCGCGGAGTGCTGCGCGAGTTCGCCGACCGCCTGGGCGTCACCGACGCCTCCACCGTCGTGACGCTGGGCGAGGGCGGCACGCCGCTCATCCCCGCGCCGTCGCTGTCGCAGCGCACGGGCGCGGACGTCTGGATCAAGTTCGAGGGCATGAACCCCACGGGCTCCTTCAAGGACCGCGGCATGACCGTCGCGCTCTCGCGCGCCGTCGAGCACGGCGCCAAGGCCGTCATCTGCGCCTCCACGGGCAACACGTCCGCATCGGCGGCCGCCTACGCCGCGCACGCGGGCATCACCGCCGCGGTGCTCGTCCCCGAGGGCAAGATCGCGATGGGCAAGCTCAGCCAGGCGGTCATCCACGGCGGTCAGCTCATCCAGATCCGCGGCAACTTCGACGACTGCCTGGAGATCGCCCGGGAGCTCAGCGAGCGCTATCCCGTGCATCTCGTCAACTCCGTCAACCCCGATCGCATCGAGGGGCAGAAGACCGCGGCGTACGAGATCGCGTCGCAGCTCGGCGACGCGCCCGACTTCCACTTCATCCCCGTCGGCAACGCGGGCAACTACACGGCATACTCGCGCGGCTTCATCGACGACGCGCAGGCCGGGACCACCACGCGCGTGCCGCGCATGTTCGGCTTCCAGGCCGAGGGCTCCGCGCCCATCGTCCGCGGCGAGATCGTCAAGGACCCCGAGACCATCGCCACGGCCATCCGCATCGGCAACCCCGCGTCGTGGGAGCTCGCCCTCGACGCCAGGGAGAAGACCGACGGCTACTTCGGCGCCATCTCCGACTCGGCCATCCTCGCCGCGCAGAAGCTGCTCGCGGGCACGGTCGGCGTGTTCGTCGAGCCGGCGTCCGCGATCGGCGTGGCCGGCCTCCTCGAGCGCTCGGCGGCGGGCGTCGTCCCCGCGGGCTCGCGGGTGACCGTCACGGTCACCGGCCACGGACTGAAGGACCCGCAGTGGGCCCTGAAGCAGGAGGACGGGTCGGAGGTCACGCCGACCGTCGTGGACGCGTCCACGGGCGATGTGGCGGACGTCCTCGGGCTCGCACCCGTCGGGGCGCCCGCGTGAGCTCAGCCCGGCGCACCGTGCAGGTCCGCGTGCCTGCCACGAGCGCCAACCTCGGGCCCGGGTTCGACACCCTCGGGCTCGCGCTGTCGATCTACGACGATCTCGCCGTCACGGCGCTGGCGGACGGCGAGCTCGAGATCGAGGTGTCGGGGTCGGGGGCGGACGAGATCCCGCGCGACGAGTCGCACCTGATCGTCCGCGTCATCCGTCACGTCTTCGCCTCCGTGGGGCGCGCAGCGCCCGGGCTGAGGATCGTCGCGCACAACGGCGTCCCGCACGGTCGGGGCCTCGGGTCGTCGGGAGCGGCGGTCTCGGCCGGCGTCCTCGCGGCCAAGGGGCTGCTCGAGGGCGACGTCGACCTCTCGGAGAACGACCTGCTGCGCCTCGCGACGCAGCTCGAGGGGCATCCCGACAACGTCGCGCCGGCGCTCTTCGGCGGCCTCACGATCGCATGGCTCGACGAGCAGGCACGCCCCCAGCACAAGAAGCTCCTCGTGCATCGTGGAGTCGCCCCCGTCGTCTTCGTCCCCGAGACGACCATGTCGACCTCGCTCGCCCGGAGCCTGCAGCCGCTGCAGGTGCCGCGCGAGGACGCGGTCTTCAACGTCTCCCGGTCGGCCCTGCTCATCGCCGCCCTCACCCAGAGCCCGGAGCTGCTTCTCGCGGCGACCGAGGACAAGCTGCACCAGAGCTACCGGGCGGAGGCGATGCCGGAGACGGACAGGCTCGTCCGGACGCTCCGTGGAGCCGGGTTCGCCGCCGTCGTCTCGGGGGCGGGGCCGAGCGTGCTCGTCCTCGCGGACGGCCCCGGTCGCCGTCTCGAGGCCGCGGAGCTGGCGGGGCGCGTGACGGATGCTCCGTGGGAGGCGCTCATGCTCGCCGTCGATTTCAAAGGTGGTACAGTGAGGGACATATCGGTGGGTGCTGACTAGCACGATCAAAGCCACCGTCGCAATTCTGCGAAGCCCCCCGCATGATCCTCGCCGTCTGAACAGACAGGCCGGGATCCACGCGCCTCGTGGCGCGCGTCAGGCGAATCTCGCCCGTGCGGTTCGGGTCATGCCACGCAAG
Organism: Microbacterium sp. AB; assembly: GCF_032878875.1. Classification (NCBI taxonomy): domain Bacteria; kingdom Bacillati; phylum Actinomycetota; class Actinomycetes; order Micrococcales; family Microbacteriaceae; genus Microbacterium; species Microbacterium betulae. Next base: position 2,558,355 of record NZ_CP118157.1, on the reverse strand, counting down.
ACGACAGGAGTGCTCGTGGGGTCGATCTCCGAGATCCAGGACGACGCCGCCGACGCGGCGAACGAAGACATCCAGGCCGACGTGCGGACGGAGGCCGCTCCGGCCGCCGAAGCTCCGGCCGTCGAGCCCGCCGCGGCCGAGGCGCCTGCGGCGAAGCCCGCGCGCAAGCGCGCCCCGCGCCGCACGAAGAAGGCCGAGCCCGTCGAGGAGCCTGCCGCCGAGGCGGCTCCGGCGGACGAGAGCGCCCCGGCTCCGGCCGAGGAGGCGCCCGCACAGGAGGAGAGGCCGTCCGCTCCGGAGGAGACGCACGACGTCGCGCCGCGCGAGACGCCCGACGGCGAGACGACGGCGGAGGCCGAGCAGGCGGACGCCGCCGACGCGGCGCCTGCCGAGCAGGCCGAGGCGACGGAGGGCGGCACCGGCAGGCGCGACGGCCGAAGGACCGGCAGCCGCCAGGCGGGCGGCGACAGGACCGCCGCCGAGAAGGCCGACGAGGCGCAGGCCGGCAAGACGGACTCCGCCCCGCAGGACGGCGACCGGCCCGAGGGCGATGCCGACCGCTCGGACGACTCGACCGGCCGTCGGGGCCGCAACCGCAACCGCCGCAACCGCAGCAAGAACGGCGGCGAGGCGCAGGGCGACGACGGCCGCTCGACGCAGGACGACGCCAAGGACGACGAGGGCGACCGCTCCGACCGCGGGGGCCGTCAGAACCAGGGCCAGCGTCAGGGCCAGGCGCAGAACCCGGACCAGGGCCGTGGCCGCGGACGCAACAAGCGTCGCGGGGGAGCGGACGACGAGTTCGACACCGAGATCGGCGACGACGACGTGCTCGTGCCGATCGCGGGCATCCTCGACGTCCTCGACAACTACGCGTTCGTGCGCACCACCGGCTACCTCCCCGGCCAGCAGGACGTGTACGTCTCGCTCGGCCAGGTGAAGAAGTACGCCCTGCGCAAGGGCGACGCCGTCGTCGGCGCGATCAAGCAGCCGCGCGAGGGCGAGCAGCCGGGCCGCCAGAAGTACAACGCGCTCGTCAAGGTGGACTCCGTCAACGGGCTGTCCGTCGAGGACGCCGCGGGCCGGGTCGAGTTCGGCAAGCTCACGCCGCTCTACCCGCAGGACCGCCTGCGTCTCGAGACGGCGCCCGAGAAGCTGACCCAGCGCATCATCGACCTCGTCGCCCCGATCGGCAAGGGCCAGCGCGGTCTCATCGTCGCCCCGCCCAAGGCGGGCAAGACGATCGTGCTGCAGCAGATCGCGAACGCGATCGCGCAGAACAACCCCGAGGCGCACCTCATGGTCGTGCTCGTCGACGAGCGCCCCGAAGAGGTGACCGACATGCAGCGGTCGGTGAAGGGCGAGGTCATCGCCTCGACCTTCGACCGCCCCGCCGAGGACCACACGACGGTCGCCGAGCTCGCCATCGAGCGCGCCAAGCGCCTCGTCGAGCTGGGTCGCGACGTCGTCGTGCTGCTCGACTCGATCACGCGTCTCGGCCGGGCCTACAACGTCTCCGCACCGACCTCGGGGCGCGTGCTGTCCGGCGGGGTCGACGCCTCCGCGCTCTACCCGCCGAAGCGCTTCTTCGGCGCCGCGCGCAACATCGAGAACGGCGGCTCGCTCACCATCCTCGCCACGGCTCTCGTCGAGACCGGGTCGAAGATGGACGAGGTGATCTTCGAGGAGTTCAAGGGCACGGGCAACATGGAGCTGCGCCTGTCGCGCCAGCTGGCCGACAAGCGCATCTTCCCGGCGGTCGACGTCAACGCGTCCTCCACGCGCCGCGAGGAGGTGCTGCTGTCGCCCGACGAGGTGAAGATCACCTGGAAGCTCCGTCGCGCCCTCGCCGGACTCGACCAGCAGCACGCGCTGGGCGTGATCCTCGACAAGCTGAAGGAGACGCAGTCCAACGTCGAGTTCCTCGTGCAGATGCAGAAGTCGATCCCGGCGCCGGCCGGAGGCCGGGGCTCGGGCCATGAGAACGACATCCGCTGACGCGTGTTCGAGTCCGTCCAGGCGCTGATCGACGAGCACGGCCGGGTGCAGGAGGAGCTCTCCGACCCGGCCGTGCACGCCGACGCGGCGCGCGCCAAGCGCGTCAACCGCCGCTACGCCGAGCTCAGCAGGATCGTGCGCGCCCACGAGGAGTGGACGGCGGCGGGGGACGACCTCGCGGCCGCTCGCGAGCTCGCGAAGGAGGACGACGCGTTCGCGGAGGAGATCCCCGGGCTCGAGGAGCACCTCGCGGAGACGCAGGAGGGGCTGAGGCGCCTCCTCATCCCGCGCGATCCGGACGATGCGCGCGACGTGATCATGGAGATCAAGGCGGGCGAGGGCGGCGCCGAGAGCGCGCTGTTCGCGGCCGACCTGCTGCGCATGTACACGCAGTACGCGGCGTCGCAGGGATGGAAGACGGAGCTGCTCGAGCGCGACGAGTCCGATCTCGGCGGCTACAAGAACGTCCAGGTCGCGATCAAGGGCTCGTCCAACGACCCCGCGCAGGGCGTCTGGGCGCACCTCAAGTACGAGGGCGGCGTGCATCGCGTGCAGCGTGTGCCGGCGACCGAGTCGCAGGGGCGCATCCACACGTCGACGACGGGCGTGCTCGTCTTCCCCGAGGTGGACGAGCCGGAGGAGATCCACATCGATCCGAACGACCTGAAGATCGACGTCTTCCGGTCGTCCGGCCCGGGCGGCCAGTCGGTCAACACGACCGACTCGGCCGTGCGCATCACGCACGTGCCGACGGGGATCGTCGTGTCGATGCAGAACGAGAAGTCGCAGCTGCAGAACCGCGAGGCCGGCATGCGCGTGCTGCGCGCGCGTCTGCTCGCGAAGCAGCAGGAGGAGCTCGCGGCGGTCGCGGCCGATGCGCGCAAGTCGCAGATCCGCGGCATGGACCGTTCCGAGCGCATCCGCACGTACAACTTCCCCGAGAACCGCATCGCCGATCACCGCACGGGCTACAAGGCCTACAACCTCGATCAGGTCATGGACGGCGCGCTCGCACCCGTCGTCGCCTCCTGCATCGAGGCCGACGAGGCCGAGCGCCTCGCCGCGCTCGGCGACTGAGGCGCCCGGCTCGCACCGATCGGCCGGTCAGGGGTGCTTGTCGCCCACGTCGCGCCCCACGGCGAACGCCGCGGGCTCGGCGCCGTTGAGGGCGTGGTCGCCGAGGAGGCGCGCCTTGAACGGGTAGGGGTTGTGCGACGCCACGGCGCGCGCGTTCCGCCAGTGCCGGTCGAGGCCGAGGCCGGTGTCGAGCGACGACGCGCCGAGCACGTCGAGCAGGTGCGCCGTCGCGTCGAGGACCTGCTCCGAGATCGTCACCTGCGCCGAGGCGACCGCGAGCTCGACGTCGACGAAGCGCGCGTCGACGTCCTCGGGCGCCGCGTCGCGGTCCAGCCACAGCGACCAGGCGGCCTCCATCTCGCGGGCCACGCCGTCGAGGACCCAGCGCGCGGCGTCCGCGGTGGCCCTCAGCCGGCCGACGTGCTCCTGCACGACGGCGTCGTGGCGCGGCAGCTCGCCCGTGCCGGTGAAGTACACCCGGGTCTTGCCCCGCAGCTGCGCCGTCACCTCTCGTGCGGCCGACTCGGCGATCCCCGCGAGCGTGGCGAGCAGCACGGCCTGATGCAGTCCCGAGCCTCCGCGTCTCGGACCCTCCGCGGCGAAGCGGCGGACCTCGTCCTCCTCGACGCGCACGTCGTCGAAGACCGTCGTGCCCGTCGCGGTGAGCCGCTGGCCGAAGCCGTTCCAGTCGTCGACGATCGACACGCCCGTGCGGTCGGCGGGGACCACGGGCACGACGGGCGTCCCGCTCTCGTCGACGGCGCCGACGGGGAGCCACTGCGCGTACGCGTTGCCCGTGCCGTAGATCTTCCGCCCGTCGAGGCGGTATCCGCCGCCGGGACGTCTCGCGAGCACCGTCCCGACCTCGCCGAGGGCGGAGCCGCGCGGCTCCGTCGTCGCGCTGCCGAACAGATCGCCCGCCGCGACGCGCTCCAGCCACACGCGGCTGCCTGAGTCGTCCGCGTCTCGGAGCAGGAGCTCGACCTGGAAGAAGTGCTGCCGCAGCGCCTGCGGGATGTTCGAGTCCGCGGCCGCGAGCTCGCGCAGGAGGACGAGCAGCTGCCGCAGGCTCACCCCGTGCCCGCCGAGCTCCTGCGGGACGCGCAGGGCACCGAGGCCGGCCTCGCGGAGGGCGCGGACCTCGTCGTGCGGGAGCGCCCTGGCCTGTTCGCGTGCCGCGGCGCCCTCCGCGATGCGGGAGAGGAGCGGCGCGAAGCGCGCGAGCAGCTCGGCGTCGGAGACGGCGTCCGCGCTCATCGCGCGCCCTCGCTCCGCCGCAGCGCGGCGAGCGCCGCCCGGTGCCGCCGGGCCGGATGGCTCTCCGGCAGGAACGGCCCGGAGCCCGTGACCTTCTCTCGCGCGGTGCCGGGGGTGTACTCCGCCCGCATCGTCCCGCGCTCGACGAGGACGGGACGGACGTGGTCGACGAAGTCGGCGAACGACCCCGGCGAGACGAGGTACTGCAGGTTGATGCCGTCGACGCCGGCGTCCTGCCAGGCGTCGATCTCGTCGGCGATCTGCTCGGGGGTCCCCACGACGTGCCGGTTCGCCGCCCAGCGGACGAAGCGCTCGAAGTCCCACGACGCGTCGGGGGCGGTGCCGAGCACGGTGCGCAGCAGCGCGCCGGGGTCGGACGACGCGCGCAGCTCCGCGACCGTCGCGCGCAGGGGGTAGCGGTCGAGGTCCTCCTGCCAGAAGCCGCTCAGCTTGACGAGGATCGACTCGAGCGACTGCGTCTCCTGCAGCTCGCGGTCGAGGCGCCGAGCCTCCTCCTCCGTGCTGCCGACGACGACGCCGAGGCCGCCGAGGATCTTGACGTCCTCGGCCGACCGCCCCTGCGCGACCGCCGCGGCACGCAGCTGGCGCACGCTCGCCGGCGCCTGCTCCCTGCCTCCCGACGTGAAGAGCACCTCCGCGTTCGCCCCCGCGAACGAGATGCCCGTCCCCGACGCCGCGGCGTTGAAGAGGAACGGCGTGCGCTGCGGGCTCGGCTCGGTGAGATGCGGCCCCGGCACCGTGTAGTACGGTCCGACGTGGTCGATCGTGTGGACCTTCGACGGATCGGCGTAGACGCCGCGGGCGCGATCGGCGATCACGGCGTCGTCCTCCCAGCTCGCCTCCCACAGCTTGAAGACCGCCGTGACGTAGTCGTCGGCACGACCGTACCGCTCCTCGTGGCTCGGGAGCCCGCTGTGCCCGAGGTTCCGCCCCGCGCCGGGCAGGAAGCTCGTCACGATGTTCCACGCGACCCGGCCGTCGCTCAGGTGGTCGAGCGTCGACATCTTGCGCGCGAACGTGTACGGCGGCTCCTGCAGGATGTTCTCGGTGAGGACGAACGACAGGTCCGTCGTCTCGTGGGCGAGGATCGGGATGAGGACGGCCGGGTCGTTCACGGGCGTCTGCATCCCGGTGGCGATCGCCGCATCGCGGCTGCCGCGGTAGATGTCGTAGGGCGCGAGCACGTCCGCGAAGAAGAGGAAGTCGAACCGGCCGCGCTCGAGCGTCTTGGCGAGGTCGATCCAGAACGCCGTCGTGTTGAGCTCGGTCTGGCGGCTGTCGGGGCGGCGCCAGGCGCCGTGGTCGTGGTGCGAGAGCACGAACTCGTTGAAGGCGCTGAAGATGAGCGGCGGGCGGGTCATCGCGTGTTCTCCGTTCCGAGGATCTGCTTGCCGATGACGCCGGAGAGCACCTCGGTCGAGTAGGCCATGAGCTGTCCGGCCTCCGCGTCGCGGAGATGGCGCTGGATGGGCGAGGTGCGGAGGTACCCGCTCGCTCCGCCCACGCGGACGGCGAGCTGCGCCGTGTCGACCGCGACGCGGTTCGCGAGGAGCTTCGCCCGGTCGAACTCGCCGGCGTGCTCGGGGACGCCCTCGTCCGCGTGACGGAGCGCCTGACGCCAGTACGCGCGGACGGCCTCGATGCGGCTGTGATGGTCGGCGACGGCGAACTCGACCCACTGCTGCTCGGCGAGCGGCCGGCCGAGGATGACGCGCGAACGGGCATGGGCGACGAGGGCGGCGAGCGCGGCGTCGGCGATCCCCAGCGAGATGCCCGCGAGCCCCGCGCCGACGTAGTTGCGGTGTCCGGGCCCGGGGAGGCCGCCGCGTCTCTCTGCGGGCAGCGGCGTGCCCCGGAACGACAGCAGCTGGCTGCGCGTGCCGCGCAGGCCCAGGGAGTCCCAGATGGGGATGACGGAGATCGTCTCGTCGGGCTCGACGCCGAAGAACGCCGGGACGCCGTCGATCGCGACGTTGACGAGCAGGTGGTCGGCGATCTCGCTGCCCGAGACGAAGCGCTTGGCGCCGTCGAGCGTGTGCCCGCCGGGGGCGGGCGCGGCCTCCTGCTGGGGATTGAGGAAGCGGTTGCCGCTCGTCGGCTCCGACAGCGCGTTCGCGAAGCGGTCGCCCGCGAGGAGCGCCCGCGCGTAGTGATCGCCGAGGGTGTCCTTCGTGAGCTGTGCGAGGCCCACGGCCGCGCCCAGATGCATCGTCCAGATCGTCGCGACGGCCGGGTCGGCCTCGGCGAGCGCCCGCACGACCTCGCCGAAGAACGCATGGCTCGCGCCTCCGCCGCCGAGCTCCTCGGGGAGCGCCGCGGCGTCGAAGCCCTCGGCGTGCAGCTGACGCAGCCGGGCCTCGGGCAGCCGCGCCCGCTCGTCGTTCTCCGCCGCCTCGGCGGCGATGCCGGGCAGGAGCTCCTCCAGTCGGTCGCGCAGGCGTCGCTCGTCCTCCCGGACGAGCACGTCGGATGCGGTCGTAGCCATAGCGGTCCTCTCCGTCAGGGGGTCTCGCGTCCGCCGAAGCGGGCGAGCACGAGCTCCTCGAGCGTCGTGACGAGCGTGTAGACGATGGTGGTCGCGAAGATGAACACGGCCGCGGTCGACCACAGCGCGACGTACTGGGAGGTGCCGGCGGCACGCATGAGCTGCGAGCCCGCGCCCGTCCCGGTGATGAGCCATTCGGCGATGAGCGCCGCGGACAGCGACTGCGGGATGGCGAGCCTCGCGGCCGTGAAGAAGGCGGGGAGCGCCGACGGCAGGCCCACCTTGAACACGCCGGCCCACCGTCCTCCGCCGAAGACGGCGACCACGTCGAGCGCCTGCCGGGACGCTCCCGCGATGCCGAACGAGATCGTCACGAGCGCGGAGAAGAACACGACGATGAAGCCGATGGCGGCGAGCCCCGCGACCCCGCGCCCGAACGCGAGCACGATGAGCGGCGTCAGCGCGACGAGCGGGAACGTCCGCAGCACCATCGCGACGGGCATGAACGCCGTCGACAGGGCGGGGAAGAGCGCGAACAGCGTCGCGATGACGGCGGCGCCGCCGAGCCCCGCGACGTATCCGATGCCGGCGTCGTGGGCGGTGACGAGCAGGCCGTCGAGGACCTGCGCGCGGTTGAGGGCGGCCTCCCCGTCCGTCCAGAGGAACGCCCAGACGTCGGCGGGCGACTTCGCCACGAACGGGCTGACGCCCGTCACCACGAGCAGCGCCTGCCAGACGACGAGGATGAACACGACGGTCCCGAGGAAGACGCCGGCTCGGCGGAGCACGGCGGACGAGACGCCCGCGGCCCGGTGCGGGGGCGCGACGCGGGCCGGTGTCACGCGAGCGGCGCTCATCCGAGTCTCCGTGCGGCGGCGGACCAGGGGAGCAGCGCGCGGCCGAGCACGCTCAGCAGCGCATAGCCGATGCTCGTGACGAGGGCCGCGCTGAGGCCGAAGATCCACGTGCGCTCCACCTGGATGGAGCGCTGCGCGACGGCGAGCGCGACGCCGACGCCCGAGTCGACGCCGCCGAGGTACTCGCCGATGATCGCCCCGAGGATGGCGGCGGGGATGCCGATCTTCAGGGCGTTGACGGTGGCGGGCAGGGCGGCGAACAGCTTCACCTTCCGGAAGAGGTCCCATCGGTTCCCGCCGTACACGGCGATCACGTCGACCTCGATGCGGCGCGTGGCGCGGGCGCCGAGCAGGGCGCCGACGAGGGTCGTGAACAGCACGGCGATCGCGGCGAGGAAGATCGAGGGCGTCCGGCCCTGCACGACGGCGAGGACGACGGGGCCGATCGCCGCGGCCGGCGCGCATTCGACGAAGAGCGCGAGCTGGCCGACGGGACTGGACAGCGCGGGGAGCACCATGACGACGACGGCGAGCAGGAGCGCCACGCCGGCGCCCCAGAGGTATCCCTGGCCGGCGCTGGAGAGCGTCACGCCGATCTGCGCGAGATAGTAGCCCGTGCCGTCCTCGGCGATCTGGCGGACGAGGTCGGGCGGTGACGGCACGACGCCGTTGACGGCGAAGGCGGTGTCGGCCGCGATCCACCAGGCCGCGATGACGACCGCGAAGCCGGTCGCGCCGAGCGCGGCCCGCACGACGGTGCTACGCGGCATCGTCGTCCTCTTCCCGTCCCGTGCGGAACAGCAGCTCGACGAGGCGATCGCTCACGGCGTGGAACTCGGGGGAGCGGATGACGTCGACCGTGCGGGGGCGCGGCAGGTCGATCGGGACGAGCTCGACGATCCGGCCGGGGCGCCGCGACATCACGGCGACGGCGTCGGAGAGGAGGATGGCCTCCTGGATCCCGTGGGTGACCATGAGGGTCGTCGACGGACGCTCGGACCAGATGCGCTGCAGCTCGAAGTTGAGCCGCTGCCGCGTCATGTCGTCGAGCGCGCCGAACGGCTCGTCGAGCAGCAGCAGCTCGGGCTGCACGACGAGGGCGCGGGCGATCGAGACGCGCTGGCGCATGCCCCCCGAGAGCTGCGCGGGGCGGGCGTGCTCGAAGCCCGAGAGCCCGACGAGCCGGATGAGCTCGTCGACGCGCGCGCGGTCGACCGAGCGTCCCGCGAGCTCGAGCGGAAGGGCGACGTTGCGTCGCACGGAGCGCCAGTCCAGGAGCGCGGCGTCCTGGAAGGCCACGCCGACGTCGTCGCGCCTGCGGCCGCCGACGACCTCTTCGCCGTGCACGCTCACGCTGCCGCCCGACGGCGCGTCGAGGCCGGCGAGGATCCGCAGCACGGTCGACTTGCCGCATCCCGACGGGCCGATGAGCGAGACGAAGCCCCCTCGCTCGATCGAGAGGTCGACGCCTGCGAGCGCCTCGACGGGACGGCGCCCTCCGAACGACTTGCGCAGGTCCCGGATGTCGAGACCCGCCTCCGGCCCCGCCGAGGCGGGGCCGGAGGGATGCGGCGCCGGGGTCACTCGGCTCCGATCACGAGCTCGGGGCGCTCCGCGTACACGTCGGCGATGAGCGAGGTGTCGAAGAGGTCCTCCTCGGCGACGTCGTAGCCGACGAGCGCCAGGCTGTCGATGTTCCGCTGGACCGCGTCGTCGCTGATCGTCCCGATGCCGTTCTCGAGGGACTCGTCCGTGAGGATGAGTCGCTCCTGCTGCTCCCAGGATAGCTCGATGTCCTCGCGCGCGTAGTTCTGGTCCTTGCCGTAGTCGTCGACGACGAGGTCGATCGTCCCGTCGACGTCGTCGAAGGCGTCCTTCCAGCCGCGTGCGTAGGCCGTGAGGAACGCCTCCACCTCGTCGGCCTCGTTCGCGAGCGTCTCGGCGGTGACGACGACGGCCTCGCCCGAGTACGCGAGCCCGTAGTCGGCGAGGAGGAACTCCTGCGCGCCGAAGCCCGTGGCACGCAGCGGGGCGCCGCCGTCGCCGTAGCCCATGAAGCCGTCGATGTTGCCGAGCTTCAGATCGTTCTGCGCATCGCCGTAGGGGACGCGGTCGACGTCGTCGGGGTCGATGTCGTTGGCCGCGAGGAACGCTTCCCAGTTGGTCGCGCTCGAGTCCGCCACCGCGATGGTCTTGCCGACGAGGTCTGCCGGCGTCTCGATCGGGTCGGAGTCCGCCGAGACGAGGGTGAAGGGGTTCTTCTGGTAGGTCGTCGCGACGATCCGCAGGTCGGCGCCCTCGGCGTTCGCCTGGGCGACGTCGGAGGGGGAGGCGATGCCGACCCACGCGCTGCCGCTCGTGAGGGCGGTCGCGGCGGGCACGCCGCCGATGCCGCCCGCGACGAGCTCGACGTCCGCGAAGCCCGCCTCCTCGAAGTAGCCGCGGCGGTCGGCCTCGAAGTACCCCGAGAACTCGTGGTTCTTGAGCCACGAGAGCTGCACGGTGATGTCGCCGTAGTCCGCGGAGCCCTCTTCGGCCGTGCCGGACGAGGCGCACGAGGCGAGGGACGCGACGAGGGCGCCGGCGAGAGTCAGGGCGCCGAGCGCTCTGGCCGCTCGGGGACCACGGGGATGGGGCATGGCTGGCCTCTCTTGCTGTGCCGGACCGCAGGGCGTGGTCGGCATGACTTGTCAACAGGTAGGGCCACACTAGAGGGAGAGCGCCGACCGGGAGTCTGGTGTTTCCATGTGTTACACCGAGTTTTCCTGCGCGCAATCGTCCGGCGCGCTCGCTGTCGGAGGGGCTTGTCAACAGGTTGTAGCCTGGTGCGATCCGGGAGGCGCCCGGAGGAGGGGGCTCCCAGGTGACCGCTGTGTCCGCAGGTCTCGTGTCGATGCCGGGCATCCGCTCGCTGCCGAAGGCGGAGGTGCACGTGCACCTCGAGGGGGCGATCGAGCTCGCCGACCTGCTGGAGGCGGCGGCTCACACGGGCGTCGCCCTCCCGGGACCGGCTGCGACCCTGTTCGACACCTCGACGCACGAGCCCTCAGCCCGTCCGTCCGGGGCCACGCCCCTGTCGGCTTTCCTCCGATTCCTCGACTGGGAGGGGTCGCTCTTCTCGACGCCGCAGCAGCTCGCGCGGCTCGCGTACCGGTTCGCCGCCAGGCAGAGCGCCTCCGGCATCTCGTACACCGACGTCATCGTGAACCCCGCCCACTGGGCGTCCTGGCGCCGTCGGCCGGCCGCCTTCCTGGACGCCCTCGGCGCGGGCTTCGCCGATGCCGCCGCTGACGGCCTCTGTGCCGTGGGGATCTGCGCGTCCATCCTGCGGACGGCGTCGTCCGCCGAGGCGGAGGAGCTCGTCACGACGCTCCTCGGCGAGCGTCCGCAGGGCCTCGTCGGCGTGTCCGTGGACGGCGACGAGCGGGTGTCCGGGCGCACGGCGCCCCGCTTCGCCGACGCCTTCGGCCTCGCACGCCGCGGCGGGCTCCGGCGCACCGTGCACGCGGGGGAGTCGAGCGGCCCTGAGGGCGTGTGGGACGCGCTCACCCTGCTGCACGCGGAGCGCATCGACCACGGCGTGCGGGCGGTGGAGGATCCGCGTCTCGTCGATCGTCTCGCCGCGGACGGCGTGCCGGTGGGCGTGTGCCCGACCTCGAACATCGCCCTCGGCCTGTACGCGCGGCTCGACGAGCACCCGGTCGACGCCCTCGCGCGGGACGGCGTGACCGTGACGGTCAACACCGACGACCCGGCGGCCCTGGGGACGCGGATCGAGACCGAGTGGCTGCTGTGCGCGCAGGCGTTCGGATGGGACGATGGGCGTGTCGTCGGCCTCGCCCGGGACTCGTTCCGGGCGAGCTTCGCGCCGGACGGCGTGCGCGAGGAGGGCCTCGAGGCGCTCGCCCGGCGGGCGGACGCCATGGGCGCGGGGGAGAGGGAGCGATGACGGCGGATGCCGAGAGGCTGCGGCGGGCCGTGCTCGCCATCGCCCGCGAGACGGTGCGGCAGGGGGTCTCGCTGCCGGGCGAGCACGAGCTCGCGCGGCGGCTCGAGACGAACCGCCCCCAGATCCGCCGGGTCCTCGCCCTGCTGGAGCAGCAGGGGATCGTGCGCAGGCACCAGGGGGCGGCGACCACGGTCGATCCCGTCGCCCTGCGGATGACCGTCCGGCTGGAGGAGCAGATCGAGCACAGCCGGCTGCTCGACCGGCTCGGGTTCCAGCCGGGCGTGGCGGTGCTGGACCAGCGCGTCGAGCGCCTCGGCCCCGAGCTGGCGGACGTCCTCGACGAGCATCCCGACGCCCCCGTGCTCCGCGCGCGCAAGCTGTGGTCCGCCGACGGACGTCCCGCGATGCTCGCGGAGAACACCGTCGTGCTGCCCGACGGCGCCGCGCCGGACGCGCGGATCTCGGCCTTCGACCTCGTCGCGGAGCTGTGGGCCGAGCCCGTCGTCTGGGAGGTCGCGACGCCCGGCGTCGAGAACGTCTCCGGCGCCGTCGCGGGCGAGCTGGGCCTGGCGGACGGCGCCGCGTGCATGCTCCTCACCATCGTCGGCATGCTCCGGTCGGGCCGGCGCGTGTTCCACGCCGTCGAGCGGCACCATCCCGACATCGTGCAGTACTCCGTCGTGCGCCGCTTCCCGGAGCCGTGGTCGTGAGCGACGGCCGGCTGGACGCCGTCGACCTCTGGGACGGCCGGACGCACCGGGGGACCGTCGCGCTGAGCTGGTCGGACGGGCGGATCGACGACGTGTCCTCCGTCGGCGGCCCCGGCGGCGGGCTCAGCGTCATCCCGGGCCTCGTCGACACGCACGTGCATCTCGACGTCGCGGTGGCCGAGGCGGTCGCCGACTCGGCGTGGGCCGTCGTCACGCCCGACGCCGAGAAGTCCCTCCACGTCCTCGGAGGCGCGCTCCGCTTCGCGGCGGCGGGCGTCACGACGCTGCGCGACCTGTACGCGACGGGCCCGCAGCTCGCCGCGGCGCGCGCGCTCGCCGCGGGCGTCGTCGACGGGCCGCGGCTCCTCGCGTACGGCCCCGTCAGCATGACGGCGGGCCATGGCGACCTCTTCACCCCGCACGGCGCCCCCGTGCGCCCGCCCGTCGCCGACGGCGTGGACGAGTGCCGGCGGCTCGTCCGGCGATGGGCGAGGGAGGGCGCCGACGGCGTCAAGATCTACACCTCCGGCGGCATCCTCTCGCTGGGCGACGAGGTCGGATGGCGCAACCACACGCGCGCGGAGACCGAGGCGATCGTGGACGAGGCGCACGCCCTGGGCAGGCGCGTGGCCGCCCACGCCCTGAGCGCCGAGGGCATCAGGACCGCGCTCGAGGTCGGGGCGGACTCGATCGAGCACGCCACGGGCCTCGCGCGGGAGGAGATCGCCGAGGTCGTCGCGGCGGGCGTGCCGATCGCGCCCACGCTCGTCGTCCACGAGGCCATCCTGCGCGGCGACGACCCGCGTCTGGAGGCGGCGCGCGCCCAGACCAGGACGGTGGTCGCGGGGCGGGACGCGAACCTCGCGGCCGCCGCGCGCGCCGGGGCGCGATTCGTCCTCGGCACCGACGCGAACGGGCGTCTCGTCCCGTACACGGGAGCGCACGCCGAGCTGCGGAGGATGCGCGACCTCTTCGGGTGGTCGGCGGAGCGCGCGCTCGTCGCCGGCACCTCCGACGCGGCCGCGAGCCTCGGTCTGGGGCGGACGACGGGCGTCGTCGCGCCCGGCCTCTCCGCCGACCTGCTCGTCGTGCGCGGACGACCGTGGGAGGACCTCGACGTGCTCGCGCCGGAGCGGATCGTCGCGGTCGTCGCGAAGGGGCGGCTGCTCCACGGGCGCCTCCCGTCCGCCTGAGCGTCCGCGTCGTCCGCGGCGCGACCCGCTCCCGCGTGCGAGAGGATGAGCGGATGGACGAGCTGCACGAGCTGAGCGCGGTGACGCTGGCGGGCCTCCTGCAGCGCGGCGACGTCACGCCGCGCGAGGCGGCGGCGCACTTCCTCGCGCGCATCGCGCGGGCGGACGACGCGCTCGGCGCCTTCGTGGAGGTGACCGCCGAGCGGGCGCTCCGGCGGGCCGGCGCCCTGGGCGCCCCCGACCCGTCGCGGCCGCTGTGGGGGATGCCGCTCGCGGACAAGGACCTCACGGCGCGGGCCGGCGTCCCGACCCGGTACGGCTCGCGCGCCTTCGCATCGTACGTGCCGGAGCACTCCGACCCGCTCGCCCGGGCGCTCGACGACCTGGGCGCGGTGAGCCTCGGCAAGACGAACACCCCCGAGTTCGGGATGACCGGATACACCGAGTCGCGTGTCGCGCCTCCCGCCCGGAACCCGTGGGACACGACGACGGGCGCGGGCGGATCGAGCGGAGGCGCGGCCGCGGCCGTCGCCGCGGGGCTGCTGCCCGCCGCGCCCGCCTCGGACGGCGGCGGATCGATCCGCATCCCCGCCGCGACGGTGGGCGTCGTGGGGCTGAAGCCGTCGCGGGGGCGCCTCCCCGTCGGATCCGGGATGGACGCGCCGGGCGGCCTCTCGGTCGCGGGCCCCATCGCCCGCACCGTCGAGGACGCCGCCTTCCTGCTCGACGCCCTCGCGGCATCCGGCCCGTACCCGTATGCGACGCGCGCGCCCGGATCGGGTCCCTTCCACGACGCCGCACGCCGTGGGCCCGGGCGCCTGCGCGTCGGGGCGACGACCGTCACCCCGTGGGACGGCTGGACCGACACGACCCTCGACCCCGGTGCGCGTGCGGCGTTCGACGCCGGCGTCCGGCTGCTCGAGGCCGCGGGTCACGACGTCGCGGACGCCGGATGGCGGCCCCGGGGGTACCCCGCGCTCTTCGCGACGATCTGGCGGGCGTCCGCGGCGCGCATCCCGGTCGCCGACGAGCGGCTCGACGATCTGCTCGAGCCCCTCACGGCCTGGCTCGTCCGCGAGGGCAGGGCGCTTCCGGCCGAGCGCGTCCTCGCGGCGTACGCCGAGGCGGCCGTGTTCGAGCGGGAGACGATCTCGGCCTTCTCCCCGTTCGACGTCGTCGTCACGCCCGCGCTCGCGCTGTCGCCGCGGCCGGTCGGCTGGTATCCCGCCGACGATCCCGAGCGCAACTTCGCGCAGCAGTGCCGGTACGCGCCGCACACGAGCTTCGTGAACGTGGCGGGGCTGCCGGCGATCACCGTGCCGCTCCATCCGGACGCGACGGGGCGTCCCGTGAGCGTGCAGCTGATCGGCCGTCCGGGCGGCGAGGCCGTCCTGCTGTCGCTGGCCGCGCAGCTGGAGGCCGCTCGCGGGCCGTTGCCGCATCCGCCCGTCTGGTGAGCCGTCGGGCCCGCCCGCGTCGGGCCCGCTCGCCCGGGTCATTGGTGCCGAAGTGCGGTTGTCCGGCGTCATAACGACACTCCCGCACCGACGAGGGAAAGGGTGTCCGGGCGCGCGACCTCGCGTCAGATGTGGTACTCCGGCGCCATGAGGACGGCGCGGGCGTCGTCGCCGGACTGCCGCGCGCGGGCCTTGGCGGGGATGCCGACGAGCACGGTGTCGGCCGGGGCGCTGCGGGTGACGACGGCGTTCGCCCCGACGATCGACCGGGCGCCGATCACGACGGGGCCGAGCACCTTCGCGCCGGCCCCGACGGCGACGCCGTCGCCCAGGGCCGGATGGCGCTTGCCGGAGTCGTGCGTGCGACCCCCGAGCGTGACGCCGTGATAGAGCATGACGTCGTCGCCGATCTCGGCGGTCTCGCCGATGACGACGCCCATGCCGTGGTCGATGAAGAGCCGGCGGCCGATCACGGCGCCGGGATGGATCTCGATGCCCGTCAGCAGGCGGGTGAGCTGCGACCCGGCGCGGGCGACGAAGCGGAGCCGTCCGCGCCACAGCCGATGCCAGAGGCGGTGCGCCCAGACGGCGTGCAGCCCGGGGTAGAGCAGGGCGATCTCGAGCCCCGAGCGCGCAGCGGGATCCCGCCGCTTGGCGGCGGCGATGTCCTCGCGTACGCGGATCCAGACGGTCATGTGCGACTCCGAGGGGGCCTCAGCCTTCGCGGAGGTCCTCGAAGAGCGCCGTCGAGAGGTAGCGCTCGCCCGTGTCGGGGATGATGACGACGATCTTCCTCCCGGCGTTCTCCGGGCGCTGGGCGACCTCGAGCGCCGCCCAGACGGCCGCGCCGGCGGAGATGCCGACGAGCAGACCCTCCTGCGCGGCGAGGGCGCGCGCGGTGGAGAGGGAGTCCTCGAAATCGACCGTGACGACCTCGTCGTACACCTCGGTGTCGAGGATCGGGGGCACGAAGTTCGGGCCGATGCCCTGGATCTTGGCGGGACCGGGCGTCCCGGTGGACAGAAGCGGCGACGCGGTCGGCTCGACGGCGATGACCTGAACGCCGGGCTTGCGCTCCTTGAGCACCTGGCCGACGCCCGTGATGGTGCCGCCCGTGCCGACGCCCGCGACGAAGACGTCGACGTCTCCGTCGGTGTCGCGCCAGATCTCCTCCGCGGTCGTCCTGCGGTGGATGGCGGGGTTGGCCTCGTTGGCGAACTGCTTGGCGAGGATGGCGCCGGGGGTCTCCGACACGATGCGCTCGGCCTCGGACAGCGCGAGCTTCATGCCGCCCGTGGGGTCGGTGAGGACGAGCTCGGCGCCGAACGCCTTGAGGAGCACACGGCGCTCCTTCGACATCGAGGCGGGCATCGTCAGGATCACCCGGTAGCCGCGTGCCGCGCCCACGAGGGCGAGCGCGATGCCGGTGTTGCCGCTCGTGGACTCCACGATCGTCCCGCCGGGCTGGAGCTCGCCCGACTCCTCGGCCGCGTCGACGATCGCGATGCCGAGCCGGTCCTTCACGCTCGACCCGGGATTGAAGAACTCGAGCTTCGCGTAGACCTCGGCGCCGGCGCCCTCCGTGACGTGGTTGAGGCGGACGAGCGGGGTGTTGCCGAATGCGGTGGTGACGTCGGGGTGGATACCGGACATGACGGCCTTTCTGCGGAGGAGATCCTTCGATCGGAATCACCCTATGGCAGATCCGCCGAGCCCGCCCCGCGGGCGTCGTCGGGTTACGGGGCTCCCGCGGAACATAGACTTGACCGGCCATGACGATCCCCGCGGACGATCCGCCCCTCCCGATCCGCGCCGCCGTCGCGCAGGCCGCCGAGCGCCTCTCCCTCGCGGGCGTCCCCGATCCGTCCGTCGACGCCGAGCTGCTCCTGGCGCATCTGCGCGGCGACAGCCGCGGCGGCGTCCAGGCCGCGACCGTCCGGGGCGACCTCCTCGCCGGGGCGGACGCCGCGGCGTTCGCGGCGCTCGTCGAGCGGCGTGCGGCACGCGAGCCGCTCCAGCACATCACGGGTGCGGCGTACTTCCGCCACCTCGCGCTGTCCGTGGGCCCCGGGGTCTTCGTGCCGCGTCCCGAGACCGAGACGGTCGCGCAGCTGGCGATCGACGCGCTGCGCGCCGACCCCGCGCCCTCGCCGATCGGCGTCGACCTCGGGACGGGCAGCGGCGCGATCGCGTTCTCCCTCGCCACGGAGGTTCCCCACGCGCGGGTGTTCGCCGCCGAGCGGTCGCCGGAGGCGTTCGCGTGGGCCGCGCGCAACGCCGCCGCGGTCGGCGCGGACAACGTGCGGATCGTCCTCGCCGATCTCGCCGACGCGTTCGCCGATCTGGACGGCACGGTCTCGGTCGTCGTCTCGAATCCTCCCTACGTCCCGGACGACGCCGTCCCCCGTGACCCCGAGGTGCGGCTCCACGACCCCGCGGCCGCGCTCTACGGCGGGCCGGACGGCCTCGACGTCGTGCGCGTGCTGAGCGGGGTGGCCGCCCGGCTGCTGCGGCCCGGGGGCGTGCTCGTGATCGAGCACGGCGAGTGGCAGGGCGCGCCCGTCCGGGAGCTGCTCGCGGCGGACGGATGGCGCGCGACGGCGACGCATCCCGATCTCACCCTGCGGGACCGGGCCACCACGGCCGTCCGTCCCTGAGCGGCCGATCCGCCCGCTGTTCTCAGCGCGTGCGCCGTAGACTTGAGCCGCTATGTCCCCCCTCTTCGATCTGCGCGACGAGACGCAGCTCCTCCCCGGCATGCGCCAGGCGCGTCAGTCCATCGGCCGCGGCGAGCTCATCGTGCTGCCGACCGACACGGTCTACGGCGTCGCGGCCGACGCGTTCAGCCCGGCCGCCGTGCAGCGGCTCCTCGACGCGAAGGGGAGAGGCCGGCAGCAGCCCCCGCCCGTGCTCGTCGCGAACGCGGCTGCCATGCGCGCGCTCGTCGAGGACGTCCCCGAGCCCGTGCAGCGGCTCGTCGAGCGGTTCTGGCCGGGCGCGCTCACGATCGTGCTGCCCGCGCAGCCCTCGCTGAGCTGGGACCTGGGCGAGACGCGCGGCACGGTCGCGGTGCGGATGCCCGACCACAGGATCACCCTCGAGCTGCTCAGCGAGACCGGGCCGCTCGCCGTCTCCAGCGCGAACCTCACGGGTCGCCCCGCGGCCGTGACCGTCGACTCCGCGATCGGGATGCTCGGCGAGAGCGTGGCGGTCTACCTCGACCACGGCGCCTCGAAGACGGGCGTCGCCTCGACGATCATCGACGCCACCTCCCTCGTCGGCGTCCACGACGAGCCCCTCGTGCGCGTCCTCCGCGACGGGGCGGTCTCGCGCGGCGACCTGCGCGAGGAGCTCGGCGACCTGCTCGAGCCCGAGGCGGCGAGCGACGCGTGAGGCAGTACGTCTTCATCATCATCCTCACCGCCGCCCTCACCTTCGGCGTCGCGTGGGCGGTGTGGAAGCTCGCGATGCGCTTCAAGCTCTACCCCGGCATCCGCGAGCGCGACGTGCACAAGACGCCGACCCCGCGCCTGGGGGGAGTGGCGATCTTCCTCGGCATCGCGACGGCCTTCGCGGTGTCGGCGGCCAACCCCTACTTCGGCATCTTCTGGGACGAGCCGCAGCGGGTGTGGTCGATCCTCGGCGCGGTCACCCTCATCATGCTCGTCGGCGTCGCGGACGACCTGTGGGACCTCGACTGGATGATCAAGCTCGCCGCGCAGTTCCTCGCGGCCGGGATCATCGCCGTCGGCGGGCAGCTTCAGATCTACGCGCTGCCGCTGGGCGGGATGACCGTGTGGTCGAGCTGGGTGAGCATCGCGCTGACGGTCCTCTCGATCGTCGTCGTGATGAACGCCGTCAACTTCATCGACGGCCTCGACGGCCTCGTCGCCGGCGTCAGCCTCATCTCCAACGCGGTGTTCTTCGTCTACTCCTACCTCGTCGTGCGGGACACGGGGGCGACGGTCTACTTCAACCTCGCGACCTTCATCGCCGCCGTCCTCATCGGCGCGTGCATCGGCTTCCTCCCGCTGAACTGGAGCCCCGCGAAGCTCTTCATGGGAGACTCCGGCGCGCTCGTGCTGGGCCTGCTCATGGCCACGAGCGCGATCGCGATCACGGGCCAGCTGCCGCCGTCGATCCTCAACCCCGACGCCTTCGGCCGCTCGCAGCTGCTCGGCGCGTTCATCCCGATCCTGCTGCCGATCATCGTCGTCGTCCTGCCCCTGCTCGACTTCGGGCTCGCGGTCATCCGCCGCATGAGCGCGGGCAAGTCGCCGTTCTCGCCCGACCGCAAGCACCTGCACCACCGCATGCTCGACATGGGGCACAGCGGACGCGACGCGACGCTCATCTTCTACGCGTGGACGGCGATCTGCTCGCTGGCCGTGCTGCTCATGTACATCTCCACGCGCGAGGGCTGGCCCGGGGACTGGTGGATCGGCCTCGTCTTCGCCGCCGTCGGCATCGCCGCGTGCCTCGTGGTGACCTTCGTCCCCTCGCGCCGTTCGCCCCGTCGCACCGACGCCGTCCCGACGCCTGCCGGCGCACCGACCCCCCAGGAGGCCTGATGTCGCCATCGCCCGTCACGAGCACACCCGTCCTGCGCGCCGCGCTCGTCTGGGGCGCGATCGCCGCGGCGGTCGTCGTCGTCGCCTCGGGAGCGATCGGGCTCGCCGTCGCGGGTTCGCCCGGGCTGTGGAGCGGCGTGCTCGGCGCCGCGGTGGGCGCCGTCTTCCCCGGCCTGACCGCTGCGACGATCCTCTTCGCGAACCGGTGGTTCGGGACGCCCAACTACCCCGCGATCTTCTTCGGCGTCTTCCTGGGCGGATGGCTCGTCAAGTTCGTCGTCTTCATCGTCGTGCTCTTCGTGCTCTTCGGCCAGGCGTGGGCCGTCCCCGGCGTCCTGTACGGCGCGCTCGTCGCTGCCGTCGTCGTGTCGTTCGCGGTCGACGTGCTCGTCATCTGGCGGATCCGGGTCCCCGCCGTCTCGGACCCGCGCGTCGACGGCGACGCCGGCGACGAGGCGTGAGCGCCCGATTTCTACGAGGCGTCAAAGCCGGTCCGGACCTTTGATAGGCTTGATCCGCCCCTGTGAGACATCCGCAGCGCTGCTGAAGCGCAGAGGGTGGATAGGGAGCTCACTGATGAAAACGCACCGTGTCGACGTCGTTCGGCACGAGAAGCTGGAGCCACTCCGTTGACTCAAGCGATACCGATCGCCCCGATGTCCGCAGACGACGTCGAGTTCCATCCGCCGTCGATCTCGGAGTTCTTCCCCCCGGCGATCCTCTTCGAAGGCACGCCCTTCGAGTTCACGCGCATCAACCTCGCCCAGGTCATCGCGACCGTCGTGCTCGTGGCGATCCTGCTCATCGGCACGCGCAGGCTCCGCGTCGTGCCGGGGCGGTTCCAGAGCGTCGTCGAGTTCGGCTTCGGCTTCGTGCGCGAGCAGATCGCCTACCAGGTGCTGGGGAAGAAGGACGGGCAGCGCTTCGTCCCGATCCTCACCACCCTGTTCCTGGGCATCCTGTTCATGAACATCACGGGGATCATCCCCGGCATCAACATCGCGGGCACGAGCGTCATCGGCGTCCCGCTGCTCCTCGCCCTGACCGCGTACGTGCTGTTCATCTACGCGGGCATCAAGAAGCACGGCTTCGGCGGGTTCATGAAGGGCTCGCTCGTCCCGAGCGGGGTGCCGGTCTACCTCGTCCCGCTCATGGCGATCATCGAGTTCCTGTCGACCTTCATCTTCCGGCCGATCTCGCTCACGCTCCGACTGCTCATGAACATGATGGTCGGGCACCTCATGCTCGTGCTGTTCTTCGCGGCGACGCACTTCTTCCTGCTGAGCTTCAACTGGCTCACGCCGCTCGCCGTCGGCTCGCTGGCGCTCGGCTTCGCCTTCACCCTCTTCGAGGCCTTCGTGGCCTTCCTCCAGGCATACGTCTTCACCATCCTCACCGCGGTCTACATCCAGCTCGCGGTTGCGGACGAGCACTGACGGAGAGCCGTCCGGCCCTCCGCCCTACGAAAGGAAAAAACCAGTGGACGCTACGACCGTTCTCGCCGAGATCAGCGGCAACATCGCGACCGTCGGCTACGGCCTCGCTGCCATCGGACCCGCCATCGGCCTCGGCATCGTCGTGGGCAAGACCATCGAGTCCACGGCGCGCCAGCCCGAGCTCGCCGGCCGCCTCCAGACCCTGATGTTCATCGGCGTCGCCTTCATCGAGATCCTCGCCTTCATCGGCATCGCGACGCCGTTCATCTTCAACGCCCTCTGATCCATTCCGCGACTCACACGTAAGGAGACAGGATGCTGAACGCTCTTGTCACTGTCGCGGCGGAGGAATCGCCGAACCTGCTGCTCCCCGCGGTATACGACATCATCTGGTCGGGAGTCTGCTTCATCGTCATCCTCGGTGTCGTGGTGTTCGTCGCCCTCCCGCGTCTGACGAAGGTGCTCGACGAGCGCTCGGCCGCCATCGAGGGCAACATCGCGAAGGCGGACGAGGCCCAGAAGCAGGCCGAGGCCGCGCTCGAGGAGTACACGCGACAGCTCGCCGAGGCTCGCAGGGAGGCCGGCGAGATCCGCGAGGCCGCCCGCGAGGACGGCAAGAAGATCGTCGCCGAGGCCAGGGACAACGCCTCCGTCGAGGCCGAGCGCATCCAGGCCAGCGCGCATTCGCAGATCGAGGCGGAGCGCCAGTCGGCGATCGTGTCGCTGCGCGGCGAGGTCGGCTCGCTCGCCCTCGACCTCGCGGGCAACGTGATCGGCGAGGCGCTGAGCGACGACCGGAAGGCGCAGTCCGTGGTGGACCGCTTCCTCGCCGACCTCGAGTCGTCCGAGAAGGCGGCCAGGTAATGGGAAGCGCGACGACTCAGGCGCTCGCCGCGAGCGCGGACGCGCTCGCGAGCGCGCAGGTCGACCTCGACACGGCCCGCGAGCTGTTCGCGGCGTCGCGTGCCGTCGCCGGCTCGCCCGCCCTGAGCGGCGCGCTCGTCGACCCCGTCGCGACCCCCGATGCGCGCAGCGCGCTCATCGCCCAGGTCTTCGGCTCGCTGTCGCAGACGGCGCGGTCCCTCATCGACCGGCTCGCGGCCCACCGCTGGTCCTCGTCGTCCGATCTCGTGTCGGGCGTGGAGGAGCTCGCGATCCGCGCGACCGCGAAGGCGGAGCCGGGCGACGTCGAGGGGGAGCTGTTCCAGGTCTCCCGCATCGTCGCGTCGAGCCCCGAGCTCGAGTTCGCCCTCGGCAGCCGGCTCGGCGACGACGGGAAGAAGGGCGAGCTCATCGCCTCGCTTCTCGACGGGAAGACCAGCGCCGGCACGACGCTCATCGTCTCGTCGCTCGTGCAGCAGGTCCGAGGGCGTCGCGTGCGCGCCCTGCTCGCGCGCGCCCTGCGGATCGCCGCCGCGGAGCGTGGCCGCACGGTCGCGACCGTGCACACCGCCGTCCCGCTGACCGCCGCGCAGAGCGAGCGGCTCGTCGCATCGCTCTCCACGCGCTACGGCGGGGACATCACGCTCAACACCGTGATCGACCCGGCCGTCGTCGGCGGCGTCCGCATCCAGGTGGCCGACGACGTGATCGACGGCAGCATCTCGTCCCGCCTCGCCGACCTCCGGCAGAGGCTCGCAGGCTGAAAAGCCCTCCTCCCGCCCCGGCGGACGGCTCAGGGGCCGCAAGCTGCCCCACAACACGAAGGAAGACAATGGCAGACATCACCATCAGCCCCGACGTCATCCGTGACGCGCTGAAGGACTTCGTCGCCGCCTACGAGCCCACCGGTTCCGCGGCGAACGAGGTCGGCACGGTCATCGACGCGGCGGACGGCATCGCCCACGTGGAGGGACTGCCGGGCGTCATGGCGAACGAGCTCATCCGCTTCGCGGACGGCACCCTGGGCCTCGCGCAGAACCTCCACGAGGACTCGATCGGCGTCGTCGTCCTCGGCGAGTTCACGGGCATCGACGAGGGCCAGCAGGTCACCCGCACAGGCGAGGTCCTCTCCGTCCCGGTCGGCGAGGGGTACCTCGGCCGCGTCGTCGACCCGCTCGGCGCCCCGATCGACGGCCTCGGCGACATCACGGGCCTCGAGGGCCGTCGCGAGCTCGAGCTGCAGGCCGCGGGCGTCATGCAGCGCAAGAGCGTGCACGAGCCCATGCAGACCGGCATCAAGGCCATCGACGCGATGATCCCCGTCGGACGCGGACAGCGCCAGCTCATCATCGGCGACCGCCAGACGGGCAAGACGGCGATCGCGATCGACACCATCATCAACCAGAAGGCGAACTGGGAGTCGGGCGACCCGACGAAGCAGGTGCGCTGCATCTACGTCGCGATCGGCCAGAAGGGCTCGACGATCGCCGGCGTGAAGGGCGCCCTGGAGGACGCCGGCGCGATGGAGTACACGACGATCGTCGCGGCTCCCGCCTCCGACCCCGCGGGGTTCAAGTACCTCGCGCCGTACACCGGCTCGGCCATCGGCCAGCACTGGATGTACCAGGGCAAGCACGTCCTCATCGTGTTCGACGACCTGTCGAAGCAGGCCGAGGCGTACCGCGCCGTGTCGCTCCTCCTGCGTCGTCCGCCGGGGCGCGAGGCGTACCCCGGCGACGTCTTCTACCTGCACTCGCGTCTGCTCGAGCGCTGCGCGAAGCTCTCGGACGAGCTGGGCGCGGGCTCGATGACGGGCCTGCCCATCATCGAGACGAAGGCGAACGACGTGTCGGCGTACATCCCGACCAACGTCATCTCGATCACCGACGGCCAGATCTTCCTGCAGTCCGATCTGTTCAACGCCAACCAGCGCCCCGCGGTCGACGTGGGAATCTCGGTGTCGCGCGTCGGCGGCGACGCCCAGCTCAAGCACATCAAGAAGGTCTCGGGAACGCTCAAGCTCGAGCTCGCCCAGTACCGCTCGCTGCAGGCGTTCGCCATGTTCGCGAGCGACCTCGACGCGACCTCGCGTCGTCAGCTGGACCGCGGCGCGCGTCTGACGGAGCTGCTCAAGCAGCCGCAGTACACGCCGTACCCCGCTGAGGAGCAGGTCGTCTCGATCTGGGCCGGGACGAACGGCAAGCTCGACACGATCGAGGTGGAGGACGTCCTCCGCTTCGAGCGCGAGCTGCTCGACCACCTCAAGCGCAACACGTCGATCCTCGACACCCTGCGCGAGTCGGGCAAGCTCGAGGACGAGACGGTCGCCGAGCTCGAGAAGCAGGTCGACTCCTTCGTGCTCGAGTTCAAGCGCGGCGACGGCAGGCACCTCACCGACCCCGGCAGCGAGGTCATCGAGCCCGCCGTGTCGACCGACGTGAACCAGGTGCAGATCGTCAAGGGCCGCAAGGCGTAGAGCCTTCGGAGACGACGCATCATGGGCGCACAACTCAGGGAGTACAAGCAGAAGATCTCTTCTGCCCAGACGACCAAGAAGATCACGAAGGCGATGGAGCTCATCGCGGCTTCGCGGATCCAGAAGGCGATGGCGCGCGTGCGCGCCTCGTCGCCCTTCGCCCGCGAGGTCACGCGCGCCGTCTCCGCGGTCGCCACGCACGGCGACGTCGACCATCCCCTCACGCGCGAGCCGGAGACGGTGAAGCGCTCGGCGGTCGTCATCATCAGCGGCGACCGCGGTCTCGCGGGGGCGTTCAACTCGCAGGTGATCCGCGAGGGGCTGGAGCTCGCCGAGCTGCTGCGGTCCGAGGGCAAGGAGGTCTCCTTCTACCTCTTCGGGCGCAAGGCCGTCGGCTACTTCCAGTTCCGGAAGATCGCCACGACCGCGGAGTGGGTCGGCGACGCCGACACCCCGCACTTCGAGACCGCCGAGGAGATCACGCGGGCGCTGCTCGAGGCGTACGAGAAGGATGCGGACGACGGCGGCGTCGACGAGATCCACGTCGTGTACAACCGCTTCGTGAGCATGATGACGCAGACCCCGGAGACCGTGCGGCTGCTTCCTCTCGCGATCGTCGACGCGGGCGCGGACTCGGAGGCGCACGAGGTCTACCCGCTGTACGAGTTCGAGCCGGACCCGTACGAGGTGCTCGACGCGCTGCTGCCGGTCTACATCCAGAGCCGTGTCTTCAACGCGCTCCTGCAGTCGTCGGCGGCGAAGCAGGCCGCGACCCAGAAGGCGATGAAGTCGGCCAGCGACAACGCCGACAACCTCATCACCGACTACACCCGCCTGCGCAACAACGCACGCCAGGCCGAGATCACGCAGCAGATCGCCGAGATCGTCGGCGGCGCCGACGCGCTGGCGTCCTGAGCTGCAGACCCACCAGGAAAGAGACGAAAGTATGACTGCCAACGCCACGGCTGAGATCACTGCGGTGGTCGGGCGCGTCGCACGCGTCACGGGCCCCGTCGTCGACATCGAGTTCCCGCACGACGCCATCCCCGAGGTCTACAGCGCGCTGAAGACCACGATCACGATCGGCGACGTGTCGACCGAGATCACCCTCGAGGTCGCGCAGCACCTCGGCGACGACGTCGTCCGCGCCATCTCGCTGAAGCCCACCGACGGAATGGTCCGCGGCCAGGAGGTGCGCGACACCGGCGCGCCCATCTCGGTGCCGGTGGGCGACATCACCAAGGGCAAGGTCTTCAACGTCATCGGCGAGGTCCTCAACCTCGGCGAGGGCGAGACGCTCGAGGTGACCGAGCGGTGGCCCATCCACCGCAAGCCGCCGAGCTTCGACCAGCTCGAGTCGAAGACGCAGCTCTTCGAGACGGGCATCAAGGTCATCGACCTCCTGACCCCGTACGTCCTGGGCGGCAAGATCGGCCTGTTCGGCGGCGCCGGCGTCGGCAAGACGGTCCTCATCCAGGAGATGATCTACCGCGTCGCGGCCAACCACGGCGGAGTGTCCGTGTTCGCCGGGGTCGGCGAGCGCACGCGTGAGGGCAACGACCTCATCCACGAGATGGAGGAGGCGGGTGTCTTCGACAAGACCGCGCTCGTCTTCGGCCAGATGGACGAGCCGCCGGGGACGCGTCTGCGCGTCGCCCTCTCGGCCCTGACGATGGCGGAGTACTTCCGCGACGTGCAGAAGCAGGACGTCCTCCTCTTCATCGACAACATCTTCCGCTTCACCCAGGCGGGCTCCGAGGTCTCCACGCTGCTCGGCCGCATGCCGTCCGCGGTGGGATACCAGCCGAACCTCGCCGACGAGATGGGTGTGCTCCAGGAGCGCATCACCTCGACGCGCGGTCACTCGATCACCTCGCTGCAGGCGATCTACGTGCCGGCCGACGACTACACCGACCCGGCGCCGGCGACCACGTTCGCGCACCTCGACGCGACCACCGAGCTCTCGCGTGAGATCGCGTCGAAGGGACTGTATCCCGCGGTCGATCCGCTCGCCTCCACGAGCCGCATCCTCGACCCGCGCTACATCGGGGCCGACCACTACCGCGTCGCCACGGCGGTGAAGCAGATCCTCCAGAAGAACAAGGAGCTGCAGGAGATCATCGCGATCCTCGGCGTCGACGAGCTCTCGGAGGAGGACAAGATCGTCGTGTCCCGCGCACGCCGCCTCCAGCAGTTCCTCTCCCAGAACACCTACACGGCGGAGAAGTTCACGGGCGTGGCGGGTTCGACCGTGCCGCTGAAGGAGGCGATCGAAGGGTTCGACGCGATCGTCCGCGGCGACTTCGACCACGTCGCCGAGCAGGCGTTCTTCAACGTCGGCGGCATCGGCGACGTCGAGGCGAAGTGGGCGCAGATCCAGAAGGAGAACGCCTGATCATGGCGCTCAACGTCACCCTCGTCTCCGCCGAGGCGGAGGTATGGACGGGCGAGGCGAGCCTCGTGGTCGCCAAGACCACCGAGGGTGAGATCGGCTTCATGCCGGGGCACGAGCCCGTGCTGTCGATCCTCTCCCACGGGCAGGTCCGCATCACGCGGGTCGACGGCACGAAGGTCGTCGCGGATGCGCGCGACGGCTTCGTGTCGATGGAGGGCGACGAGCTCACCATCGTGGCCGGCAACGCTCAGCTGATCGACTGACAGACGTCGCTCCGCCGGCCCCGGGATCCGCCGATCCCGGGGCCGGCGACGTCCGTGTGCGCACCGCGGGTGCGCGGAAGGGGTCCTCCGTGCTCGTCCTGCTCCCGCCCTCCGAGACGAAGCGCCCGGGAGGCGACGGCGCGTCCCTGGACCTCGCCACGCTGCGGCTGCCCTCGCTGCGTCCGTTGCGCGAGACGGCCGTGGAGGCGCTCGTCCGCCTCTCGGACGACGCGGACCGGGCGGCACGCGCGCTCAAGCTGAGCGAGCGGCAGCGCGGCGAGGTCTCGGTGAACGCGGCGCTCAGGCGTGCCGCGACGATGCCGGCGATGGACCGGTACACGGGGGTGCTGTACGACGCGCTCGGCGCGTCCGCCCTGCCCGCGGGCGATCGTGCCTGGCTCGCGGACCATGCGCTCATCCAGACGGCTCCGTTCGGGCCGGTGGGGGCGGGCGACCCCGTCCCCGCGTACCGGCTCGCCGCGGGCACCTCGCTCCCGGGGCTGCCGCCTCTCCGGCGGCACTGGGCGTCGGCGACGACCGAGGCGCTGCGCGAGGCGGCGGACGGTCTCGTCGTCGATCTGCGGTCGAAGGCCTACGTCGAGCTGGGCCCCGTGCCGTCGGGCGTCGAGTCGGTCTACGTCTCCGTCGTCACCGCGGAGGCCGACGGCACGGTGCGCGCCCTCAACCACTTCAACAAGAGGGCCAAGGGGGAGCTCGCGCGCCTCCTCGCCGCGGACAGGCCTCGTCCCGCCTCGGCGGAGGACCTGCTCGAGTGGGCGGCCTCGGCGGACGTGGACCTGCGTCCGGGGACGGCACGCGGCGAGATCCTGCTCGTCGCCGGGCGGTAGCGCGGCATGCGTGCACTCTGGCATCGTGGGGGTGTGGCCGAGACCGGTCGCAGATAGGGGAGCACCCATGGACATCTACGGCCCCAATCCCGGCGACGCCGCCGTGGTGGCCTTCCTCGCGTTCGTCGCGATCGTCGGACCGATCGTGGGCATCGCCGTCTACGTCGTGACGTCGTGGTTCACGATGAAGGTCTTCGACAAGGCGGGAGTGCAGGGCAGATGGCGGGCGTGGGTGCCCGTCTACAGCACGATGATCTTCTTCAAGCTCGGCGATCTGAGCCCCTGGCTGGTGCTGTACGGGCTCGGCGGGACGCTCCTTCTCAGCTGGATCGGGGTCGGCTTCCTCTTCAGCCTCGCGCTCGGCGTGCTGTCGCTCCTCGCGGCGTACCGTGTCGGCCTCAAGCTCCAGAAGGAGGGCGCCTGGGTCGTCCTCTACTTCTTCCTCGCGCTCGTGTGGCTGGGCATCAACGCGTTCGACAGGTCGCGCTGGAACCCGAACGTGCCTCCCGCGAGCTGGGCGGGCAACGGCTTCCTCGGCGACCGCACCGTCTGGGACGGCGTCCCCGTCCAGCCGGGCGCGGCCGTCCGTCCCGGCTACGGACAGCAGCCCGGCTACGGACAGCAGCCCGGCTACCCCCAGCCCGGCTACGGACAGCAGCCCGGCGCGTACCCGCCTCCCGCGCCCGGCGCGTACCCGCCGCCCCCCGCCGGCGGCTATGCGCCGCCGACGCAGGCCTTCACCCCTCCGGGGCAGACTCCCACGACGCCGCCTGCGCCGCCCTCCCCTCCCGCTCCGCCCGTCGCGCCGTCGCAGCCGCCCGCCGAGGACGACGCTCCCGACGAGCAGCCCCCCGCTCGGCCGTGACGGACGGCCGTCCTCCCGCGGAGGTCCGCGCCGATCGGTGCGGCCCTCCCCGGCCTGAGGCGGGCGATCGGGTCCGCCCCTCGACTAGGATGTGATGATCCGCGCTCGCACAGCCGAGCGCCCCCGACCCCCGGAGGCGATTGACGTGCCAGACGCACCGCTGACGACGCAGACGAGGACCGTGCGCAGGTCCGGCGGCGACGTCACCGTCTCGTGGGCCGCGGTCACCGATCGCGGACGCAAGCGAGAGGTGAACCAGGACGCCGTGCTCGCGCAGTTCCCGCTGTTCGTCGTCGCCGACGGGATGGGCGGGCACATCGGCGGCGAGATCGCGAGCGCCAGCACGGTGGAGCGGCTGCAGGCCATGGTCGATCACGGCGCCGTCTCCCCTGACGGCATCGAGGAGGCCCTGCTGCGCGCCGTCGGCGACATCGGCGACCATCCCGAGACGACGGACGAGGGCACCGGGACGACGGTGACCGGGATCTACCTCGACGCCTCCGGGGACGAGGACGCGTGGGTCGTCCTCAACATCGGCGACTCGCGCGTCTACATCGACCGCGACGACGCCCTCGAGCAGGTCACCGTCGATCATTCGCTCGTGCAGGAGCTCGTGGCGTCGGGGAGGCTGAGCCCGGAGGAGGCGGAGAACCACCCGTACGGCAACGTCATCACGCGTGCGGTCGGGCCGAGCGAGAGCGTCGTCCCGGACTACGTGCGCATCGACGTGCGCGCGGGCGATCGCTTCGTGATCTGCTCGGACGGCCTCACCAAGGAGCTCACGGACTTCGGCATCCTGCACTTCCTCCGTCAGAACGCCGATCCGGCGGCCGCCATCGACGCCATGCTCGAGGCCGCCATCGAGAACGGCGGGCGGGACAACATCTCGATCATCGTCGTCGACGTCGCCGAGGCGGGAGCCGACTCCGCGACGCGGCAGCTTCCCGTGGTCGAGGGCGCCGACGCCGCGTCCCCAGGCCCGCAGCCCGCGTAGATCCCTCCACAGATCCGGCCGCGCCGCCGCAGCGCCCGCTCCCGCCCGCTGGGATGGAGGGATGACGAGTCCCCTCGACCCCCGTATCGACGAGCCGCTGTCCCTGCCCGCGCCGGCGCCTCCTCCCCGGCGCGCGCCGTGGCCGTTGCTCGCGGCGATCGTGCCCGTCGTCGGCGGGGTCGCGATGTGGCTCGTCACGGGGTCGATCCTGTCGCTGTGCTTCGCCGCCCTCGGGCCGCTCATGGCGGTCGCGTCGATCGTCGACGGGCGTCGCGGCTCGCGGCGCGAGAAGCGCAGGGCGGATGCGGAGCACGCCGAGGCGTGCGCGCGCGTCGAGCAGGAGGTCGCGCGCCGGCACGAGCGCGAACGCGCCGAGCTGCTGCGGCGCGACGTCGACGCGGGTGCGCTGCTGGCGGACGAGCGCCGGGTCTGGCGCGTGCCGGCGGACGAGCTGGTCGTGGGCCGCGGCGACGTCGGAAGCCGTGTCCGCGTGACCGGAGGCGAGGGGGAGCGGGCGGACGGCCTGCGGGCGCGGGCGAGCGTGCTCGCGGACGCTCCCGTCACGATCGCCCTCGACGAGGGCGTCTGCGTGCGCGGCGACAGGGTGACCGCGCGGGCGGTCGCACGGGCGCTTCTCCTCCAGCTCTGCCTGAGGTCGCCGCCGGCCGCGCTGGCGGTGGTCGCCGCTCCGGAGGACGAGGACTGGGCCGCCCGGCTGCCGCATCGGCGCGCCGACGCTCCCGACGGCGTGCATCGTGTCGCGTTCGCCGTCGACGCGGCCGCGACGCGTGTCCGCGCCGGCACCGTCATCGCGGCGACGGACGCCGACGGCGTCGTCCCGGACGCCTGCGGGGCGATCATCGAGGTCGACGGGCCGCTCCGCGGCCGGCTGCTGCGGGGCACGCAGACGCGCTCCCTCGCGCTCGAGGCGGTGTCGGCGGCGCAGGCCGGGGCCGCGGCCGACGCGCTGGCCGAGAGGAGCGGGGCGGACGGACGAGACGCTCCCGACCCGCAGGTCACCCTGGGCGCGCTCGAGCCGGTCGCCGCGGCTGCCGGAGGCGCGCGGCTGCCGGTCGTCATCGGCGCGTCGGGAGGGTCCCCGGCCGTGGTCGACATCGTCGCAGACGGTCCGCACGCGGTCGTGGTCGGCACCACGGGCGCCGGCAAGAGCGAGCTCCTCACGACCTGGGTCGCGTCGCTCGCGCGGACGTACACCCCCGATCGCGTCGTGCTCCTCCTCGCCGACTTCAAGGGAGGCACCGCGTTCGAGCCGCTCGCGCACCTGCCGCACGTGACGGGGGTCATCACCGACCTCGACGGGGCCGCGTCGCGTCGCGCCGTCGAGAGCCTGCGCGCGGAGCTCCGGCGGCGCGAGGCGCGGATCGCGGGCGCCGGAGCCCGCGACGTCTCAGACCCGGGGGTGGGGCTGCCCCGTCTGGTGATCTTCGTCGACGAGTTCGCGGCGATGCTGCAGGAGCACCCCGATCTCCACGCCGTCTTCTCCGACGTCGCCGCGCGCGGCCGTGCGCTCGGGATGCACCTCGTGCTCGGCACACAGCGTTCCAGCGGCGTGCTGCGCGACGCCCTCGTCGCGAACTGCCCGTTGCGGATCGCGCTGCGCGTCGCCGAGCGGGCCGAGAGCCGCGGCGTCATCGGCTCCGACGAGGCGGCCGAGCTGTCCGGGGGAGAGGCGGCGAGAGGCCTGGCCTACGTCCGCAGGGCGGCGGACGTAGCCCCGCAGCTCACGCGCATCGCGCTCACCACGGCGCCGGATCTCGCGGCGATCGCCGCGACGGGGGCGCGGACGCGTGCATCCGGTCCCTGGCTGCCTCCCCTTCCGTCCGCGATCGGCTTCGACGCGGCGCTCGCGCGGGCCCGTGACGAGGGGGCGGACGGCGACGCCGTGATCCTCGGCGTCGCCGACGACCCGGAGCGGCAGCGGCAGCCGGTCGTGCTGCTGCGTCCCGGCGTCGACAGGGGGCTCGTCGTGATCGGCGGGGGAGGCAGCGGCAAGACGGGCATCGTGCGCCTCGTCGCGTCGCAGACGCCCGATGCGCTCGTCGTGCCGCGCGACGCGGAAGGGGCGTGGGACGCCGTCGCGCGTGCGGAGAGCGAGCCTGCGCGCCTGCTCGTCGTCGACGACGTGGACGCGCTGCTCGGGCGCTACCCGCACGACTACGCGCAGATCGTCGCAGAGCGGCTGGAGGGCCTCGTCCGGGACGCAGGCGAGCTGCGGATGACCGTGCTCCTCACGACGGCCCGCATCACGGGAGCGGTCTCGCGCATCATCGATCCGCTGCCGCGCCGGGCGCTCCTCGCCCTCGCCACCCGCGCGGAGCATGCCGCGGCCGGCGGCGACGGCGCGAGCTTCGTCCCGGGCCGACCGCCGGGCCGCGGCGTCCTCGACGGCGGCGAGGTGCAGTTCGCGCTCGCTCCGGACGCGGCGTCCGCGCCGGCCGATCGGCAGCGGTCTCCCGAGCCGCGTCCGTGGCGCCCGACGGCCGAGATGACGGCGCTCGTCGTGCGCGCGCCCCATCGGCGGCGTGTCGCGCTCGCCGAGGGATGGGGCGCGGACGTCCGCATCGTGCTCGTGGACGAGATCGCGACGGGCATTCCTCTCGGCCGGCTCGCCGAGGCCGGCGCGCATCCCGTCGTCGTCGCGGGCGACCCCGAGTCGTGGCAGCGGCAATGGGGCCTGCTGCAGGAGGCCCGCGCGAGACTGCCGATCGTGGTCGGCGCCGAGTGCGCGGCGGAGCTGCGCGCCGTCACCGGGGAGCGGGAGCTCCCGCCCTATGCGCGGACGCGCGCGTCCCGGGCGTGGCTCCTCGCCGACGGACGGCCCCCGGAGCGGATCGTGCTGCCGTGAGCCCGTTCAGACGCTCGCGCGGATGCGCCCGACCTCGACGCCCCCGCCCTGGACCTCGAAGAGCGGATGCGTGCGCGCGAAGGCGTCGACGGCGTCCGCCGAGAGCGCCCCCGCGCGTGCCAGGAGCGTCAGCGCCACGAGGACGCCCGCGCGCGTCGATCCGTCGAGGACCTTGAGGGCGACGGTCGTGCCGTCGGGGGCGACCATCGTCTGCACGCCCTCCGCGCCGTACTTCGCGTAGACGCCGAACCGCTCGACGGCGATCGTGTCCGGACGGCCCGGTCCGTCCACGGCCCACGGGTGCTCGCGCACGGCGCGCACGAGGGCGCCGGCCACGCGATGCATGGCGA
Organism: Microbacterium sp. AB; assembly: GCF_032878875.1. Taxonomy (NCBI): domain Bacteria; kingdom Bacillati; phylum Actinomycetota; class Actinomycetes; order Micrococcales; family Microbacteriaceae; genus Microbacterium; species Microbacterium betulae. The sequence goes on along the minus strand of NZ_CP118157.1, from coordinate 2,525,405 downwards.
AGGGCGAGCGCTCGGAGGAGCTGCCGACGCGGTGGATCGCGCGGGCGAGGCCCGAGAGGGTCAGCGCGTGCACGGGCGCACCGCAGCCGTCGATCACGGTCGCGGCGACGCGCTCGCCCGCCAGCCGCTCGACGACCTCGCGGATGTGCACCTGCAGCGGATGCGCGACGTCGAGGTAGCCGTCGACTGGCCATCCGGCGGCGACGCAGGCGACGAGCATCGCCGCATGCTTGCCCGAGCAGTTCATCCGGACGCGCGAGGGCTCGAAGCGGTCGCGCACCATCGCGTCGCGCGTGGCGGAGTCGCTCGGCCACTGTGCCGGGCAGCCGAGCGCGTCCTCGCTGAGCCCGACCGAGCCGAGCATGTCGCGGACGACCGCGGCGTGCCGATCCGTCCCCGTGTGGCTCGCCGTCGAGAGGGCGAGCCGCTCGCCCTCGAGCGAGGCGCCCGCCGTGACCGATCCGATCGCCTGCAGGGGCTTGAGCGCGGAGCGCGGCAGCACGAGCGCCTCCGGGCGGCCGACGATCGCGGCGACCTCTCCGTCCGGACGGAGCACCACGGCCGCTCCGGCATGGCGGGACTCGACGAAGCCGCCGCGCTCGACGACGGCGAGCTCGGCGGCGTCCTGGGCGGCGAAGGTCTCAGCACTCACCAGACAACCCTAACGAAGCGACGTTCCGGGCGACGCCGGCCGCCCCGCGGGGTGCCAGGATGGGGTCATGCCCGGCGAACACCACTATGCGCTCACGACCACCTGGACGGGCGACCGCGGCACCGGCACGTCCGGCTACCGCGACTACGACCGCGCCGTCACCATCCGCGTCGACGGTAAGCCGGAGCTGCTCGCCTCGGCCGACACCCCGTTCCGCGGGGACGGGACGCGGTGGAACCCGGAGGATCTCCTGCTCGCCTCGCTGTCGGAGTGCCATCTGCTGTCGTACCTCCATGCCTGCGTCGGGCGCGGCGTGATCGTCACGTCGTACGTCGACGACGCCGTCGGCACGATGCGCCAGGAGGGCAACGGCGGGCGGTTCGAGTCCGTCACCCTGCGCCCGCGCGTGACCGTCTCCGACGCGTCGATGATCGACGCGGCCGTCGCCGCGCACGACGACGCGCACGAATGGTGCTTCATCGCGAGCTCGGTGAGCTTCCCCGTCCGGCACGAGGCGGTCGTCGAGGCCGGCTGACCCCTAGCGGCGCTCGTGCGGCAGCGCTCGCCTGATCTTCTCCAGCGTGTTGCTCGCCGGGAGCTCGTTGTAGACGCCGGCGAGCTCCTGCTCCGAGAGCGCGTGGATGGCGGTCATGATCTCGTCCGTGGCCGCGCGCCGCGCCTTGCCGGAGGAGGCGGGACCGTGCACGGACAGATCGAGCGGCTCGCCGAACCGCACTGTGACGCGCTCCGTGAGCGACGGCATCTTGGCGCCGACGGGCATCACGCGATCGGTGCCGATGAGGCCGATCGGGACGACGGGCGCTCCCGTCTCGAGCGCGAGGTAGGCGACGCCCGTGCGTCCCTTGTAGAGCCGGCCGTCGCGGGAGCGCGTCCCCTCAGGATGCAGCGCGACGGCCGCTCCCGTGTCGAGGATCTCCCGCTGCCGGTCGAGCGCGTCGAGCGCGGCCTGGCCGGCGCCCCGGTCCACGGGGATGGCGCCGACGGCGGTGAAGAAGGTCCGCGAGAACCAGCCCTTGAGACCCCTGCCCGTGAAGTAGTCGGACTTCGCGAGGAAGTGGACGGGACGCGGAGCCGCGGCGATCGGGATGACGATCGAGTCGATGAACGAGAGGTGGTTGCTCGCGAAGATCACCGCCCCCTTCGGCGGGATGTTCTCGCGGCCCTCCATCTTCGGACGGTAGACGGTCCGGGCGAGAGGCGCGAGCACGACGCGACCCAGCGTGTAGACCCAGCTGGGCCGGACGGGGGCGTCGCCGGGCTCGGCGGACTGCGCCTGCACGTCGTCGGTCATCCCTCCAGCGTACTGCGGCCGTATGCCGCGCCGGGAATCCCCGTTCGCTGGCGCGTTCAGCCCTTCCGGAGGCGAGATCGGGGAGGATGAGGGGAATCCCCGACGATTGAGGTTCCCGTGCGCTTCCGCTCCCTTGGCCTGATGTCCACCGTCGCCGTCGCGGCGCTCGCCCTCGCGGGCTGCACGTCGTCCGGCGACGCCGAGACGGACACGGAGGCCACCGCCGCGCCCGCGGACCTGTGCGACGCCGTGTCCCCCTCGGGAGACGCGGTCGAGTCCGTGACCGTCGACGGAGAGGTCGGAGAGCCGTCGACCGCCACGTTCGACGCACCGCTGGAGGTGCCCGAGCTCCAGAGCCTGCAGATCTCGGAGGGGGAGGGCGACCCGATCGAGTCCGGCGACTACATCAACTACGCGATGACGGCGTACGACGCCGCGTCCGGCGAGGAGCTCGGCCAGCTCGGCTACGACGAGGGCGAGCTGCTGCCCAGCTCGGTGGCCCCTGAGTCGCTCGGCCCCTACATCGGCTGCGCCTCGATCGGCTCGCGCTTCGTCCTGGGGTTCCCCGCGACGACCGACTCCACCACCGGCGCCGAGCTCACGGCGCAGGTCTACGTCTTCGACGTCCTGAGCGAGAACCCGACGGCCGCGTGGGGCGAGCCGCAGGAGCCCGTCGAGGGCCTGCCGACGGTCGAGCTCGCCGAGGACGGCGCCCCAACGGTGACGATCCCGGACGGCGCGACCGCCCCCGAGACGACCGAGCTCGAGACCCTCAAGCTCGGCGACGGCACGACCGTGGAGTCGGGCGACAACGTGCTCGTGCAGTACACGGGCGTCAAGCTGTCGGACGGAACGGTCTTCGACTCCAGCTGGGACGCCGGAACCCCCGCGCAGTTCTCCACCGCGGGCGTCGTCGAGGGATTCCAGAAGGCGCTCGAGGGGCAGACCGTCGGCTCCCAGGTGCTCGCGGTGATCCCGCCGGCCGAGGGCTACGGCGTCGAGGGCCAGGAGGAGAACGAGCTCTACGACGAGACCCTCGTCTTCGTCGTGGACATCCTCGGCACGCAGCACGCCGTCGCCGCGGAGTAGCACGCGCATGCGCCGCGTCATCGTCCTCGGCTCCAGCGGGTCCATCGGCACGCAGGCGCTCGACGTCGTCCGGGCGAACCCCGACCGGTTCCGTCTCGTGGGCCTCTCCACCGGCTCGAACGCCGAGACGCTCCGGGCCCAGGCCGCGGAGTTCGGCGTCGAGCACACGGCGCTGGGGGCGGAGGCGTCGGCGCAGCTCGTGCGCGACGTCGAGGCGGACGTCGTGCTCAACGGCATCACCGGCTCGGTCGGCCTGGGCCCCACGCTCGCCGCGCTCGAGGCCGGGCGGACGCTCGCGCTCGCGAACAAGGAGTCGCTCATCGTGGGCGGCACGCTCGTCAAGGCGCTGGCGCGGCCGGGGCAGATCGTGCCCGTCGACTCGGAGCACTCCGCGATCGCCCAGGCGCTGCGCGCGGGCGAGAGCCGCGAGGTGCGCCGCCTCGTCGTGACGGCGTCGGGCGGGCCGTTCCGGGGCCGCACGCGATCCGGGCTCGCCGGTGTGACGCCCGCGCAGGCGCTCCGGCACCCGAACTTCGCGATGGGCCGCGTCATCACGACGAACTCGGCGACGCTCGTCAACAAGGGGCTCGAGGTCATCGAGGCGCATCTGCTGTTCGACGTGCCGTACGACCGCATCGACGTCGTCGTGCATCCGCAGCAGCTCATCCACTCGATGGTCGAGTTCCACGACGGATCGACGATCGCGCAGGCGGGTCCGCCGCGCATGCTCGTGCCGATCGCGCTCGGGCTGTCGTGGCCGGAGCGTCTCGCCGACGTCGACGTCCCCATCGACTGGACGAGGGCGCAGACCTGGGAGTTCGAGCCGCTCGACGACGCCGCCTTCCCCGCCGTGCGCCTCGCGCGCCGTGCGGGCGAGGTCGGGGGCACGCATCCGGCCGTCTACAACGCGGCCAACGAGCAGGCCGTCGACGCCTTCCACGAGGGGCGCCTGCCGTTCCTCGGGATCGTGGACACGATCGAGGCCGTGCTCGACCGGCACGAGACGCCCGCCGGGCTCTCGCTCGAGACCCTCGCGGACGCCGAGTCGTGGGCGCGCCGGACCGCCGACGCCCTCATCGCGGCGCGCTGAGCCGCTCTGCCCCGGCTCTCAGTCCGCGTAGGGAACGCGCCAGGAGGGCTCGGGCACATCCCATCCGGCGTCGCGGAGCGCGCGGCGGGCGAGCTCGCGGGCCGAGTAGGGGGTGCGCACGCCCCTGATGTCGCGGTAGTCCTGGTGGCCGGGGCCGGCCCAGAGGATGGCGTCGCCGGGGCCGACGAGCTTCACGGCCTCGACGATCGCGGTCTCGGGGGGCGAGAACTCGTAGATCGGATGATCCGGCCCGGCCGCCCTGGCGCCCTCCAGGAGCGTGGCGCGGATGGCCGCGGGGTCCTCGTGCCTGGGGTGGTGGTCGGTGACGACGACGATGTCGCTGCCCTCGACCGCTGCGCGCCCCATGTCGTGCCGCTTCGTCTTGTCGCGGTCGCCGTCGGCGCCGAAGAGCATGAGCACCGTGCCGGGCGTCACCCGACGCACGGCGGCGAGCGTCTTCTCGAAGGCGTCCGGGGTGTGTCCGAAGTCGACGTACACGGCGGGACCCTCCGGACCCGACACGAGCTGGGTGCGGCCGGGGAGGAAGGCCCGGATCCCGCCGTCGCGTTCCAGGGCCGCGGCGATGCGGTCCCCGTCGTAGCCGGCTTCGAGCAGCATGACGATCGCGGTCCCCGCATTCGACGCCATGTGCGGTCCGATGACGGGCACGGTCGACGTGAGGGCGCGGCCGTCCGGCCCCGTGAGGGTGAAGCGCGTGCCCTCCTGGCGCTCCTCGTCGATGGTGACGATCCAGTCGGCGCCCGCCGCGAGAGCGGGGTCGGCCGCGATCGACGGCGTCGCGATCGTCACGACCGGCACCGTGGCGCGCCGCGCGTACTCCGCGCCGGGCGTCGAGTCGAGGGACACGACGGCCCTGCGCGAGCGCTCGCGCGTGAAGAAGGGCGCCTTCGCCTCGAAGTACTCGTCCATGTCGGCGTAGTCGTCGAGGTGGTCGTGCGTGAGGTTGGTGAACGCGGCGACGTCGAAGACGATGCCGTCGACCCGGTGACGGGTCAGCGCCTGGGCGCTCACCTCGACGGCCACGGCCTCCACCCCGCGCTCGCGCATGAGGGCCAGCAGCGCGTGGAACTCGCTCGCCTCCGGCGTCGTCAGCCGTGAGACGATCACGTCGCCCGCGATGTGCCGCTCCGCCGTGGAGGACAGGCCCGTCACGACGCCGAGCTGGTTCAGGACGCCGTCCAGCAGGTGCGTGACCGAGGTCTTGCCGTTCGTGCCGGTGGTCCCGAGCAGCAGCGGGAGGTCGTCGTCGCGCCCGGTCCGGTAGACCCACGCGGACAGGGCTCCGAGGACGGCACGCGGATCGTCGACCACCACGACGGGGAGCCCGGAGCCGGCGGCGATCTCCGCGCCGCCCGCGTCCGTCACGACCGCCACGGCGCCCTTCTCCGCGGCGACGGCGGCGAACTCCGCCCCGTGCCGGTTGACGCCGCGGATCGCGACGAAGGCCTCGCCGGGGCGCAGATCGGCCGTCGCGAGGGTCACGCCGCTGACCTCCACTCCGGACGCGTCGCCGCGCAGCTCTCCGCCGAAGCGCTCGGCGAGCGCGGTCAGCGGGCGCTTCGGCGTGTTCTCCGGCCGCAGGACGGGGGGCAGGTTCGACGGTGACTCGGACATCCTCCCCATCGTCTCACGCGCTCCGGAGGCGACCGCGCGGGGCATCGACGGGTGTCGCCGGCGACGCCCCGCGGCGGCTCAGCCGCGCGCGCCCCGGCGGTAGGCGAGGACGCTCACGACGAGTGCCGCGACGCCCGCGACGAACCCGCCCGCGCCGAGCGCTCCGACCGCGACGGGCAGCGCGGAGGCGCCGTCGGCCTCGGCCGTCCCGGCGTCGGCCGTCCCGGCGTCGGCGGTCTCCTCGCCGTCGCCGTGGCCGTGGGACGATGCGCCCGCCTCCGCCGGGGTCTCGGCGAGCGTCACCACGGGGGCCGCCGCTTCGAGGTCGTCGGGATCCTGGCCCTCCTCCGCGATCTCGGACCATGAGGCCGACCCCTCCTCGCAGACCTGCTCGACGGGGAACGCGAGCGACTCGGGCGCATCCTGCGCGTATCTCACGGAGAGCTCGACGGCCGCCCGCATCGCGTTGGGCACGGGCTCGTCGGCCGTGTAGGTGATCGTCGAGACCACGCCCGTCGACGCGTCGCGGTCGACGTCGATGCTCCATCCGGCCTGGACGGTGGGCACGGCGGAGTCGAGGCCCTCGTCGGGCGTCGAGATGACGAGCGCCGTCGTCGGGGAGTCGTCGCAGCCATGGCTGAACGAGAACGTGAGGACGTCGGACGCGCCGGCGACGGGGGTGTCGGGAGAGACCGAGACGTGCGCCTGCGCGGCGACGGGAGCGGCGACGACGAGGGCTCCGGCGAGCGCGGCGGCGGCCGCACGGCGGCCGCGACGGCGACGGCGGGTGGCGTTGACGGTGGTGGGGACGGTCATGAGGGTTCCTTCTGGCTCTGTTCGATCCGGACGCGCACGGACATGCGCATCCGCGGCGCATGCGCGCCGGAAGCGACACGGCCCGGAGCGGATGCTCCACGGGCGCGTCGGCGGGGCCCCGTCGGGACGGGGCGATCAGGAGGCGGCGGAGACGGGCGGCCCGCGCTGCAGGCGGGCGTCGTGGCACAGCCGGCTCGCCCGCGACGCGGGTGCGGCGGCGGGGAGGGACGGCGGCGCGGACGGCAGGACCGGCGCCGGGTCGGCTGCGCGGCGCGCCACCGCGACCGCCCACGACGCGATCGCGCGGAGCGCGTGCTCGCCGCGCCGGAGCAGGACGATCGTGGCGAGCGCCGACACCGCGTGCGCCGCCATCATGGCCGCGCCGGCCTGCCCGGCGAGAACGGCGGCGCTCGACGACGAGCCGAGCGCGGAGGGCGCCGCGAGATCGTGGACGTGCGCGGATGGCGGGGAGGACGCGGGACGCGAGACGGGGGCTCCGAGCGCGACGAACGTCAGGTGGAACGCGGCCTGCGACGTCAGCACCGTCGCGACGAGCCGCGGCAGGCTCGTCCGGCGCCCCATGAGCACGACGGCGGGCGGCGTCAGCAGCGCGGCCATCGCGAGGACGAGCAGGGGAGCGGGCGCCGCGCCCCCTCCGAGCGTGTGCGACACGGCGGCCAGCACGGTCGCCGTGCCCGATGCGGCGGCGCCGCGGAGGGCGCGCAGCTGCCGGGCGGTCACCCGCCAAGGATAGAGCGCCGGCGCGCATCGCGTCATGCGGGCGTTTCATAGCCGACACGGCTAGCGTGTCGGGGTGGGTGTGCTCGCGTTCCTGATCGGCGTGGTCGTCATGGTCATCGGCCTCGGCGTCTCCATCGCGCTGCACGAGATCGGTCATCTCGTGCCGGCGAAGCGGTTCGGCGTGCGCGTGGGCCAGTACATGATCGGCATGGGGCCGACCGTCTGGTCGAAGCGACGCGGCGAGACCGAGTACGGCCTGAAGGCGTTCCCGATCGGCGGCTACATCTCCATGGCGGGCATGTATCCGGCGGCGAGCGCCGACGCGAAGGCGCCCGCGCTCGCGGGGGCCGCCTCCGCGCGGGAGACGCGCAGGCGCAGCATCTACGCGACGCTCGTGCAGGACGCCCAGGCCGCGAACGAGGAGACCCTCGACGGCGTCGACGCGTCGCGCACCTTCTCCGGCCTGTCGGTGTGGAAGCGCGTCGTGATCATGCTCGGCGGGCCCCTCATGAACCTCGTCCTCGCCGTCGTCCTCTTCGCCGTGCTCTTCAGCGGCATCGGCATGCAGCAGGCCACGACGACCGTGTCCTCGGTCGCGGAGTGCGTGCTCCCTGCCGGCTCGACGGCCACCGAGTGCGCCGACGGCGACGCCGCGGCCCCGGCGCTCGCCGCGGGCATCGAGCCGGGCGACAGCCTCGTGTCGCTGGACGGCACCGCCGTGTCGACGTTCGCCGAGGCGTCCGCCATCATCCAGGCGAACCCGGGGCGGCCCATCCTCGTCGTCGTCGAGCGGGACGGGGCGGACGTGACCCTCACGCTGACCCCGATCGAGAACCGGGTCGAGGTGACGGCCGACGACGGCAGCACGTCGGTCGAGACCGTCGGCTACGCCGGCATCACCTCGTCCGTCGAGCGCGTGCGCGAGCCGATCTGGGCGGGGCCGCAGGCCGCCTTCGAGAACGTCGGAGCCGTCGTGCAGATCGTCGCCAACCTGCCGGCGCGCCTCTACGACACGGCATACGATCTGTTCACGGGCGGCGAGCGCGACGCGGACGGCCCCATGAGCGTCGTCGGCGTCGGGCGTCTCGCGGGCGAGGTCGCGGCCGCCGACGCGCCGATCATGGACCGTGTCGGGGTGATGGTGAGCCTGCTGGCGTCGCTCAACATCGCGCTGTTCGTCTTCAACCTCGTGCCCCTCCTGCCGCTGGACGGCGGGCACATCCTCGTCGCGCTGTGGGACGGCGTCCGGCGCGCGTTCGCGAAGCTCTTCCGCCGTCCGCCCCCGGCCCCGACCGACGCGACCCGGCTCGTGCCGGTCACGCTGGTCGTCGTCGTGCTGCTCGTCGGCATGGGCGCGCTGCTCTTCGCCGCAGACATCTTCAACCCCGTGCAGCTGCTCGGCGGCTGAGCGCGGGAAAGCCGGTAGCGTGACGGGGTGAACGTCGCTCCTGCCGTCCGGCCGTGGGTCGGCGTCCTGGCCCTCGTCGGAGCCACCCTCGCGTGGGCCGGCAACTTCCTCATCGGGGGCACGGCCGTCGGCGAGATGGGCGTCATCAGCCTCGTGTGGATGCGCTGGGCGCTCGCCGTCGCGCCGCTCTTCGTGGTCGCCCAGGTCGTGGAGAGGCCGGACTGGCGGCTCGTCCTCCGCAACTGGCCCCGCACCGTCCTCCTCGCGGTCTTCGGGATCGCCGCCTACAACGTCTTCCTCTATCTGTCGCTCGACGCCGACACGGCGCTCAACGCCTCGCTCATCAACGCGTTCAATCCCGCGCTCATCGCGATCGCCGCAGCGGTGTTCCTCCGCGCACGAGCGGGCGTGCGCGGCGTGATCGGCATCGCGACGGCGTTCGCGGGCGTCGTGTGGATCCTCACCGGGGGCGACCCGTTCGCGCTGGCGTCGCATCCTCTCTCCGCGGGCAGCCTCTTCATGCTCGTCGCGATCGTGGCGTGGACGGTCTACACGGTCCTGGGCCGCACGGGTCCGCGGCTGCCTCCCATCGCGTCCGTGGCGTCGCAGGCGCTCGTCGTGGCGGTCGGGATGGCGCCGTTCGCGCTGTTCTCGGGGCTCGACCTGCCCGACACGGCCGCGGGCTGGGGGTCGCTCGCGTACATCGCGGTCTTCCCCTCCCTCGTCTCCTATGTGCTCTGGAACATCGCGCTCCAGGTCATCCCCGCCCCGAGCGCGGGCGTCTTCCTCAACCTCATCACCGTGTTCACCGTGGCGGGGAGCATCCTGCTGGGCACACCGGTCACCGTCGACGAGGTCGTCGGCGGTGCGCTCGTGCTCGTCGGGGTCGCGCTGACCTCCGAACGGCGTCGATCCGGGTAAGACGCGCCGGGCCGCCGAGACGAACGACGAAACGGCCGCCCCGCAGCCGGCCCGGCGTCCGCCCCGCCCGGCGGCGAGACGCGCCGCGTCTCAGCCGAGCGCGTGGGTCACGAGGCGCTCGAGCGTGCGCAGGCCGTCGCGCGAGAGGATCGACTCGAGGTGCCCCTGCACCGATGCGAAGCCCTGGCCCCGCAGCGCGTACACGTCGCCCGTCGCGGCGTCGGCGGCGATCTCGACGGCGCCGACCTCCCCGCAGCGCGTCTCGCTCGGCGTCAGCCGGCTCACGCCGGGCGTCACGCGCGCCGTGAAGGTGTTGTAGAAGCCGATGGACGCCTCCTCCCCGAACAGGTCGACGCTCAGCTGCAGACCCTGGTGCGGGCTCGCGAGCGAGCCGAGCCCGATGCCGATGCGATCGGCGACGATCTGATGGCTCAGGCACACGGCCAGCAGCGGGCGATGCCGCGCGAGGCGGCGCGAGACGACGTCGCGCATCCGTGCGATGCGCTCGTTGCCGTCGTCTCGCGGGTCGCCCGGGCCGGGGCCGGCGACGACGAGCTCCGCGGCGTCGAGGCGCGAGGCCGACGCCTCGCTCCAGTGCACGATGTCCACGTCGAGGCCGAGATGGCGCAGCTGATGGGCGAGCATCGTCGTGAAGCGGTCCTCGGCGTCGACCACGAGCGCGCGGTGCCCCGCGAGCGGGGTCGCGTCCGACGCGCCCTGCTCCTGCATCCAGAACGGCGCGAGGCGCACGTTGCGCGAGGCGAGGAGGGCCGCGACGGCCGGGTCGTCGGCGAGCCGGCGAGCCGGTGCCGGCTCGTCGTCGTCCGGGACGATCGTGATGGCGCGCGGAATCGCGCCGATCGCGCCGAGCACGCCTGCGGCCTTGCCGTGGGTCTCGCTCACCTCGCCGTACGGGTCGGAATGGCGCACGAGCGTCGCGCCGACCGGCACGCGGAGGCGTCCGTCCTCGAGGTAAGCGGTGCGGATGAGGATCGGGGCGTCGAGATCGTGCCCGCCTTCGGCGTTCGGCGTGAAGAGCGCGGCGACGCCGGAGTAGTAGCCGCGCGGCGTCCTCTCGTGGCGGCGGATGACGGCGCACGCGTTCTGCATGGGGGAGCCGGTCACGGTCGGCGCGAACATCGTCTCGCGCAGGATCTCCCGCGGGTCGAGCCGCGATCGCCCGCGCAGCACGTACTCGGTGTGGGTGAGGCGCGACATCTCCTTGAGATGCGGTCCCGTGATGCGGCCGCCGTCGCTGCACACGGCGCTCATCATCTTGAGCTCCTCGTCGACGACCATGAAGAGCTCCTCGGTCTCCTTCGTGCTGGAGAGGAACTCGGTGAGCGTCTCGACCGTCGCACCGCCCGGGGGATGGCGGAACGTGCCGGAGATCGGGTTCATCGTGACGATGCCGTCCTGGGCGCTCACGTGCGCCTCGGGGCTCGCACCCACGGCGACGTGCCCGGGCGTGACGATCGCGAACGTCCAGTAGGCGCCGCGCTCGTGTTCGAGGAGCGCCCGGAACCACGTGAGGGCGGCGGTGCGCGGGTCGGCGTCGACACCGGCGACGTAGTCGCGGCGGATGACGAAGTTCGCGCCCTCGCCCCGGCCGATCTCGTCGGAGATGACGCGGCGGACGATGCCGGCGTACTCCTCGTCCGTGAGGTCGAAGCCGGCGTCGGCGAGCGGGATGGTGGCCGAGGGCAGCGAGGCGACGGCATCCGCGAGGGGCACGGCGGCGTGCGCGTCGACGGTGAGGCAGCGCAGCGGGGCGCCGTCGTCGTGCGCCTCGAACCCGCGCTCGCGCACCTGCCGGTAGGGGACGAGCGCGAGCACCTCTCGGGGCCTCCCGTCGCCATCCGTCAGCGGGATGTCTCCGAGCAGCTCGACGTCGATCGCCTCTCCCTCGAGCACCTCCACGGAGTCGCCGCCCTCGCGGGCGATGAGCGCGAACGAGGCGGCGGGATCTGCGGCCAGGCGCGCGATGATCGCAGCCGTGGCGGGGGTGGGGGCAGGGTGCCCGGTCATGCGTCGTACTCCTCTTGGGCGAGGCTGCCCTCAAACAGAGAAGACCGCCCCATCCGGTTGAACTGGGCGGTCGGTATCGAGGTTCGCGAGAGCGCCGCCGGTCAGGCGTGCCACCAGGTGCGGTTCGCGATCATGCGCCCGAAACTACCACAGGCGCGCGATGTGCCCCGTCGACGGCTCGTCTGCGCGGCCCGCTTCCGCGTCTCCGACCCCCTCGCGGGGAGCCGACGGACGCGGAGGCGTTCGTCGGCGAGCCGCCGCCGTTCTGACCTCGTCGGCCGTCCAGGCCGCTTCCACCTCATGCGGCGTAACCTGGGGACCGTGCCTGCAGTCAACATCGGTATGCCCCGCGTCCCCGAGACCCTCGCCCCGCGGCGGAAGTCCCGCCAGATCCGGGTGGGGAAGGTCCTCGTCGGCGGAAACGCGCCCGTCAGCGTGCAGTCGATGACGACGACGCCCACGACCGACATCAACGCCACGCTGCAGCAGATCGCCGAGCTGACCGCGTCGGGCTGCGAGATCGTCCGCGTCGCGGTGCCCAGCCAGGACGACGCCGACGTGCTGCACATCATCGCGAAGAAGAGCCAGATCCCCGTGATCGCGGACATCCACTTCCAGCCCAAGTACGTCTTCCAGGCGATCGACGCCGGCTGCGCCGCCGTGCGCGTGAACCCGGGCAACATCCGCAAGTTCGACGACCAGGTCGGCGCGATCGCGAAGGCCGCCCAGGCGGCCGGCGTCTCGTTGCGCATCGGCGTCAACGCCGGATCCCTCGACAAGCGCCTTCTCGAGAAGTACGGCAAGGCGACGCCCGAGGCGCTCATGGAGTCGGCCGTGTGGGAGGCGAGCCTGTTCGAGGAGCACGACTTCCACGACTTCAAGATCTCGGTCAAGCACAACGACCCCGTCGTCATGGTGAAGGCCTATCGCCTCCTCGCCGAGCGCGGAGACTGGCCGCTGCACCTCGGCGTCACCGAGGCGGGGCCCGCGTTCCAGGGCACGATCAAGTCGGCGACCGCCTTCGGCATCCTCCTCTCGGAGGGCATCGGGGACACCATCCGCGTGTCGCTGTCGGCGCCCCCCGCGGAGGAGGTCAAGGTCGGCCACCAGATCCTCCAGTCGCTGAACCTCCGCGAGCGCAAGCTCGAGATCGTCTCGTGCCCGTCGTGCGGGCGTGCGCAGGTCGACGTCTACACGCTCGCGAACGACGTGACGGACGGTCTGAAGGACATGACCGTGCCGTTGCGCGTGGCCGTCATGGGCTGCGTCGTGAACGGCCCCGGTGAGGCGCGCGAGGCCGACCTCGGCGTGGCGTCCGGCAACGGCAAGGGCCAGATCTTCGTCAAGGGCGAGGTCATCAAGACCGTCCCGGAGGCCGACATCGTGCAGACCCTCATCGACGAGGCGAATCGCATCGCCGACGAGATGGGCCCCGCCGCCCCCACCGGAACCGCGCAGGTCGTCACGGTCTAGGACCGCTCGCCCGCCCGTCCCCGCGGCCGTCCCGCCGTCATCGATCCAGCGGGCTTCCACGCGGCCGCGCGATCAGGCGACGTGCACCGCCACCTCGGCGAGGAAGCGGTCGCTGAGGTCCTGGATCCTCGCGACATCGTGGACGCCCGTCAGCGGCAGGATGAACTCGTCGACGCCCGCCTCGGCGAACGCCGCGATCGTGTCCACGAGCTGCGACGGCGTCCCTCCGATCGCCGGGCGGGCCGACCGGGCGGCTCTCTCCGCACCGTCGTCGCCCTGGAAGGTGAGCGCCTGCGTGGTGCGCCACAGCGTCGCGGGGTCGCGGCCGGCGTCCTCGAGCGCGGCGGTGAAGATCCGGTTCTTCGCCGCGAACAGGTCCGGCGTCGACCACATGTTCCATTCGTCGGCGTAGCGCGCGACGAGCTTCGGCATCACCTTCTCGCCCTTGCCGCCGATCAGGATCGGAAGCGGGGGATGCGGCTTCGGGTTCAGCGACGCGTGCTCGAGACGGTAGCGCTCGCCCTCGAAGTCGGCGAACTCCTCGTCCCGCAGGGCGGTGATCACCTGCAGCGCCTCGCGGAACCACCGGATCCGCGCGGGCACGTCGCCGAACTCGAGGCCGAAGGCGCGGTGCTCGTTCTCCTGCCAGCCGGCGCCGAGTCCGAGCACGAATCGACCCTGGCTGATGTCGCTGATCGCCGCCGCCTGTTTCGCGACGACGGCCGGGTGCCGGTAGGTGTTGCCGAGCACGAGCGAGCCGATCCGCACGTCCGGAACGGTCGCCGCGAGGGCGGTGAGCTGCGTCAGCGCCTCTCCTCGCGCGCCGTCGTTCGGCTCGTCGGTGTTGTCCATGAAGTGGTCCTCGAGCCACAGGCCGCGCCAGTCGACGGATCCCGCCCTCGGCGCTGCGGCATGGGCCGCGGCGGCACGAAGGTCGTGCCAGGACAGATTCGCGGGCAGCCAGAGACTGAACTTCATGCTCTGAGCGTAGCGATGCGGCGTGCTCGGCGAGCGGGCCCTCCTCCGGGTCGTGCTCAGTGCAGCGTGCCGGCGGGGACGGCGAGGTCCTCCTCCGAGTCGAGCGCGGCGCGGAGGGCGAGGGCGAGCGCCCGAGCGATGGTGGCGGTCGGCAGCGCGGGGGAGTCGTCCGGCACGGTCTCGGTCGACCAGGGCACGTGGATGAACCCGGCGCGCAGCCCCGGGTGCGCGGCGGCGAGGCCGGACGCCGCGTAGAAGACGTGGTTGCAGACGAAGGTCCCCGCCGTGTGCGACAGGGAGGCGGGGATGCCGTCGTCGGCGATCGCGCGGACGATCGCCTTGACCGGGAGCGACGAGAAGTACGCGGCAGGGCCTCCCTCGACGCACGGGGCGTCCGCGGGCTGCTGCCCGGCATTGTCGGGGATCCGGGCGTCGCGGAGATTGATCGCGACGCGTTCGGGCGTCACCGCGTCGCGCCCGCCGGCGAGACCCGTCGCGATGACGAGGTCGGGCGCGTGCTGCACGACGAGCCGGCGCAGCTCTTCCGCCGCAGCGTCGAACGCCACGGGAAGGGCGGCCGTGACGAGCGTCTCGGGGCCGCTCCACTCGCGTCCGACCTCGGCGACGGCCTCCTCGGAGGGATTGCGCGCGTCGCCGCCGAAGGGCTCGAATCCGGTCAGCAGCACGGTGGTCATCCGAACAGCCTAGGAGCAGGCGCGCCCTGCTCGATGCGGAGCAGGCCGGTTCAGAGGAGCTGGTTCCACGCGTCGAGCCGCTCGCGCAGCACGGTCTCGGTCAGGTGCGCGCGGCCGATCCCGGCGTAGTTCGGCGCCCAGGTCTCGACGCGGTCCTCCGCCCGCGCGCCGGCGTGGACGTCCCAGGCGCGCATGTCGTCGATCCGGACGCCCGCATGCCTCTCGTACTCGCGCAGCAGAAGGTGCGCGGCGTCGTGCGATCCGAGAAGCACGAGGTCTTGGCGGCACCAGGCGAGGTCGACCCCGCGCGGCCCGTCGCTCGCTCCGGACCAGTCGACGATGCCGGTGAGGGAGCCGCTCCGCCAGACGGCGTTGCCGCTCCAGAAGTCGGTGTGGGCGAGGACGCGCTCGCTCGTGTCGAGCCCCTCCCAGCCGTCTCTGCTGCGGCGTGCGAGCGGCCCGTCGCCGCGCGGGGGCGCCACGGGGTTGTGCGGGAGGCCGGATCCGGGGAGCGCATGGATGCGGGCAAGCACGCGCGCCATCTCGCGGGCGATCCGGTCCGGATCGAGCCCGGGCGGCGGCGTGGTGCCGCCGAGCATCGTCGTGACGATGAGCGGATGCTCCGCGTCGCCGTCGTGCGCGACCAGCTGCGGGACGAGGGCGCCGAGCGACGCGAGCCGGGGGAGCGTCGCGGCCTCGCGCGCGACGGCGTCGTCTCCGGGCGGGAACCGACGCACGACGAGAGGCCGTCCCTCATCGAGCACGACCGCCGTGACGGCGTGCTGCCCTCCGGACAGGAACCGGTCGAAATGCACCCGGCGGCCGAGGAGCTCCGCGGCATCGCGCACGAGCGACGCGACGTCCTGCTCGTCATTCCCCATCCGACCATCCTCTCAGGGGTCCCCTCGGAGTCGGAAGGCGCGCGTGAGCTTCTCGGGGTTCGCGACGCGGCGCAGCTCGCTGATGCCTCCGTCCGGCGAGAATTCGAGCACCAGGACGTCGTGCACGCCGTGCAGGCTCAGCGACAGCGCGGGCTGGCCGTTGACATCCACCGCCGCCACGCCAGGAGTGCCGCTCTCGGAATCCGCCCACGCCTTGTCGAGGATGCCCAGGAAGAACCGCGCGATGCGATCGGCGCCGAAGATCGGGTTGAGCGCGCTCTTGACCCGGCCGCCGCCGTCCGTCCACAGCACGGCGTCCTCGTCGAGCAGCGCCAGGACGCCCGTCACGTCTCCCTGCTCGATCGCGCGCACGATCCTGGCAACGGCTTCGGGGTCTCCGCAGGCGGGGGCGGGGGCGTGGTCGTCGATCCTCAGACGGCGCTCGCCGCGTGAGATGAGCTGCCTCACCGCGTCGGGGGAGCGATCGAGAAGCGGTGCGATCTCGACGGCGCTCATGCCGAAGGCGCGGTGCAGCACGACGGCGGCACGCGCTTCGGGAGTCAGCTGTTCGGCGAGGTGCAGCACCGTGATCGACAGCAGCTCGCGGTTCGCGACGACCTCGTCCGGCAGCAGCCCGGTGGCGACGGGCTCGGGGAGCCATGGCCCCGGATACTCCTCGCGCGTGGCCGCGAGCTGCCGCAGCCGGTCGATCGAGCGGCGTACGCACGTCGTGGTGAGCCAGGCCGGCCAGGAGCGCACGTCGGTGTCCGTCTCGGCGCGCAGCGCCTCGACGGCGACCTCCGAGACGACGTCCTCCGCATGGCCGAAGTCGCCCAGCATCCGGTAGGCGATGCCGACGAGCCGGTCGCGCTCTCCCCGCCACGCGGTCGCGGCGGGGGACGTGGACGGCATGGAGCCCACGCTAGCCATGCGCCGGATGCCTGTCGTCGACGGGCGGCTCCATCTCCGTCGCGATCGCGATGCGGTTCCACACGTTGATCGTCGAGATCGCGAGCACGAGGGCTCCCAGCCCCGCGTCGTCGAAGAGGCGCGCCGCCTCGTCCCAGATCTCGTCCGTCACCGTGTCGGGGCCGAGGCGCGTGATCGCGTCCGTGAGGGCGAGTGCTGCCCTCTCCCGGTCGTCGAAGAGCGGGCCCGCATGCTGCCATCCCGCGACGGCGGCGAGCTTGCGGTGCGGGATGCCTCGGGACCGGCCGTCGGTCACGTGCATGTCGATGCAGAACCCGCATCCGTTGACGATGGATGCGCGGAGCTTCACGAGCTCGTAGAGCTCGCGGTCGACCGCGCCTCTCGCGTAGGCCTCCAACGCGCCCACGGCGGCATAGCCGAGTCTGTTCGTGCGCCCGATGCTGATCCGTGTCATGGGTTTCTCCTCGTCGGCCGTCCGCCGGGTGCGGTGCGCCTCATGACAGGTGTCGGACGGCGCCGCCGGAGTGTGACGCCCCACGCCCGCGGGGAGCAGGACGGTCCCGCAGCCACGGCCTAGACTCGTTCCGTGGTCACCCGTCTGTCGCATCTCTTCGTCCGCACGCTCCGAGAGGACCCCGCCGAGGCGGAGGTCGCGAGCCACCGGCTGCTCGTGCGCGCGGGGTACATCCGACGCCAGGCGGCAGGCGTCTTCGCCTGGCTGCCGCTGGGCCTGCGCGTCAAGGCGAGGATCGAGCGGATCATCCGCGAGGAGATGACGGCGGCCGGGGCGCAGGAGGTGCACTTCCCCGCGCTCATGCCGCGCGAGCCGTACGAGGCGACGGGACGCTGGGACGAGTACGGAGACCTCCTCTTCCGTCTGCAGGACCGCAAGGGCGGCGACTACCTGCTCGCGCCCACGCACGAGGAGGCGTTCACCCTGCTCGTGAAGGACCTCTACAACTCGTATAAGGACCTGCCCCTCACGCTCTTCCAGATCCAGGACAAGTACCGCGACGAGGCCCGTCCGCGCGCGGGGCTTCTGCGCGGCCGCGAGTTCACGATGAAGGACGCGTACTCCTTCGACCACACCGACGAGGGCCTCGACCGCAGCTACACGGCGCAGCGCGACGCGTATGAGCGCATCTTCCGGCGCCTCGGCCTCGAGTACGTCATCGTGCAGGCCGACGCCGGCGCCATGGGAGGCTCGCGCTCGGAGGAGTTCCTCCACCCGACCCCCGTCGGCGAGGACACGTTCGTGCGCACGGAGGGCGGCTACGCCGCCAACGTGGAGGCGTTCACCACGACGGCGCCCGAGCCGATCCCGTTCGACGGCCTGCCCGACCCCGTCGTCTTCGACTCGCCGGGGACCACGACCATCCAGACCCTCGTCGACCACGCCAACGAGGTGCTCGATGGCGAGCGGACGGCCGCGGACACGCTCAAGAACGTCGTCCTCGCGCTCACGCATCTCGACGGGACGCGCGAGATCGTCGTCGTCGGCCTCCCGGGCGACCGCGACGTCGACGCCAAGCGCGCCGAGGTGGCGTTCGCGCCCGCCGAGGTCGAGCCCGCCACCGAGGAGGACCTCGCCCGTCACCCGCTCCTCGTGCGCGGCTTCATCGGGCCGTGGAGCCCGCAGGGCCCGATGCTCGGCGAGGAGTCGGCCACCGGCATCCGGTACCTGCTCGATCCGCGCGTCGTCGACGGCACGAGCTGGATCACGGGAGCCAACGAGCTCGACAAGCACGTGCACGGCCTCGTCGCGGGCCGCGACTTCGCGTCGGACGGCTTCGTCGAGGTCGCCTCGGTGCGCGACGGCGACCCCGCACCGGACGGCTCGGGTCCCGTCGCGCTCGCGCGCGGCATGGAGATCGGCCACGTCTTCCAGCTCGGGCGCAAGTACGCCGAGGCGCTCGGTCTCAAGGTGCTCGACGAGAACGGCAAGCTCGTCACGGTCACGATGGGCTCGTACGGCATCGGCGTGACGCGCATCCTGGCGATCATCGCCGAGCTCTCCCACGACGACAGGGGCCTCATCTGGCCCGAGACCGTCTCGCCCTTCGACGTGCACGTCGTCGCGACGGGCAAGGGGGACGACGCGTACCGGCTCGCCGAGCAGCTCGTCGCCGATCTCGAGGCCGCCCGTCTCGACGTGCTCTACGACGACCGGCCGAAGGCGTCGCCCGGCGTGAAGTTCGGCGACGCCGAGCTCATCGGGGTCCCGAGGCTCGTCGTGGCGGGTCGCGGCGCGGCCGACGGCCAGGTCGAGCTCTGGGACCGTCGCACGGGCGACCGCGAGGTCGTGTCCCTCGCCGACGCCGTGACGCGTCTCACGTCGCGCTGAGGGCGGGCGGACGCGGCGAGAGGAGGACGTCCTCGTCGCCATCCGCCGCCCCCACGGGATCGTCCTCCGCTGGGCGGCGTCGCACGCTGCGGGGCGCGCCCGGCGTGGCCTCCTCGCAGGTTCTCCCGGGCCGGATCCGGTATCGTTGCGGTGATATCGGCGTGACGTCTGCCGGTGAGAGCTGAATACGGAGGACGCTGTGGATATCGATCTCGGATTGCTGCGAACGGTCGAGCGCGAGAAGGAGATCCCGTTCGAGGAGCTCGTACGGATCATCGAGCAGGCGATCCTCACGGCTTACGGCAAGCACGTCTCCGACGACGGGCAGATCCCCGAGGGTGCGCGCGCGCATCTCGACCGCAAGTCCGGCCACGTCGCGATCCTCATCCCCGTGAGGGACGAGGAGGGCGCGGTCGTCGGGGAGGAGGAGACGACCCCCGAGAACTTCGGGCGCATCGCCGCCTACGCGGCCAAGCAGGTCATCAGCCAGCGCCTCCGCGACATCGCGGACGACGCCGTGCTCGGCGAGTTCCGCGGCAAGGAGGGCGACATCGTCGCCGGGGTCGTGCAGCAGGGCCCCAACCCCCGGATGATCCACGTCGACCTCGGGTCCGTGGAAGCCATCCTCCCGCCGGAGGAGCAGGTCCCCGGCGAGGACTACGCGCACGGCTCGCGTCTGCGCGTCTACGTGACGAGCGTCGCCAAGGGCACCAAGGGGCCGCAGATCACGGTGTCGCGGACCCACCCGGGCCTCGTCCGCAAGCTCTTCGCCCTCGAGGTCCCCGAGATCGCGAACGGCCTCGTCGAGATCACGTCGCTCGCCCGCGAGGCGGGACACAGGACCAAGATCGCCGTCGTGGCCCGCGACCCCTCGATCAACGCCAAGGGCGCGTGCATCGGCGAGCTCGGACGCCGCGTGCGCGCCGTGACGGAGGAGCTGAGCGGCGAGAAGATCGACATCGTCGACCACGACGACGAGCTTCCGAGGTTCGTCGCGAACGCCCTGTCGCCCGCGAAGGTGACCAGCAGCTTCGTCCTCGACGCGACGACCAAGGCCGTCCGCGCGCTCGTGCCCGACTACCAGCTGTCGCTGGCGATCGGCAAGGAGGGCCAGAACGCCCGCCTGGCCGCGAAGCTCACGGGGGCGAAGATCGACATCCAGCCCGACAGCATCCTCGAGCAGGGCTGAGCCCCGCGGAGGAGTCGGCCCGACCGCGGCCGTCCGCGACACGCGAGCGGCGGCGGCTCCGATACCGAGGTGTAGGATGGAACCCGTACGGATGTGCGTCGCCTGTCGCACGCGTGCTTCCCGAGCCGCTCTGCTCAGAGTGGTCGTCATCGACTCGGAACTCGTCCCAGACGAGGGAGCGGTCATGCCGGGAAGAGGCGCGTGGGTTCACCCGACGAACGATTGCATCGGAATCGCCCTCAAGCGCCGCGCCTTCGTGCGCGCATTGCGCGTGTCAGGCCCGCTTGACACGCAGACCTTCGAGAGATGGCTGAGCAGCTATGGAAATCAAGTGAACGGCTCGAAATGAGACCCGTCCGCCTTTAGAGGTCTGCCCTGTCCGGGGCGGGCCGCCCTGACAGGAGAATTGTGGCAAAACCACGCGTACATGAGATCGCCGCGGAGCTGGGCGTCGACAGCAAGCTCGCGCTCGCGAAGCTGAAGGAGCTCGGCGAGTTCGTGAAGAGCCCGTCGTCGACGATCGAGCCCCCCGTCGCGCGCAAGCTGCGCGCGGCGCTCGAGTCCGAGGGCGCCGCCAAGCCCGCCGAGGCCGCAGCCGCTGCGAAGCCCGCCTCCGCGCGCCCCGGACCGGCGGCCCGCCCCGGCGCCTCCCGCGCGCCGCGCCCCGGCGCGCCCACGCCCGGCCCCGCCAAGCCCGCGGAGAAGCCGCAGGCCGAGCAGGCGGACGCTCCGGTGGCGGCCGCCCCGGCCGCGCCCGAGGCCCCCGTCGCGGACGAGGCCCCGGTGCCCGCATCCTCGGCGCCCGCATCCTCGGCGCCCGCATCCTCGGCGCCCGAGGAGACGGCTCCCGAGGCCGACGGCCCGACCCCCGGACCCCGTCCGGGCGGACCGCGCCCCGGCAACAACCCCTTCGCGTCCCAGCAGGGCATGGGCAAGCGTCCTGCGGGCCCGCGTCCCGGGAACAACCCGTTCGCGTCCCAGCAGGGCATGGGCCAGCGCCCGTCGCCCGGCAACATCCCCCGTCCCCCCAAGCCGCAGGCCCCGCGCCCCGGTGCTCCCCGTCCGGGCGCTCCGCGCGCCGGTCGTCCCGGCGGCGCAGGCGGCGGTCGTCCCGGCGCTCCGTTCCAGCAGCGTCCCGGCGGCGCGGGCGCCGGTCGTCCCGGCGGTCCCGGGGCAGGCGGCGGCTTCCGTCCCGGCGGCGCGCCGGGCGGCGGCGGCTTCGCCGGTCGTCCCGGTCCCGGCGGTCGCGGTCGCGGCGGCACGGCAGGAGCCTTCGGCAAGGGCGGAGGCAAGTCCAAGCAGCGCAAGTCGCGTCGTGCGAAGCGTCAAGAGTTCGAGATGCGGGAGGCGCCGATCGTCGGCGGCGTCAAGGTCCCCCGCGGCGACGGCAACACGATCATCCGGATGCGCCGCGGCGCGTCGATCTCGGACTTCGCCGACAAGATCGAGTCGATCACGGGCATGACGGTCCAGCCGGGCAACCTCGTCACGGTGCTGTTCCACCTCGGTGAGATGGCGACGGCGACCGAGTCGCTCGACGAGGCCACGTTCGACGTGCTCGGCTCGGAGCTCGGCTACAAGATCCAGATCGTCTCCCCCGAGGACGAGGACAAGGAGCTCCTGGAGGGCTTCGGCCTCGACCTCGAGAAGGAGGAGCTCGAAGAGGACGAGGCCGACCTCGAGATCCGTCCCCCGGTGGTCACCGTCATGGGGCACGTCGACCACGGAAAGACGCGACTGCTCGACGCGATCCGCAAGACGAACGTCGTCGCGGGCGAGGCCGGCGGCATCACGCAGCACATCGGCGCCTACCAGGTGTGGACGGAGCACGAGGGCTTCGAGCGCGCGATCACCTTCATCGACACCCCGGGTCACGAGGCCTTCACGGCCATGCGAGCCCGCGGCGCCGAGGTGACCGACATCGCGATCCTCGTGGTCGCGGCCGACGACGGCATCATGCCCCAGACGGTCGAGGCCCTGAACCATGCGCAGGCGGCCGGCGTGCCGGTCGTCGTCGCGGTCAACAAGGTCGACAAGCCCGATGCCAACCCGGCCAAGGTGCGTCAGCAGCTGACCGAGTACGGGCTCGTGGCGGAGGAGTACGGCGGAGAGGTCATGTTCGTCGACGTCTCCGCTCGCGAGAACGTCGGCATCCAGGATCTCCTGGACGCCGTGCTCCTCACGGCCGATGCCGGGCTCGACCTGCGTGCGAACCCGAACAAGGCCGCCCGCGGCGTCGCGATCGAGGCGAAGCTCGACAAGGGGCGCGGCTCCGTCGCCACGGTGCTCGTCCAGGCGGGCACGCTGCGCGTCGGCGACCCGATCGTGGCAGGCACGGCCTACGGCCGCGTCCGCGCCATGATCGACGAGAACGGCGACGCCGTGGACGAGGCCGCTCCGTCGCGCCCCGTCCAGGTGCAGGGCCTCAGCTCGGTGCCCCGTGCCGGTGACACGTTCATCGTCACGGACGACGACCGCACGGCGCGTCAGATCGCCGAGAAGCGCGAGGCCGTCGAGCGCAACGCCCAGCTGGCCAAGGCCCGCAAGCGCATGTCGCTCGAGGAGTTCACGCGTGCCCTCGAGGAGGGCAAGGTCGAGTCGCTCAACCTCATCATCAAGGGCGACGTCGCCGGTGCCGTCGAGGCGCTGGAGGAGTCCCTCCTGAAGATCGAGGTCGACGACAGCGTGCAGCTGCGGATCATCCACCGCGGCGTGGGCGCGATCACGGAGTCGGACGTCAACCTGGCCACGATCGACAACGCGATCGTGATCGGCTTCAACGTCCGGCCCGACGCGAAGGCCCGGGAGGCCGCTGCACGCGAAGGCGTGGACGTGCGCTTCTACTCGGTCATCTACAACGCGATCGACGATGTCGAGCAGTCCCTCAAGGGCATGCTCAAGCCGGAGTACGAGGAGGTCCAGTCGGGCGTCGCGGAGATCCGCGAGATCTTCCGGTCCTCGAAGGTCGGCAACATCGCCGGTGTGATCGTCCGCTCCGGCACGATCACGCGCAACGCGAAGGCGCGCGTCATCCGCGACGGCGTCGTGGTGGCCGACGGCCTGGCGATCGAGTCGCTGCGCCGCTTCAAGGACGACGTCACCGAGGTCCGCACGGACTTCGAGGCGGGCATCGGCCTCGGCAAGTACAACGACATCCAGGTCGGCGACGAGATCGAGACGACCGAGATGGTCGAGAAGCCGCGTTCCTGACGCGACTTCCGCACAAGGGCCCTGCCGGGCGGCCTCGGCCGCCCGGCAGGGCCGTCCCATCCTGAGGAGGACACCATGGCAGGACAGGAACGACAGGCGCGTCTCGCGGATCGCATCCGCGTCATCCTCGCCGAGCGGCTCGAGAAGGGCCTGCGCGACCCGCGTCTCGGTTTCGTGACGCTCACCGACGTGCGCGTCTCCGGCGATCTGCAGCACGCCTCGGTGTTCTACACGGTCTACGGCTCCGACGAGGAGCGCGAGGCGAGCGGGGCCGCGCTGAAGGCGGCGACGGGCATGCTGCGCAGCGAGGTCGGACGGCAGCTGAACACCCGGCTCACCCCGTCGCTCGAGTTCATCCCCGACGCGCTGCCGGAGACGGCGGACCATCTCGCGGAGCTGCTGCGGGAGGCGCGAGAGCGGGACGAGGCCGTGGCGGGCATCGCCGCAGGGGCCCAGTACGCCGCGGGCGAGGACCCGTACGTCAAGCCGCGCGAGGGCGACGAAGAGGACGCCTGAGCCTCATCGGGGCAGGCGCAGCATCCCGTCGGCGGACTCGATGAGCCCGTCGGAGAGGAGCGAGAGGACGGCCCGGTCGCGCTGAGCTCGGTCGGGCCATCCCGCGAGCAGGGCTCCCTCCGCGATCGCGGACGGATCGCGCTCGCGGAGCGCGCGGAGGGCCGCCCCGCGTGCCTGCCGGTCGCTGCCCTCGTAGCGCGCCTGGCGACGTCGCGTGTCCGGCGTGCCCGGTCTGCCGGCGGTCAGCCAGGCGCATGTATGCCGGATCGGGCATGCGTCGCAGCGCGGGGCGCGGGCGGTGCAGACGATCTGCCCGAGCTCCATGGCGGCGGCGTTCATGACGGCCGCCTCCGACGGCGCCGAGGGGAGCAGCCGCTCCATCGCCTCGAGGTCGCGTCGGTGCGGCGGCCCCGGCTGCGCGCGGCCGTCGACCGCCCGGGCGATCACGCGTCGCGTGTTCGTGTCGACCACGGGATGCCGCTCGCCGTACGCGAAGCTCGCGACGGCGCGCGCGGTGTAGTCGCCGATGCCGGTGAGCGCGAGCAGCGCGTCGACGTCGCGCGGGACGATGCCGTCGTGGCGGTCGCGGATCTCCACGGCCGCGCGGTGCAGCCACAGCGCGCGCCTCGGATAGCCCAGGTTCGCCCATTGCCGCACGGCCTCCGCCGGCGGGTCGTCGGCCAGCGCCGCCGGCGTCGGCCAGCGCGTGAGCCACGCCTCCAGATGCGGGACGACGCGGGCGACCGGCGTCTGCTGCAGCATGAACTCGCTCACGAGCGTGCCCCACGCCCCGTACCCGGGACGCCGCCACGGCAGGTCTCTCGCGTGCTCCCGGAACCACGGCACGAGCGTGTCGGAGAGGGCGCTGGCGGGCATCCTCCCAGCCTACGTGCGGGCGCATCCGACATCGCCCCGTGCGCGGTCAGCGTGCGTACAGCCGGGCGCGACCGAAGCGTTATCGGACGGCGTCCTAACCGTTACCGAGT
Organism: Microbacterium sp. AB; assembly: GCF_032878875.1. Taxonomy (NCBI): domain Bacteria; kingdom Bacillati; phylum Actinomycetota; class Actinomycetes; order Micrococcales; family Microbacteriaceae; genus Microbacterium; species Microbacterium betulae. Next base: position 2,500,511 of record NZ_CP118157.1, on the reverse strand, counting down.
GCGCGGATCCTGGCACTACCGTCGATGAGGGGACGCGGAGAGGAGATCATCATGACGCACGTGACCAGGGGCATCGCGTTGGCCGGAGCGCTGACGCTGGCGCTGGTCGGCTGCGCGGCGGGGGATGACGCCGCCGACGAAGTCGTGACGGAGACGCCCTCGCCGACCTCGGGCGCGTCCGCGGAGGAGACCCCGAGCTCGCCGCCCCCGACCTCCGCCAGGCCGGGCGAGGTCGAGGAGGATCCCGCGGACCCGTCGACGTGGGAGATCGAGGACGGGGAGATCGGGCCCGTCGAGCTGGGGGAGAGCTTCGCCGACACCCTGGCCGAGCTGCCGAGCGATTGGATCAACGACTCGGCCTGCGCATGGGTGGCGTACTGGAGCGCGTCGGACGGCTCCTATCTCGTCTCGTTCCAGCGCGACCAGACGGAGGACGACGGACCGGTGACGGGGGTCACGGTCGAGTGGCTCAGCGACGTGACGGCCATCGGGCCCCGCACGGACGAGGGCCTCGGCGTCGGCGCCACGCGGGACGACGTGCTCGCGTCCCTCCCGGAGGCGGTCGAGGTCGACTCGCCCGTCGACGGGCTCTCGTTCCTCCGCGTCGCGGGCGACGACGCGGACGACGGTGCGCTGTTCTTCGAGTTCGCCGACGGCCAGGCCGGCGCGCAGTCGGTGACGGTCACCGCGCTGGAGACCCCCGCGTACGAAGCCTGCGCGTAGGGATCCGCACGCCCGCATCCCGCCGACGCAATACGCTGGACGGATGGCGTCACGAGATCCGAGCCCCGGAGGAGTCCTCCTCGTCGACAAGCCGGGCGGCATCACCAGCCATGACGTCGTGGCGCGATCGCGCCGGGCGTTCGGCACGCGGAGGATCGGCCACGCCGGGACCCTGGACCCGATGGCCACGGGGCTGCTCGTCCTCGGCATCGAGGGGGCGACGCGGCTGCTGACGTACCTCGTCGGGCTCGGCAAGACCTACACGGCGACGATCCGCCTGGGGCAGGCGACGACGACGGACGACGGCGAGGGCGATGTGGTCTCCGCGGCGGACGCGCAGGCGGTCGCGCAGGTCTCGGACGACGCGATCGCGGCGGGGGCGGAGCGCCTGACGGGCACGATCTCCCAGGTGCCGAGCGCGGTGTCGGCGATCAAGGTGGACGGACGGCGTGCGTACGACCGCGTCCGCGCCGGCGAGCGGGTCGAGCTCGCACCGCGCGAGGTGACCGTCTCGCGGCTCGACGTCGTCGCCGTCCGCCGCGGCGAGGGGTCCGTCGACCTGGACGTCGTCGTCGACTGCTCGTCCGGCACCTACATCCGGGCCCTCGCCCGTGACCTCGGCGCCGATCTGGGCGTCGGCGGGCACCTCACGGCGCTCCGCCGCACGCACGTCGGCCCGTTCGACGTGGCGCAGGCGGTCGCGGTCGACGACCTCGACGCCGCGACGCCGCAGGATCCGGCGGAGATCGCGGCGCGCGTGCTGGGACGCTTCGACGCGACGGCCGAGGAGGCGCGCGATCTGCGACACGGCAAGCGGCTGGAGGGCGCCGCCGCGCGGCTCGACGGGTCCCTCGCGGCGGCCGTCGATCCGGACGGCGCGCTCATCGGCGTCGTCGAACGACGCGGGTCCGCCCTCAAGAGCGCGATGAACATGCCGGAGCCTCGGGCGGGCCGCGCATGATCCTCTGGTTCACGATCGCGCAGGTCGCCGTCGCCACCGTCGCGGGCGTCCTCTGCGTCGTGCTCGGGCTCGCCGGGCGCCGCCCGGGCGACGTGTCCGTCGGAGCCCTGGCCCTCGTGCAGGTGCTGCTCATCGCGCAGATCGTGGTCGCCATCGTGGCCCCCCTCGTCGGCAACCCGCCCACGGGCGACCTGCTCGAGTATTGGGCCTATCTCGTGACGGCGGCGATCCTGCCGATCGCCGGCGTCGTGTGGGCCTTCGTCGACCGCACGAGGTGGAGCGTGGTCGTCATGGGCGTGCTCTCGCTCGCGGTGGCGATCATGGTGTACCGCATGCACGTGATCTGGACCATCCAGATCGCCTGACGGGACGCCGCGGACGCGCGGGATGAGCTGTCCGCGCGCCGACAGGAACTAAAGTGGACCCGTTATGACAGAACCCTCGCGCACCCGCCGCATGACCGGCGTCGGCATGGTCCTCGTGTTCGTCTACGGCATCCTGGCGCTGGCGGCCACCGGGCGTTCGACCGTGCAGATCCTGCGGGATTTCGACGAGGCGCCGCTCGCCTACTCGCTGTCGGCGGTGGCGGCCGTGGTCTACATCCTCGCCACGCTCGCGCTCATGTTCGCCAAGAGCCGCGTGTGGTACCGCATCGCGTGGGTGTCGGTGGTGTTCGAGCTCGTGGGCGTCGTCGTCGTGGGGACGCTCAGCATCGCGGCGCCCGAGCTGTTCCAGCACGCCACCGTGTGGTCGCTGTACGGGAGCGGCTACTTCTGGGTGCCGCTCGTGCTGCCGTTCTTCGGCATCTGGTGGCTCGTCGTGCACCACGGCCCCTCCCGCGTGCCGGCGGAGCAGGCCGTGCCGGTGGAGCAGACGCGGTGATCCTCTTCCGGGACGCCGCCGAGGTGCCGGAAAACTTCGGTCCGTCGGTGGTGGCCATCGGCAAGTTCGACGGCGTGCACGCCGGGCACCGCGCGATCATCGAGCAGATGCTCGTCGACGCCGTCGGCACGGGGGCGCGCACGGTCGCGGTGACGTTCGACCGGAATCCGCTCGCGCTCATCGCCCCGGAGAGATGCCCGCAGCCGCTCGTCGGCGTGAGGCAGAAGATCGACCTGATCGAGCGCACGGGGATCGACGCGACCCTCGTCCTCACCTTCGACGAGGCACTCGCATCCGAGGAGCCGGAGGCGTTCGTCGAACGCGTGCTCGTCGGCGCCGTCCGCGCCGAGCGGGTGCTGGTGGGCGGCGACTTCCGCTTCGGCCGGGGCGGCGCCGGCGACGCCGCGCTGCTCGAGCGGATGGGGGAGGAGCACGGCTTCTCCGTCGAGGTCATGCCCGACATCGCGAGCTCGGGCGACGGCCGTCGCGTCTCCTCGTCGTGGATCCGAGAGCTCCTCGCCGTCGGGGACGTCGAGCGCGCCGCGAAGCTGCTCGGGCGATTCCACACGGTGCGCGGGGAGATCGTGCACGGCCTCAAGCGCGGCAGGGAGCTCGGCTTCCCGACCGCGAACCTCTCTCCCGACTCCGAGGGCTTCGTCCCGGCCGACGGCGTCTACGCCGGCTGGCTCGTGGCGCCGCGCGGCGGCCTCGGATCGAGGGTGAGATACCCCGCGGCCGTCTCCGTCGGGACCAATCCGACCTTCGACGACGTGGAACGGCGTCAGGTCGAGGCGTACGTGCTCGACGAGGACGACCTGGACCTCTACGGTCTGCAGGTCGAGGTGCAGTTCGCCGCGCGCATCCGCGGCATGGTCGCCTTCGAGGGCATCGAGAGGCTCGTCGCGCAGATGACCGACGACGTCGTGCGCGTGCGCGAGGCGCTCCGGTAGGCGACCCGCCTCCGTGCGGGCTGGGCGATCGTCAGGAGCGCTGCGCCCCCGCCGCGCTCGCCGGGGTGAGGATCTCCACCTCCGCTGCGAGCAGCGCGCGGGAGAGGTCGTCGGGCGGCGACGCGTCCGTGACGAGGAACGACGCCGCGCCGAGAGGGGCCACGCGTGCGAAGAGGCGGTGCCCGAACTTCGACGAGTCGGCGACGACGGCCACGCGCGCCGCGTGGGACATCATCTCGGACATCATCGCGGCGTCGGCCAGGTTGCTCGTGCTGTATCCGTCGGGTGAGACGGCTCCCACCCCGATGATGGCGAGGTCGGCCCGGATGTCCATGTCCGGGCCCGCCGCCGTCGGGCGGAAGCTCACCGGTCCGGTCGTCGCCTGCGTGATCGTGCGGACCGAGCCGCCGAACACGTAGAGCTCGCGCAGCGCCGTCGGCGACACCTCGCCGGGGAGGACGAGGCTGTTGGTCGCGATCGTCAGATCGCGGTGATCGCGCAGATGGCGAGCGACGGCGAGCGTCGTCGTCCCCGAGTTGACGACGACCACCGCGCCGTCGGGCACGAGCCGCGCGGCGAGCTCGCCGATCGTCTCCTTCTCTTCGGCGCGCATGCGCATGCGGACGCCGAGACCCTGGTCCGGAGGTGCACCGGCGTCCGTGCTGACGGCGCCTCCGTGCGTGCGGATGAGCCTGCCCTCGGCGTCCAGCTGATCGAGGTCGCGTCGCACCGTGTCGATCGACACCGCGAAGCGCTCGGCGAGCTCGGCGACGGTGACCTGGCGGTTCGCCGCGACGTACGCGGCGAGCTCCGCCTTCCTCCCCGCGGGAAGGCGCCGTTCTCTGCGCTTGCCGTCCGCGTCCCCCGCCGTCATGCCGCCTTCCTATCACAGAGGACGGCTGTCCCCCGACTCGGCTGCGCGCAGGGAGCGGCGAAAGTGATGCTTGAAATCTGCGAAAGGTTGCAGCTAGCATGCCTGTAGCTGTACAAAACAGCATAAAGCTGTAGATAAACGCAGATACGGGAACCTGAGCAAAGGAGCTCACATGAACCACATGCGCACGGCCGCTGCGATCCTCGCGACGGCCTCGCTCGCCCTCGCCGGCTGCGCCGGCTCCGGGCCGTCCGAGTCGGGCGGCGACGTCGTCCTGGAGTTCGCCCAGTGGTGGGAGCCCGAGCTCCCCGACGGCGCGCTCCGCGGGCTGCTCGACGCCTTCGAGGCGGAGAACCCCGGCATCACCGTCGAGCTGCTCAGCGGGCCCTACGCCTCCACCCGCGAGCAGCTGTTCGCCGGAGCGGCGTCGGGGACGATGTCGGACGTCGTCGGTCTCGACGGCGCCTGGGTCAACGACTTCGCCAGGCAGGGCGCCATCGCCGACCTCACGGCGCTCATGGCGGATGAGGGGTACGACGACGGCGCCCTCGCATCGCAGGTGCAGGTGGACGGGGCGACGTACATGCTCCCCGTCGTCAACTTCGTCTATCCGCTGTACACGAACGACGCGCTGCTCTCGGCGGCGGGCGTCGACGGGCCTCCGAGCGACCGCACCGCGTTCGCGGAGGCGGCGCAGGCCGTCACCGACCTCGGCGACGCCTACGGCACGGCGATGCCGCTCTCGCTCGAGACGCCCAGCGGCATCCAGAACCAGGTCATGTCGTGGGTCTGGGCGTCGGGCGGGTCGATGCTCGACGAGGGCGAGCCCGACCTGACGAACGACGAGGTCACGAGCGCGGTGGGCTATCTCGCCGACCTCTACGAGGACGGCGTCTTCGCGCCCGGCGCCTTCACGATGAAGGAGCAGGACATGGTGGAGGAGTTCGCCAACGGGCGCGTGGGGATGATGATCGACTCCCTCGCGCACCTCACGACGATCCGCGAGGCGAACCCCGATCTCGAGTTCAGCATCAGCGCGCTCCCCGCCGAGGACGGGTACGAGGGCGAGCGCGGCATCCCCTACGCCTCCTGGGGCGTCGGCGTGTCGGAGAGCTCCCCGCACCAGGCCGAGGCCTGGAAGCTCGTGGAGTTCCTCATGAGCGAGTCCGGCAACGCAGAGCTTGCGTCCGCCGCCAAGGCGTTCCCGGGCAACGTGAACGCCGTGCCCGACTTCGTCGACGACGACGAGCTCTTCGCGCAGGCGTTCGAGATCTACCAGGACGGCTACCCGGCCAACGAGTTCACGGGGCTCCCCGTCGCGGAGGAGCTGATGCGCCAGTTCGACGAGCAGTTCCAGCGCCTGCTGGACGGCGAGATCGCGCTCGACGAGATGCTCTCGCGCACGCAGGAGTCGTGGGAGGCGGAGTTCTGATGCTCTCCGTCGCGGAGGAATCGCGAGAGATCGCCGCGCCGGGGACGTCCCGCCCGCCGGCGCGGGAGGCGGGCGCGCGCCGCCGGCGGATCGGCCGGCGAGCGGAGCCGTACCTCTACATCGCTCCGACGGCGATCCTCATCGGGGTGCTCCTCGTCGTGCCGATCGCGACGGTCATCGGCTACTCCCTCTTCGACAACGTCATCAGCGACCCCGACCCGCGGTTCGTCGGCCTCGCGCACTTCGCCGACCTCCTCGTCGACCCGCGCTTCCACACGTCGATCCGCAACACGCTCGTGTTCACCGTGACGAGCGTCGCGGCGCACCTCGTCCTCGGTCTCGCGTTCGCCCTGCTGCTCGACTCTCGCCTCCTGGGGCGCGCGAGCATCGCGATCTACCGCACGATCTACGTCCTGCCCTGGCTCTTCACGGTCGCGATCGTCGCGGTGCTCTGGCGTCTCCTGCTCAACCCGAACGGCGTGGTCAACCACCTGCTCTCCTTCCTCGGCGCAGGACAGATCGAGTGGCTCGCCGATCCCTCGCTCGCCCTGGGCGCCGTGACGTTCGTCAACATCTGGGCCGGCTACCCGTTCTTCATGGTGAGCCTTCTCGCGGGGCTCCAGGGCATCCCCTCGGAGCTCTACGAGGCGGCACGCGTGGACGGGGCAGGCCCCTGGCAGCGGTTCACGGCCGTCACCCTGCCGCAGCTGCGGCCGATCATCGTGAGCATGTCGCTGCTGGACCTGATCTGGACGTCTCAGCAGTTCGCCCTCATCTGGATGACGACGGGCGGCGGCCCCGTCGACGCCACGGAGCTGGTGAGCACCTTCACGTACAAGCTCGCGTTCACGCGGTACGAGTTCGGCGCGGCATCCGCGAGCGCGGTCATCGTCCTCGCGCTGTCGATGGTCCTCGCCGTGTTCTACGCACGGCATCAGCGGAGGAAGGACTGAACGATGGCGATCACCGCCTCGGCCACGACCACGCAGACCCTCGTCACGAGCCGGCGCGTCCCCCGCAGGGCCGTGTCGCGCAGGGCCCGCCGGACGACCGCGAAGGCCCTCACGGCGCTCGGCCTGTTCGCCGGCGCCCTCTTCGCCGGCCTCCCGATCCTGTGGATGCTCGCGAGCTCGTTCAAGTCGAACACCGAGATCTTCGCCTCGCCCCCGCGGCTCGTGACGGAGTCGTTCTCGTTCGCGGCGTACACGTCGATCCTCACCGACCCCGAGAAGCTCCGGTTCTTCGTCAACAGCTACGTCGTCGCGCTCGCGGTGGTCGCGTGCACGCTCGTCGTGGCCATCCTCGCCGCATACGCGTTCAGCCGGTTCGACTTCCGGTTCAAGGAGCCCCTCAACGTCATCGTCGTGAGCGTGCAGGCGGTCCCGCCCATCACGCTCCTCATCCCGTACTTCGGCCTGATCGTGGCGCTGGGCCTGTACGACACCTATCCGGGCCTCATCCTCACGTACCTCGTCTTCACGCTGCCGTACGCGATCATCATGATGACCGGCTACCTCAACACCCTGCCGCGGGAGCTCGACGAGGCGGTCCGGGTCGACGGGGGCGGCACCTGGACGGCGCTGTGGCGCGTCCTCGTGCCCGTGGCGACTCCCGGCATCGTGTCGGTCGGCATGTACACGTTCATGCTCGCCTGGAACGAGTACCTGTTCGCGCTCACGCTCACGCGCACCGTCGACATGCGCACCGTCCCCATCGGCATCCAGCTGCTCATGGGCCAGCACTCGTACGAGTGGAACGAGATGATGGCGATGAGCGTCGTCGGATCGATCCCCGTCCTGATCCTGTTCCTCTTCTTCCAGCGCTACTTCATCGGCGGTCTCACCGCCGGATCCGTGAAGAGCTGACGCCCCAGAGGACCCACGACCCCACCCCAGAAGGAGAGACACCCATGCTCGTATCCGGCAAGGACCTGCTCGACGTCGCCAGCGCGAACGACTTCGCGATCCCCGCGTTCAACGTCGCCGACTACCACATGTTCAACGGCCTCGTGGAGGTCAGCGAGGACAGGGGCGCCCCGCTCATCGTCGCGATCCATCCCAACGAGATCGACCTGCTCGGCTTCGACGTGATCCATGCCATCCGCAACCGCCTGCACCGCTCGCCGATCCCCGCCACGATCCACTGGGACCACGGGGCGAGCCACGAGCAGATGGTCGCGGCGATCCAGGGCGGGTTCACCTCGGTCATGCTCGACGCGTCGGCGGAGCCCTTCGAGCGGAACGTCGCGTGGACGCGGCGTGCCGTCGAGACCGCGCACGCCGTCGGCGTCTCCGTGGAGGGCGAGCTCGGCACGATCGGGAAGATGGAGTCGGCCGACGGGGGGATCGTCTACACCGACCCCGAGGACGCCGTCGCCTTCGTGCGCGAGACGGGCGTCGACAGCCTCGCGATCGCGATCGGGACGCGTCACGGCATCTACCCCGCCGACATCACGCCGCAGCTCAGGCTCGATCTGCTGCGCGAGATCAAGGCGGCCGTCGGGATCCCGCTCGTCCTCCACGGCGGGTCGAACAACCCCGACGACGAGGTCGGGGAGGCCGCGCGCAGCGGCGTGAACAAGATCAACATCTCCAGCGACATCAAGGTCGCGTACCACGAGGCGCTCCGCGGGGTGCTGGAGGACCGCGGCCTGCGCGAGCCCGATGCGATCGTCCCGCCGGCGATCGAGGCCTTGAAGGCGGTCGCGGCGCAGAAGATCGACCTGTTCGGCGCGGCGGGCAAGGCCGCGCTCTACCGGCCGCTGCCCGCGCGGAAGGCCGACCTCTTCACGTCGGGACAGACGGCGACGGCATGATGCGCGCCGCGGCGGGGGAGGGGAGGGGATCGTGAGGCCCGTCGTCCTGGGGCTCCAGGGCACGGTCGACTATCTCATCGAGTGGGACGGCGCGACGATCGAGGCGCTCGCCGACGAGTACGCCGTCGCCGTGGGAGAGCTCGCCGCACCGGGGTCCGTCGTCGACGAGAGGAGCCTGCTCGTGACGCTGCTGAGCTTCCTCGCCTCCGGCCGCGGCGGCGAGCGGCATGCGGCGTCGTCGGAGGTCGTCGAGCGGTTCGCCGCCCGCTTCCGCACCGAGGTCGCGCTCGGCGGCACGAGCGTGCGGGCCGCGCTCCTCCTGCGCCGCCTCGGCGTCCCGTCGCTCCTCCACCTCGTGAGCCGTGACGACACCGTCCGTCGTCTGCTGCCCGCGGAGTGCGCGTCCATCTCGAGCGCGACCGAGGACACCCTCGACCCGCACCTGATCGTCCAGTACCGTGAGGGCGATGGCGCACGGATCGGGGAGGTCGCGATCGTCGCTCCGAGCGCGAACCGCGTCATCGTCGCCGACGACCCTCCGGCGAGCGCGCTGCGTCTCGCGCCCGAGCTCGGCGATCGCGTCGCGGAGGCCGGGGTGTTCCTCGTCTCCGGGTTCAACACGATCCAGGACGAGGGGGTCCTGCGCGAGCGGCTCCGTGAGATCCGCGAGGTCATCGCGAGGATGCCGGAGGGCGGCGTGGTCGTCTACGAGGACGCGGGCTTCCACGACCAGCGCTTCGCACCGCTCGTGTCGCGCGCGCTCGCGGATGTCGTGGACGTGTTCGGCATGAACGAGGACGAGCTCCAGGCGAGGCGGGGCAGGACGCTCGACCTGCTCGACGTCTCGGCCGTGGCCGCCGCGGTCGAGGAGATGAAGGCGGAGCTGGGGCAGGCGACGCTCGTCGTCCACACGCGCCACTGGACCGTCGTGGCCGGGGAACGGGCGGCGTCGTTCGCGGCGGCGGCCGACGCGGGCAACGCCGCCGCGGGGGCCCGGTACCTGTACGGCGACGACATCGGAGACGCGCACGTCTCCTCGGTCGCCGCTCGCGAGCGCCAGCCCGCCGCGCGGGCGTTCGCCGCCGAGCTGGAGCGGCGCCTCGGTCGTCGCGCGCGGTGCCTCCCGGCGTTCGACCTGCATCCGGATCGGCCGACCACGATCGGCCTGGGCGACACGTTCGTCGGCGGGTTCATCGCCGAGCTGGCACGGGAGGACGCTCCCTGATGGACCTCGTCGTCCTGCCCTCCAACCGTCCGGCGCACCGGTTCTACCGGGGCGGACAGCGGATCACCGCGCTCAGGGGCGAGCCCGACGCGGGGAGCCACGAGCCGGAGGACTGGGTCGCCTCCGTCACGGCCGTGGCGGGCGAGGCGCCGCAGGGACTCACGGCGCTGCCCGACGGACGGCTTCTGCGCGATGCCGTCGAGGCGGATCCCGTCGCCTGGCTCGGCGATGCGCACGTCGCCGCCTACGGCGCGGACACCCGCCTGCTCGTCAAGCTCCTCGACGCGGGTCAGCGGCTCCCCGTCCATGCGCATCCCGACGACGTGTTCTCGGCGCGCGAGCTCGGGCGTGCGCACGGGAAGGCGGAGGCGTGGTGGATCCTCGAGGGCGGATCCGTCCATCTGGGGCTGAGGGAGACGGTCTCGCCGGCGGATCTCCGTGCGCTCGTGGAGGGGCAGGACACCGAGCGTCTGCTGGCGCTCCTCCATCGGCGGGACGTGGCGCCGGGCGACGTCGTCTTCGTGCCTCCCGGGGTGCTCCATGCGATCGGCGAGGGCGTGCTCCTGCTCGAGGTGCAGGAGCCCGAGGACCTGTCGATCCTGCTCGAGTGGCGCGGATTCGCGATCGACGGCGCGAAGGACGGGCACCTCGGACTCGGCCTCGACCGTGCGCTGGACGCGGTGGAGACGACGGCGCGGACGGGCTCGGACGTCGACGGGCTCGTCCATCGGGCCTCGGCCGGTCGCCCGCTGCCCGACGCCGCGGATCCGTACTTCCGGCTGGAACGTCGCGAGGCGCGCGGCGGCGCGGAGCTCGCGGCGGGATTCGCCGTCGTGCTGGTCGTCTCCGGCGACGTCGTGCTGCGGCCCGCGACGGGCCGGGATGCGCGGTGCGCTCGCGGGGCGACCGTGCTCGTGCCGCACGGCGCCGGCGTCGTCCGCCTCGAGGGTCGCGGCGACGTCCTGATCGCACGGCCTCCGGCGCCGTGAGACCCGCCTAGTACGAGCCGGCGTCCTCCGTGCCGGTCGCCGGACCGCCCGCCGCGCGGGCGCGCAGCTCGCCGAGGATGATGGCGCTGGCGCTCGTGCCGAGGCGCGTCGCACCCGCCTCCAGCATCGCGACGGCGGCTTCGAGCCCCCGGACGCCGCCGGAGGCCTTGACCTGCACCGCGGGGGAGACGCTGCGGCGCATGAGGGCGATGTGCTCGGCCGTCGCGCCGCCGCCGGCGAAGCCCGTCGACGTCTTCACGAACGTCGCGCCGCCCGCCTCCGCGAGGCGGCTGCCGCGGACGATCTGCTCGTCGTCGAGGAAGCTCGTCTCGAGGATCACCTTCGTGACGAGGCCGCCCGCGGCGTCGACGACGGTGCGGATGTCCGAGACGACGCGCTCGTCCTCGCCGCCGAGGAGCGCGCCGATGTGCACGACCATGTCGAACTCGGACGCGCCGTCCTCGTGCGCCTGCCGGAGCTCGGCGACCTTCGCCGCGGTGGACGTCGTGCCGTGCGGGAAGCCGATGACGGTGCCGACGGCGACCGCCGTCCCCGCGAGACGCCGCACGGCGTAGGAGACGTCGGACGGACGCACGCATACGCTGAAGACGCCCCACTCCGCGGCGACGTCGAGCTCGCGGTCGACGTCGGCCCGGGTGAGGTCGGGCTTGAGGATCGCGTGGTCGATGGCGGCGGCGACAGCCGTCTCGGTGAGCTCGATGGCCATCGCACCAGCGTACCCGGCGCCGCGGGCGGGACACCCCTCGTGGGGGCCTTCGCGGCGGCGGCGAGCGTCCGCCGATCCGACGCGATTGCATCACGATCGGCGGGCGTCGTCGCCGTCCGGGGGACGGCTCCGCTAGCGTCGGCCCTATGAAGCGCCGCGTCCTGCCCCTCCTCGCCGCCGGGATGCTGCTCGCCCTCGCCGGGTGCGCGAGCGGCGGCGTCGGCACGACGCCCGACGCCACGGGGGCCCCGACCCTCCCCGCGGAGACGCCGACCGTCACCTCGGCGCCGACGGCGAGCGCCGACCCCGAGTCCACGGAGGATCCCCCGGCGGCCGGCGACATCGCGCTGCCGGCGTCGTGCGAGCAGGTGTGGACGGAGCGGGGGCTCGGCATCCTCAGCGAGGAGGTCGCCCCGCTCAACGACGAGAGCCTCACCATGCTCTCCACGGAGGTCGTGCCGGCGCTCGAGGTCCTCGACGTCGCCCCGAGCATCCGCTGCACGTGGGGCGCGGCGAGCGAGGTCGGCACCGCGACCACCGTCGCGATCGTCGACGCGGCCCAGGCCGAGACCGTCCGCACGGCCCTGCGGGACGCGGGCTTCGCGTGCGAGGACCGCGACGTCGTCACGCGCTGCGACCGGGAGCAGACCCTCGAGGGCGAGACGACGGCGTCCTCGGGCGAGGTGCACGTGCTCGGCGGCAACGGCTGGGTGGCGACGCATTGGCTCAACACGAATCTCGAGCCCGACTACACCGAGGACATCATCGCGAGCCTCTGGGGATGACGCGCGCGCCGCTCGCAGGAGACGGCGCCGCGCATGCCGTAGAATGCCCGTGAGGCCTCCGCTCATCCGATCGACGCGACAGCGCCGGAAGAGCGGGCCGCGTCATCGGATGCCGAGTGGAAGAGCGACTCGGTCGCCGTCCGGCGAGAAGGCGGGCGACACCACCCGCAGCCTGGCAGCGCGTGACGCACGCACGACTTCGACCGGCAGGGCTCATGGAGCAGCCGGCAGCGACGCTCAGGAGGAGCATGCCGACCACGGCACCCGCGCGACAGCGCAAGACGTCCTCGTCCGCACGACGCGACGAGGAGGCCCCGATCATCCCGATCCTCGCCCGCAAGGTCCGCGAGATCGAGGCGAAGGCGCAGCGCAACAAGCTGGGCCCCACCAACCGGGTCAAGTTCCAGGTGATCGCGTTCCTCGTCCGCGAGGAGCGCGCGAGGGTGAAGGCCGACGCGGCGCTCGCGGACGGCGTGCGCGCCGAGCTCCTCAAGCGGCTCGACGGCGTGGCCACGATCCTCGCCAAGACCGCCGCCCGCGACACCTCGCTCATCCAGCTGCTCGAGGCCGACCACGCGACCTCGCCCGTCGCCCGCCGCATGCGGCGCGACTGGCTGCTCGAATCGGGCGCCGATCTGCCGCCGGAGGAGCTCGTCATCACCGACGACAAGCCGGTCATCGCCACGCCCGTCGTGTCCGTGGTCGTCTCCGAGCGCGCCGTCACGCCGCCGCAGGTGGAGGCCCGCCTCGACGCCAACCCGTTCCTCGCCCCCGACCTCGAGCGCGCCGTCCCCGCGCCGTCGCCGCGTCGCCGTCTCGACGGCTGGGAGCTCATGGGGCCGCTCTACAAGTCGTTCGAACAGGGAGCCGGCGGGGGCGCGGCCACCATGCCGCTGCCCCCCGTCCCCGAGTTCGACAGGCTCTCTCCCAAGGGCCTCGAGGTGATGCCGCACCAGTCCCGGTTCCTCGAGGCGGTGCGCGAGGGGCACCGATCCTTCCTGCTCGCCGACGAGCCCGGCCTCGGGAAGACCGCGGAGTCGGTGCTCGCCGCATCCGTCGCCGAGGCGTACCCCCTCGTCGTGGTCGTCCCGAACGTCGTGAAGATGAACTGGGCGCGCGAGGTCGAGCGATGGACGCCGCAGCGTCGCGCCACGGTCATCAACGGCGACGGGCGCGACGTCGACGCCTTCGCCGACGTGTTCATCGTGAACTACGAGATCCTCGACCGGCATCTCGGATGGCTCGCCACGATCGGCCTGCGCGGGATGGTCGTCGACGAGGCGCACTTCATCAAGAACCTCACGTCGCAGCGCTCGCAGAACGTGCTCGCCCTCGCGCAGCGCGTCCGCGAGACGACGCCGGGAGGCGATCCGCTGCTGCTCGCCCTCACGGGGACCCCGCTCATCAACGACGTCGAGGACTTCGACGCCATCTGGCGCTTCCTCGGCTGGACCAACGGCGAGAAGCCCGGCGCGGAGCTCATGGAGAAGCTCGACGAGACGGGCCTCACCCCCGCCGACAAGGCCTTCTACCCGGAGGCCCGCAACGCCGTCATCTCGATGGGCATCGTGCGCCGTCGCAAGAAGGACGTCGCCAAGGATCTCCCGGACAAGCTGGTCGCCGACCTCCCGGTGCAGCTCGACGACGAGTTCGGCCGAGGCATCCGCGCGGCGGAGCGCGAGCTGGGCGAGCGGCTCGCCGCCCGCTACCGCCGGATCATCGAGGCCAGAGGCGACCGCGGTCTCGCCGCCGGCGAGATCGACGACGACATCGTCCGCCTCGTCGCGCAGGGCGAGCTCGAGGAGTCGAAGGCCGCGGGCACGGAGGGCGACAACGTCTTCGCGATGGTGCGCCGCATCGGCCAGGCGAAGGCGCTGCTCGCGGCCGACTACGCCGCCCAGCTGCAGCGCTCCGTGGGCAAGGTCGTGTTCTTCGCCAAGCACATCGACGTCATGGACCAGGCGGAGGCGCACTTCGCCGCCGCGGGCATCAAGGCCGTCTCGGTGCGCGGCGAGCAGACGAGCGTCGTCCGCCAGGCCGCGATCGACGCCTTCAACAGCGACCCCGACGTCGGCATCGCCGTCTGCTCGCTGACGGCCGCGGGCGTCGGCGTCAACATGCAGGTGGCGTCGAACGTCGTGCTCGCCGAGCTCAGCTGGACCGCGGCCGAGCAGACGCAGGCGATCGACCGCGTGCACCGCATCGGGCAGGACGAGCCGGTCACCGCGTGGCGCATCATCGCCGCCCACACGATCGACACGAAGATCGCCGAGCTCATCGACCGCAAGCAGGGTCTCGCCGGCCGTGCGCTCGACGGCGAGGCGTTCGACGACGCGTCGAGCGACTCCGTCCAGCTCGCCGCCCTCATGCATCTGCTGCGTCAGGCCCTCGGCGGCGAGTAGCCGTTCGGGATTCGTCGCCCGGAGGGTGAATCGCACCCTCCGGGATGCCCTAGCGTTGATGTCATGAAGATCGGCATTCTGACGAGTGGTGGCGACTGCCCCGGCCTCAACGCAGTCATCCGCGGCGCGGTGCTCAAGGGCACCGAGGCCTACGACATGGAGTTCGTCGGGATTCGCGACGGGTGGAAGGGCCTCGTCGAGGCCGACTTCTCCCCGCTCACGCGTCGCGACGTCAAAGGCCTCTCGAAGGTCGGTGGCACCATCCTCGGCACGAGCAGGACGAACCCCTACGAGGGCGACCGCGGCGGCGCCGAGAACATCGCCAAGACGCTCTACGGGCACAAGCTGGACGGCATCATCGCGATCGGCGGCGAGGGCACCCTCGCGGCGGCGCAGCGGCTCAACAACGACGGCATCCCCGTCCTCGGCGTGCCGAAGACGATCGACAACGACCTGCGCGCGACCGACTACTCGTTCGGTTTCGACACCGCCGTCAACATCGCCACCGAGGCGATGGACAGGCTGCGCACGACGGGAGACTCGCACCAGCGCTGCATGGTGGCCGAGGTCATGGGGCGTCACGTCGGGTGGATCGCGCTGCACTCGGGGGTGGCGGCGGGCGCCCACATCATCTGCATCCCCGAGGTGCCGCTCTCGCTCGACGAGATCACGAAGCAGGTCCTCGCGGCGCACGAGCGCGGCCGCGCCCCGCTCGTCGTGGTCGCGGAGGGCTTCAAGATCGAGGGCCAGGACGAGGCGTACAGCGACAAGGGCCTCGACGCGTTCAACCGCCCGCGTCTGGGCGGCATCGGCGAGGTCCTCGCCCCGCTCATCGAGGAGGCCACGGGCATCGAGACGCGCGCGACCGTGCTCGGCCACATCCAGCGCGGCGGATCGCCGTCGGGCTTCGACCGGGTGCTCGCCACCCGCCTGGGCCTGCACGCCGCCGACGCCGTCGTGGACGGCGCCTGGGGTCAGATGGTCGCCCTCAAGGGCACCGACATCGTGCGCGTTCCGTTCGACGAGGCGCTCGGCGAGCTCAACAGCGTGCCGCTGTACCGCTACGAGGAGGCGGCCGCCCTCTTCGGCTGATCCGCGTCGGCGCGGCGTCGTAGGCTGGCGGCATGCTTCAGCTCGGTCAGCATCCGCCGGCCTCCCGGACGATCGTCCATCTGAGCGACACCCACCTCGTCGGGGGCGGCCGCCGTCTCAGCGGCACGATCGACGCGGACGCCAACCTCGTCGCGACCCTCGAGCGCGTCGAACGCCTCTCCGGGGGCGTCGACGCGCTCGTGTTCACGGGCGACCTCGCCGACCTCGGCGAGCCGGAGGCCTACGTGCGCCTCCGGGAGCTCGTCGATCCCGTCGCCGCGCGGCTCGGGGCGCCCGTCGTCTGGGTCGCCGGCAACCACGACGAGCGGCCGGAGCTGCGGCGAGACCTGCTGGGCCTCGCGTCGACGCAGGAGCCGCTCACGGGCGTCTGGGACCTCGGCGGCCTGCGTCTGGTCGCGCTGGACTCGACCGTGCCCGGATGGCACCACGGCGATCTCGACGACGCGCAGCTCGCGTGGCTGGCGGAGGTGCTCGCGGAGCCGGCGCCGCTGGGCACCGTCCTCGCCCTGCACCATCCGCCGCTTCCGAGCCACATCCCGCTGTTCGACGTCCTCGAGCTGCGCGACCAGGGCCGGCTCGCCGCCGTCATCGCCGGAAGCGACGTGCGCGCCATCCTGGCCGGTCATCTGCACTACTCCACGAGCGGGACCTTCGCGGGCGTCCCCGTCAGCGTCGCATCCGCCTCCTGCTACACGATGGACATCTCGCTGCCCGCGCAGCGGGTGAACGGGATGGACGCGGGGCAGTCGTTCCATCTCGTGCACGTGTACGAGGACACGATCACGCACTCCGTCGTGCCCATCGCGTCGGCGGAGCCCGGCGACGCGTTCACGCCCGCGTGGTACGCGGCCATGGCCGCGCTCACGCCCGAGCAGCGTCTGGACGCCTTCTCGCGCAAGCCGTCCTGACGCCCGGCCCGCCTATTCGGCCAGTCCCACGGCCTCGAGCAGCCAGGCCAGCTGGAACGCGCGGTCGTGCCAGGCGTTGTACCGGCCGCTCACCCCGCCGTGGCCGGCGACCATCTCGCACTTCAGCAGCGCGTCGGCGCCGGCCTCGCGCAGGCGCGCGACCCACTTGGCGGGCTCGACGTAGAACACGCGCGTGTCGTTGAGCGACGTCGTGGCGAGGATGCGTGGGTACGCCACGCCCTCGCGGACGTTCTCGTACGGCGTGTACGACTTCATGTACGCGTAGACGTCGGCGTCGTGCAGCGGATCGCCCCACTCCTCCCATTCGATCACCGTGAGGGGGAGCGAAGGGTCGAGGATGGTCGTGAGCGCGTCGACGAACGGCACGTCGGCGAGGACGCCGGCGAAGAGCTCCGGGGCGAGGTTCGCGACCGCGCCCATGAGCAGGCCCCCCGCCGACCCGCCCTCGGCGACCATGCGGTCGGGCGACGTGTAGCCGCGGTCCACGAGGAAGCGCGCCACGTCGACGAAGTCCGTGAAGCTGTTGCGCTTGCGCGTCAGCTTGCCGTTCTCGTACCAGGCGCGTCCCATCTCGCCGCCGCCGCGGACGTGCGCCACGGCGAAGACGACGCCGCGGTCGAGCTCGGAGAGCCGCGCATAGGAGAAACCGGGGTCGATCGAATGCTCGTACGATCCGTAGCCGTAGAGGTGGACGGGCCGCGGGGCCTCGCCGGGCGCGCCGAAGGAGCGCTTCCAGACGAGCGAGACGGGGATCTCGGTGCCGTCGCCCGCGGGCGCCCACAGGCGCTCCTGCCCGTAGTCCGCGGGATCGTAGCCGCCCAGCACCTCCACCTGCTTGAGCTCGCGCAGCTCGCCCGTGGCGACGTCGTAGTCGAAGACCGTGCCGGGTGTCGTGAACGAGCCGTAGCTCAGGCGCACGACCGGCTGCGTCCACTCCGGGTTGCCGCCCGAGCCGGCGTCGTACAGCGGCTCGTCGAACGCGATCTCGCGCACCGCGTGGGTCGCGTAGTCGAGGATGCCGACACGCGGGATGCCGCCCGAGCGGTATTCGACGATCGCGAAGTCGCGCAGGCAGTCGACGCTCTCCAGGCGCGTGCCGGGGGAGTGGGGGATGACGACCTCGGGCTCGGCGTCCTCGTCGTCGGCGGGCAGGCGGATGAGCTCGAAGTCGAGCGCGTCCTGGTTGTGGAGGACGTACAGCCAGTCGCGCCCCTCGATCACGGCGTGGTCGACGGAGTACTCGACCTTCGCCGAGCGATCCCAGATCGAGACGGCGTCGACGGCCTCGGGGTCCGCGAGGAGGAGCGGCAGGTCGGATGCCGCGATGACGTCGATCTCGCTCGTCGTGTTCGAGGCCGACTCGATGACGAGGTACTGGCGGCTGCGCGTGAAGCCCGCGCCGATCCAGAACGCCTCGTCGTCCTCGTGCGCGATCTCGACGTCGTTCTCGCGTCCCGCCTCGCCGACCCGGTGCAGCCAGACGCCGTCGGGGCGCCACGCGTCGTCGACCGTCGAGTAGAGGACGAACGCGCCGTCGGGCGTGAACCGGGCGCCGCCGCCGACGCCGTCGATGACGTCCGGCAGCAGCTCGCCCGTGGCGATGTCCTTCACCCGCACGGTGTACCGCTCGTCGCCCTGCGTGTCGACGCCCCACAGCAGCCGCGTGCCGTCCGTGGTGACGCTGAACGCCCCGAGCGAGAAGAACTCGTGCCCCTCCGCCTCCGCGTTCCCGTCCAGGAGCACCTCCTCGCCGGGCACGTCGACGCCGGCCTCGAGCCGCGGCGGCGTCCAGTCGTCCTCGCTCGCGAGCGGAGCCCGGCACTGCAGCCCGTACTGCCGGCCCTCGAGCGAACGGCCGTAGTACCACCATCCGCCCTGCCGGACGGGCACCGTCAGGTCGGTCTCCCGCACGCGCCCCTTGATCTCCTGGAAGAGCGTCTCGCGCAGCGGCGCGAGGTGCGCCAGACGCGCGTCGGTGTACGCGTTCTCCGCCTCGAGATGCGCGATGACGTCCGGGTCCTCCTTCGCGCGCAGCCATTCGTACCGGTCTTCGACGTCGTCGCCGTGGTGCGAGCGGACGACGGGGCGCCGGGCGGCGACGGGGGCGGTGGGCTGGGCGGGGGTTGCTTCGACGGTCACACGACAACGCTATCCGTGCGGGGGGCGGTCGACGGCGTGTCCGTCCACGACGTACAGATCGCTCCCATCCGCTGTACATCGCGGAGATCGGATGCCCCGGGGCCCCGGGTAGGATCGGGGCCATCCGTCCCACATCGCCGTGAAGACCCACGAGGAAGACATCACATGGCCCACGACGCCACGTCCATCCGCATCGAGACCGACTCCCTGGGATCCCTCGAGATCCCGGCCGAGGCGTACTGGGGCATCCACACGGCCAGGGCGCTGGAGAACTTCGACATCTCCAAGCGGCCCATCTCGGTGTACCCCGAGCTCGTGGTGGCGCTCGCGATGGTGAAGCAGGCGGCGGCGCGGGCGAACCGCGAGATCGGCGTGCTCGACGACGAGCGCGCCGAGCTCGTCGACAAGGCGGCGCAGCTCGTGATCGACGGCGAGCACCACGAGCAGTTCGTCGTGGGCGTCGTGCAGGGCGGCGCCGGCACCTCGACCAACATGAACGCGAACGAGGTCATCACGAACATCGCCCTCGAGCTCGCCGGGCGCGAGAAGGGCGACTACGCGTACCTCTCGCCCATCGACCACACGAACCGCAGCCAGTCGACCAACGACGTCTATCCGACCTCCATCAAGATCGGCCTCTCGCTCTCGCTCCGCTCCCTGCTGGAAGAGCTCGACCTGCTGCGGCGGTCGTTCCTCGCCAAGGCCGTCGAGTTCCACGACGTGCTGAAGGTGGGCCGCACCCAGCTGCAGGACGCCGTGCCCATGACGCTCGGCCAGGAGTTCCACGGCTTCGCGACGACGCTCGACGCGGACTACCGTCGTCTGCGGGAGAACGCCGTGCTCCTGCACGAGATCAACATGGGCGCCACGGCGATCGGCACGGGCATCACGACGCATCCCGGATACGCGTCCGCGGTGGAGCGCCATCTGTGCGAGATCACGGGACTCGACCTCGAGACGGCGAGCGATCTCGTCGAGTCCACGAGCGACACCGGCTCGTTCATGTCGTTCTCCGCGTCGCTCAAGCGCAACGCGATCAAGCTCTCCAAGATCTGCAACGACCTGCGGCTGCTGTCGTCGGGCCCGCAGGCCGGTCTCGGGGAGATCAACCTCCCCGCACGCCAGGCGGGTTCGAGCATCATGCCCGGCAAGGTCAACCCGGTCATCCCCGAGGTCGTCAACCAGGTCGCGTTCGCCGTGGTCGGCGCGGACGTGACCGTGACGATGGCGGTGGAGGGCGGCCAGCTGCAGCTGAACGCCTTCGAGCCGATCATCGCGCACTCGATCTTCCAGTCCATCATCTGGATGCGCCAGGCGATGCGCACGCTGCGCGTCAACTGCGTCGACGGCATCACGGCCAACCGCAAGCGCCTCGGCGCGATGGTCGGCTCCAGCGTCGGCGTGATCACGGCGCTGACGCCCTTCATCGGCTACGCGGCGGCGGCCGCTCTGGCGAAGACCGCGCTGCTGACGAACCGCAACGTCGCGGATCTCGTCGTCGAGGCGGGGCTCATGGACCGTGCCGAGGTCGACAAGCAGCTGAGCCCGCTGCGGCTGTCGGGACTCGAGCCGATCACCAGCGTCATCCCCGTCATCGCTCCCGAGGACGTGCCGACGACCCCCTGAGCCCGGTCCGGCTCAGTCCGTCATGCGGCAGTGGGTCGTGAGCTCCCCGATGCCGTCGATGCCGACGGTGACCGTGGAACGGTCGCGCAGCAGCACCTGCGGCGTGCGGGAGAAGCCCGAGCCCCCGGGGCTCCCCGTCGAGATGAGGGTGCCGGGGAGCAGTGTGACGCCCTGCGAGAGGTGCGCGATGAGCCGGGCGACCGTGCGGACCATCTGGTCCGTCGACGCGTCCTGCATCATGTGGCCGTCGACGCGGGTCCAGATGTGGAGATCCTGCGGATCGGCGATCTCGTCGGCCGTGACGACGTAGGGACCCACCGGGGTGAAGCCGTCGAGCGACTTGCAGCGGCACCACTGCGCCTCGGAGTACTGGATGTTGCGCGCCGAGATGTCGTTGACGACGGTGTACCCGAACACGTAGTCGAGCGCCTCCTCCTCCGTCACGTCCTTGGCGGGCCGCCCGATGACGACGCCGAGCTCGGCCTCGTAGTCCACGGTCTCGCTCAGGCGTCGCGACCAGGTCGTGGTCTGGTCGTGGCCCTGGAGGGAGTTGGGCCAGAACGTGAAGACGGTCGGGGTGTCGTCCGTCTTCAGGTTCAGCTCGCCCGAGTGGGCGGCGTAGTTCAGCCCGACCGCGAGCATGGTCGGCGGGGTCAGGAGAGCTGGCGCGAAGTCGAGGTCCGCGACGGGCGTCCACGCCCCCTCGTACCGCCCGGCGGCCTCGTGCAGGGCGTCGAGCGCCGCGTCCCCGCCGGCGATGAGCTGCTCGACGGTGCGGGGGCCGTCCTCGACGAGGGCTGCGACGTCGACGGCTCCGTCGAGGTCGACGAGCGCAAGGGAGGGGGCGACGCCCCCGGGGAAGGTCACGTGGGCGAAACGCATGGTCTCAAGGCTATCGGGCATGGCGACGCCGCCGACGCCCCGCTGCGACCGATATGAACAATGCGTTCCGCCGTAAAGTGTGAGCCATGACCTCCGGCACCGGCCTCCCCCCGTCGTCGCAGGAGCCGTTCGCCACTCCGCTCGACCAGCCCCGCCGGGCGGACGGGGCGTCGATCCCGCCGGGCGGGCATGTTCAGCCGCACCTGCCGAGGCTGCCGGTGCCCTCGCGGAGCGGCCGGACCGCCTGGTTCTGGCTGTGGGGCGTGCTCGCCCTCCTGCTGCTCGGCCTCGTGTCGTACTTCACGAGCGCCCTGGGGGCGGCGGCCTCGGTCGTCGGCCTCGTCCTCGCGCTCGTCCCCTTCGCCGTCGTCGTGTCGGCGATGCTGTGGGTCGACCGCTGGGAGCCGGAGCCCAGGAGCCTCGTCGTCTTCGCCCTCGCATGGGGCGCGATCGCGTCGGTGGGCTTCGCCCTGCTGTGGGACCTCGGCGTGACGCTCGCCCTCCCGCAGCTCGCCGCGCTCGAGTCCCTCGGCACGGTCGTGCAGGCGCCGATCGTCGAGGAGCTCGCGAAGGGCGTCGGCGTGCTCCTCGTGCTCCTGATGGGGCGCCGCGCCTTCGACGGTCCCGTCGACGGCGTCGTCTACGGGGCTCTCGTGGGCGCGGGCTTCGCCTTCACCGAGAACATCCAGTACTTCGCGGTCTCCGCCATCGAGGGCGGCGCCGCCTCGCTGACCTGGACGTTCGTGCTGCGCGGTCTCATGTCGCCGTTCGCGCACGCGATGTTCACCGCCGTGACGGGCTTCGCGCTCGGGCTCGCCGCGCGGCGCGGCGCCTCGTTCGGCGCGTCCCTCCGGACGTGGCTCGCGGGCCTGATCGGCGCCATCGTGCTCCACGGGCTGTGGAACGCGTCGGCCACCTTCACCGATCTCGGCGGCTTCCTCCACCTCTACGTCGTGCTGCAGGTGCCGCTGTTCGCGATCTTCCTCCTCATCCTCATGCGACTGCGGCGCGAGGAGGAGCGGCTGACGAAGCAGCGGCTGGGGGAGTACGCCGCGGCCGGCTGGTTCACCTCCCCGGAGGTGGAGATGCTCGCGACGCCCTCCGGACGGCGGGCGGGGATGGCGTGGGCGCGCTCGCTGCGCGGCGACCGGTCCGCGCTCATGAAGTCGTTCATCCGAGACGCGACGGCGCTCGCCGCGACGCGCCAGCGCGCGATCTCGGGGCGCGATCCGAAGGCGGCCGACGACGAGCGCGTGCTGCTCGTGCGCGCCGCCCATACGAGGCAGGCCCTGCTGTCGTCCTGAGCGCCCGAGGGAGGCCTTGACAGGCGCGCGCGCCGGGAGGATCCTGGTCTCAGATCAACTCAGCGCTCGGAAGTCTCGCAGGCATCGCCGCGGCCCGGGCGCTGAGTCCTGTCCGGGCCTCGTGCCGGCCGCGGTGCGCGTCCGCTCGCGAGCAGGCAAGATGGACGTATGAGCGCAGAACGCACGAGACCCGAGTTCGACGCACCCGAGGGCCCCGCCCCCGCCGAGCTCGTCATCCGAGACATCATCGTCGGCGACGGTGACGAGGCGAATCCCGGCGACACCGTCACGGTGCACTACGCGGGCGTCGAGTACGAGACCGGCGACGAGTTCGACTCGTCGTGGAACCGCGGCGAGAGCATCCAGTTCCCGCTGCGCGGCCTCATCCAGGGCTGGCAGGAGGGCATCCCCGGCATGAGGGTCGGGGGGCGGCGCGAGCTGGTCATCCCGCCCCACCTGGCGTACGGCCCCGCGGGATCCGGGCACTTCCTCAGCGGGAAGGCCCTCATCTTCATCATCGATCTCATCGACGTCGCCTGATCCGCTTCCCCGAGGGCGCCGCACGGACGACGAGCCGTGCGGTGCCCCGCGCGTCCCCGGGATGTCACCGGGAGTTCTCCCGCGTGTCTGGAATATATGCGACTGAATGCGTATTGTTCTGTCGTATGCCGCCACTGTGGGGCGGTCCGATCTTCAAGGAGAACCGATGACCATCGACATCCCCGGCTACCGTCCCGGCACCTACCAGCTCGACCCCGCGCACAGCGAGGTGGGCTTCGAGGTCCGTCACATGATGATCTCCAAGGTGCGCGGCGCCTTCGCGGTCAAGCAGGCGACCATCGTCCTGCCCGAGAACGTCCTCGAGGCCTCGGTGACGGCCACGGCGGACGCGGCCTCCATCGACACGAAGGACGAGGGGCGCGACCAGCACCTCCGGTCCGCCGACTTCTTCGACCCCGAGACGTACCCCGCGATCACGTTCACGAGCACGGGCGTCCGTCACGAGGGCGGGGACTTCTTCGTGGACGGAGACCTCACGATCAAGGGCGTCACGAAGCCCGTGACGTTCGCGCTCGAGCTCGGCGGCTTCGGCACCGACCCCTGGGGCAACTACAAGGCCGGGGCGACGGCACACGCGACGATCAACCGCGAGGACTTCGGCCTCACGTGGAACGCCGCGCTCGAGAGCGGCGGCGTGCTCGTCGGCAAGGACGTGAAGATCGTCCTCGACCTGCAGGGCACCCTCGAGGCCTGACCTCCTCCCTCGGGGCCTGACCTCCCCCACCACCCGCGAGAATCCATCCCCGCCGCGAGAATTCCGGCGGCGGGGATGGATTCTCGCGCGTGGGATGGAGTCTCGCGGACCGGATGCCGCGGCCGGGCGCGCTCAGGGAGCGGGGGACTCCGCGTCGTAGGCGAGGAACGACGGCGACGCCCTCAGGACGAGCGTCGCGACGAGGACGACGAGGACGCCGCCGAGCAGCGGCGGGAGCCACGTGCTCGGCACGCCTCCGAACCAGTCGGCCGAGACCGTCGCGAGCGTCCCGGCGTAGAGCGCGCCGAGGCGGGGGCCGCCCGTCACGACGACGATGAAGACGCCCTGCAGGCGTCCGCGGACGGCGTCGGGGACGGCGGACTGCAGCATCGTCTGGCGGTAGATGGAGCTGACGTTGTCCGCCGCGCCGGCGAGGGCGAGGCAGATCATCGCGACCGCGATGAGCGGGATGCTCGGGCTCCCCGGCCCGGCGGCGTCGGATCCGAGCCATCCGACCGCGCCGGCCGCGAGGACGAGACCGAACACGGCGGTGACGACGCCGAACGCCTGGACGGCGCGTGCGATGCCGAGCCCGTGCCGGCGGTACGCGGAGACGCGTCCCGAGAACAGGCTCGACCCGAAGGCGCCGACGGCGCCCGCCGCGACGAGCAGGCCGGTCGTCACCTCCCCTCCGCCCAGCAGCACGGCCCCGATCGCGGGGAACAGGGCGAGCGGGTTGCCGAAGGTCATCGCGACGATGTCGAGGAGGAACTGCGTGCGGATGTTCGGGGCGCGCATCAGGAAGCGCGTGCCGTCCACGAGCGACGCGAGGCCGGGGCGGGCGGTCTCGCCCTCAGGGCGCAGGCGGGGAAGCGTCCAGAGGCCGAGGAACAGCGAGAGCATGAGGACGAGGTCGAGCGTGTACGTCACGGGGTACCCGAAGAGCGCCACGAGGACGCCGCCGAGAGCCGGGCCGACCATGACCATGACCCCGACCGTGATGCCGTTGAGCGCCGCGGCGGCGGGGATGAGCGCGGCGCCGACGAGCCTCGGCGTGATCGCCATCTTCGTCGCCGAGACGATCGAGTTCGCGGCGGAGTTGACGATCGACAGGCCGTAGAGCCACCAGGCGCCGACGTGTCCCGTCCAGGCGAGGACCGCCAGCAGCGCGGTCGAGAGCCAGGTGACCGTCGCCGCGATCAGGGCCACGAGCCGTCTGTCGAAGAAGTCGGCGAGCATGCCGCCGTACAGCCCCGCGACGATCATGGGCAGCAGCCCCGCGACCGCGATCATCGCCACCGCGAAGGTCGATCCCGTCAGGTGGTACATGTGCAGCATCACAGCGGTGATCGTGAGCTGGCCGCCGAGGCCGCCGAGGGTCGACCCGACCCAGAGCCGGGCGAAGGCGGGGTGCTGCGTCAGGGGACGCGTGTCGAGGAGGACGCGCGACGCCATCAGCGCCGTCCCTCCGCGAGATGCTCCACGAGAGACGAGGCTAGCGGTTCGCCCGCGCCGTCCCGCTGCGGTAGACTCGTGTGGTTGCCGTTCGATCGGCCGCGGAGAAAGAGAGCCCACGCATCAGGCGATGGGCGCCGCGCAACGAGGAGAGAGGGGATCGAATCTATGGCTCTCGAAGCAGATGTCAAGAAGGCGATCATCGAAGAGTACGCGACGCACCCCGGTGACACCGGATCCCCCGAGGTGCAGGTCGCACTGCTGACGCAGCGCATCAAGGACCTCACCGAGCACCTCAAGGAGCACAAGCACGACCACCACTCGCGTCGTGGCCTGTTCCTGCTCGTCGGTCAGCGCCGTCGTCTGCTCGGCTACCTCCAGGACATCGACATCGCACGCTACCGTGCGCTGATCGAGCGTCTCGGACTCCGCCGCTAGGCAGAGCGCGACCAGCGTTCAATCGTCTTCCCGAAGGCCCGTCCCCGGTGTGGGGCGGGCCTTCGTCGTCATCCGGCGCGCTGCGGTCGTCGCTTCGCGCGGCGCGACCCCGTGGGGTCGTTCCGGCGGCCCGGGAGCAGCCCGGGGCTCGCGAAGAGCCAGCGGGGACGAGGCTCCACGAGGGGTCCCGTCAGCCAGCGCA
Source organism: Microbacterium sp. AB (assembly GCF_032878875.1). Taxonomy (NCBI): domain Bacteria; kingdom Bacillati; phylum Actinomycetota; class Actinomycetes; order Micrococcales; family Microbacteriaceae; genus Microbacterium; species Microbacterium betulae. The sequence continues at coordinate 2,474,403 of NZ_CP118157.1, read as the reverse complement.
CGGGCCTCGTCGCGAGCAGCGTCGCGACGGCGATCGAGAGCAGGCACATGACGGGCAGCCAGAACCACGTCGGGTCGAGGCCGCGCAGCACGCCGGACTCCCGGAACGGGTAGAGCACGAACGAGTGAAGCAGGTACACGTACATCGTGTACTGCCCCAGCCGGGTCCAGGGGGTGCGCCGCCGGGGGACGAGGGAGAAGAACGCGGCGGAGAGCGCCACGCCGATCGCGATCGTCGCGAGCCGCACGGCCCCCGCCCACCACATGTGGTGCGAGAGGAGGTCGACGTACGCGTCGTCGTAGAAGAACCAGTACCGCAGCTCGACCTCGCGCCAGAGGTCGATGCCGGCCCACGCGACCCATCCGGCGAGGGCGAGCAGCCCCGCCGCGCCGACGGAGAGCCACCACGGGCGGCGCCGCAGCAGCCCGAATCGTTCGACGACGTCGTGCCGTCGCAGCCACCATCCGAGCACGAAGAACGGCAGGAAGCCGAGCGTGCGCGACAGGGAGAACGTGCTGTCGATGTTCGGCAGGTAGCCGGCCCCGACGGAGATCAGCACCGACCACGCGAGCGGCCAGCGCAGCAGGGCCAGATAGGGCAGCACGAGGCGGAAGATGCCGAGCGCGAGGAGGAACCAGAGCGTCCACGAGGGCTGCGTGATGTTCGGCTCGGCCCGTCCCTCGACGAGCCACTTGGCGAACCACCACAGCACCTCGAAGACGATGTACGGCAGGAGGATGTCGGTGACGACGCGCACCATCTGGCGACGCGACGGCGGTCCGGATCTCGAGAAGTACCCCGAGATGATCGCGAACGCGGGCATGTGGAACGCGTAGACCGCGAGGTAGAGCGCGTAGGCGACGTCGGAGTCGTAGACGAGGCGCTGGATCGCATGGCCGAGCACGACGAGGACGATGCACGCGAACCGCGCGTTGTCCCAGAACGGCACGCGCCGACCGCGCCGGGCGGTCGTCCCCGTCGACGTCGTGACCGTGGGCTGCGCCTCGCTCGTCATCGCGTCCTACGCTACCGATATCGGGAGGCGGACGTCGTCCGGTCCGCCGGTCGGGAATGGATTCACGTCCCGTCCGTTGTACCGGGTATATTCATTCGCATGGAACGGCGAGCGGGCGTCCGCGCGCGGAATCGGAGGCACTGATGAGCGACACGACCCCCCGGGCCGGGATGCAGTTCGGACTCATGTCCGTGAGCGACATCACGCGCGACCCCACGACCGGACACACGCCGAGCGAGGCGGAGCGCATCCGCGACGTCGTGACGATCGCCAAGCACGCGGAGGACGCGGGGCTCGACGTGTTCGCGATCGGAGAGCACCACAATCCGCCGTTCTTCTCGTCCTCGCCCACGACGACGCTCGCCTACATCGCGGCGCAGACCGAGCGCCTCGTCGTCTCGACCTCGACGACGCTCATCACGACGAACGACCCCGTGCGCATCGCCGAGGACTACGCGATGCTGCAGCACCTCTCGGGCGGGCGCATGGACCTCATGATGGGCCGCGGCAACACCGGCCCCGTCTACCCGTGGTTCGGCAAGGACATCCGTCAGGGACTGCCCCTCGCGATCGAGAGCTACAACCTGCTCCACCGGCTGTGGTCGGAGGACGTCGTCGACTGGCAGGGCAAGTTCCGCACGCCGCTTCAGGGATTCACCTCGACGCCGCGTCCCCTCGACGACGTCGCGCCCTTCGTCTGGCACGGCTCCATCCGCACCCCCGAGATCGCCGAGCAGGCCGCCTACTACGGCGACGGCTTCTTCGCGAACAACATCTTCTGGCCCAAGGAGCACTACCAGCGGCTCATCGACCTGTACCGCCAGCGCTACGCCCACTACGGACACGGGGCCCCGGAGGAGGCGATCGTCGGCCTCGGCGGCCAGGTCTTCATCGCGAAGAGCTCGCAGGACGCGGTCGATCGGTTCCGCCCGTACTTCGACGCGGCCCCCGTCTACGGCAACGGGCCCTCGATGGAGGACTTCACGGAGATGACGCCCCTGACGGTGGGCTCGCCGCAGCAGGTGATCGACCGCTACGCGTCGATGCGCGACACGTTCGGCGACTACCAGCGCCAGCTGTTCCTGACCGATCACGCGGGGCTCCCGCTCAAGACGGTGCTCGAGCAGATCGACTTCCTGGGCGCCGACGTCGTGCCCGTGCTCCGCGAGGAGCTCGCCCGCAACCGGCCGGCGAACGTCCCGGACGCCCCGACGCACGCGGCGCGCGTGAGGGCGAAGTACGGCGACGCCGAGCCGCGGCAGCCGCGGCCCAACGCGAACCGGGGCGACAACGTCACGGGCGGCTCGCCCTACCAGGACACCGACGGCGCGGCGTCCGCGCCGGGCTCGGCGTTCGGCGCGGCGGCCGGCAGGGGCGACGGGCGATGACGGCCAGGCGCCTCGTCGTCGTCTCGGCGGGGCTCTCCGATCCCTCCTCCACGCGGCTGCTCGCCGATCGCCTGACGAAGGCCGTCGTCGACGACCTGGCGTCCCGCGGGGTCGAGACGGAGGTCTCCGTGTTCGAGCTGCGCGACCACGCGCACGACATCGTGAACGACATGCTCACGGGCTTCGCGCCGAGGCCGCTCGCGGAGGTCATGGAACGGGTGGCGTCCGCCGACGGGCTCATCGCGGTGACGCCGATCTTCTCGACGTCGTACTCGGGGCTCTTCAAGTCGTTCGTCGACGTGCTCGACCGCGACGCGATCGAGGGCACGCCCGTGCTGCTCGGCGCGACGGCGGGGACGGCGCGGCATTCCCTCGCGATCGACTACGCCATCCGCCCGATGTTCACGTACCTGCACGCCGAGCCCGTCTCGACGGGGGTGTTCGCGGCGTCCGACGACTGGGGGCAGGGCGCGGACGCCGTCGCCCCGTTGCAGAAGCGCGTCGACCGCGGGGCGCGAGAGCTGGCGGACGCGATCGCCGGCCGCGGCGAGCGCCGAAGGGCCGACCCGTACGACCCCGAGACCTATCTCGGCGGCGGCTCCTCCTTCGAGTCCCTCCTCGGCGACGGCTGACCGACGCCTTCGGACGACGTCATCACGGTCCGACAGGGGAGCCGGGTCGATTCCGCCATTCGGACGGCGCCGTCGGCGCCGAGCCGCTCAGCCCGTGACCGGGAGCACGCGGTCCGCGAACACGAGCTCCGCGGCTCCGACGAGCATGAGGGACGAACGCAGCTTCGACCGCTCGAGACGCACGGATCGCGTCTCCCCGCCCACCGGATGGACGCGGACCGCATCGGTCAGGCGCTCCCTGCTCACGGAGAGCAGGTTGCCGAGATAGCCGGACAGGACGACCATGTCGGGGCTGAAGAGGTTCACGAAGTCCGTGAGCGCCTCGGACAGCAGCTCGGCCTGGCGCGACACCTCGGCCAGGAGCGCCGGGTCGCGCGAGAGGCCGAGGGCGATGTCCAGCTCGTCCTCGTCGATGTGCGTGCGGGCGAGGTGCGGGAGCAGGCGCTGCAGGCTGACCTCGGCCTCGAGGCAGCCCCGGCGTCCGCAGTGGCAGCGGGCGCCGTTCCTGTCGACGACGGTGTGGCCGAGCTCGCCCGCGAAGCCCTCCGTGCCGTTCAGCACCTCCCCGCCGATGATCACCCCGCCGCCGATCCCGGCCGACGTGCCGTTGGCGAAGACGATGTTGCGCACTCCTCGCCCCGCGCCGAACACCGATTCGCCCCGGGCGCCCACGCTCGCGTCGTTCGCGGCGATGACGTACCGCCCGAGGCTCTTCGAGAGGGCCTCGGCGATGCTCTCGTCGCGCCAGCCCAGGTGCGGCGCGAGCAGCACCCTGCCCGTGCGGGAGCGGACGAGGCCGGGCACGGCCACGCCGACGCCGACGATCCTGTGGTCGCGCTCGAGGTCCGCGCTCATCCCGTCGACGATCGAGCGGACGACGCGCACGGTCTCGCGCGCCGACGCCGGGGCGGGCGTGTCGTAGCGCACGCGACGCAGGACGCCCCCGCCCAGGCCGACGACGGCGACGGTGATCGCGTCGGACTCCGGATGCACCGCCACCGCGGCCACCTCCGGGTTCGCCTCGACGAGCACGCCGGGGCGTCCGACGCGGCCGGACCCTCCCCGCGCCGGTCCGTCGCGGATGAGACCCATCTCCATGAGCTCCGCCGTCAGCACCGTCATCGTCGACCGCGTGAGGCCGGTGCGCCGCACCAGCTCGGCGCGCGAGTGCGGGCCGTCGTGATGGAGGATGCCGAGCACGGTCGACAGGTTCCGCTGACGCACGTGCGCGTTCGTGGACGCGGCGGCGGGCTGGAGGGCTCCGCCGGCCCGCTCATCCGTCATGGTCGGCTGCGCCACGGTCGCTGTCCTCGGAGCGGTGGGGGAGGGGTCGCACAGCAGATGCTAACGCGCGGCGCCTCGACGCTTGTTGAAGATGTCGAACGCGACGGCCAGCAGCAGGACGAGCCCCTTGATGGTCATCTGCCATGCGGCGTCGACCGAGAGGATCGAGAGCCCCATGTTGAGCACGCCCATCACGAGGCCGCCGATGACCGCGCCGATGACGGTGCCGATGCCGCCCGTGACCGCCGCCCCTCCGATGAACACCGCCGCGATCGCGTCGAGCTCGAAGCTCTGCCCGGCGCTCGCGACCGCGCTTCCGGCGCGGGCCGTGCTCACGACGCCCGCGAGGCCTGCCAGCAGCCCCATGTTCACGAAGATGAAGAAGTCCACCCAGCGGGTGTTCACCCCGCTCATCCCGGCGGCGAAGCGGTTGCCGCCCATGGCGTAGATCCTCCGCCCGAACACCGTGCGGTTCAGGACGAAGGTGTAGACGAGGATGAGCACGGCCAGGATCAGCAGGATGATCGGCGTGCCGCTGTAGCCGGCGAGCAGCCACGCGAGCAGCAGGATCGCGACGCCCGCGACGGCGGTCTTCCCCCAGAACGTCAGGTCGCCCTCGCGGGGCAGCTCGAGCCGGCGCAGGGTCGCGCGCGTGCGCGCCTGCCGCGCCACGAGGCCGGCGACCGCCAGCGCCCCGATCACGAGCGTCAGCACGTCGCGGCCGCCGGCGATCTCGCCGAGCGCCGGCGGGAGCCAGCCCGCCCCGATCGCGGTGAAGTCGCGCGGCAGGCCGCCGATGGTGCCTCCCGTGAGCAGGACGAGGGTCAGCCCCCGGAAGAGGAGCATCCCCGCGAGCGTCACGATGAAGGCGGGGATGCCGACGAAGGCGACCCAGAACCCCTGCCAGGCGCCGATCAGCGCTCCGACCGCGAGCCCGAGGAGCACGGCGACCCATGAGGGCAGGGCCCAGTGCACGATCGCGATCGCCGTCACCGCTCCGACCATCGCGACGACGGAGCCGACCGACAGGTCGATGTGGCCCGCGATGATGACCATGACCATGCCGATCGCGAGGATGAGCACGTAGGCGTTCTGCTGGATGAGGTTGTTGACGTTGCCGGGCATGAGCAGCCGGCCGTCGGTCAGCGCCTGGAACAGCGCGACGATGACCACGAGCGCGGCGAGCAGGCCGTACTGGCGCAGGCTGATGGTGATCTTCGGGAGCTTCCGGCGCGCGGATGCGGATGCGTTGCTCACGGTGGTCAGTTCCTTCCGGCGGTCATGTAGTGCATGAGGGTCTCCTGGGTGGCGTCCGCGCGGGCGACCTCGCCCGTGATGCGCCCCTCGGAGATGGCGTAGATGCGATCCGAGAGGCCGATGACCTCGGGCAGCTCCGAGGAGATGACGACGATCGCCTTCCCCTGCGCCGCGAGCTCGTTGATGATGCCGTAGATCTCGTACTTCGCGCCCACGTCGATGCCTCGCGTGGGCTCGTCGAGGATGAGCACGTCGGGGCCCGCGAAGATCCACTTGCTCAGGACGACCTTCTGCTGGTTGCCGCCCGAGAGCTCGCCCGCGAGGGAGGCGACGGTGGGCGCCTTGATGTTCATCTTCTGGCGATAGCTCTCGGCGACCTTGTACTCGCGGTGGGGATCGATGACGCCGAACCGCGCGAGACGCGCGAGGGCGGCCGCCGAGACGTTCACGGTGATGTCCCCGATGAGGTTGAGCCCGTAGCGCTTGCGGTCCTCGGTCGCGTACGCGAGGCCGTTGCGGATGGCCTCCCGCACGGTGCGGAGCTGGATCTCGCGGCCGTTCTTGTACGCCCGGCCGCTGATGTTCGTGCCGTACGAGCGGCCGAAGACGCTCATCGCGAGCTCCGTGCGGCCCGCGCCCATCAGACCGGCGAAGCCGACGATCTCGCCCGCCCGCACGACGAAGCTCGCGTCCTCGACGACGGCCCGCCCGGGATCGAGGGGATGGTGGACCGTCCAGTTCTCGACGCGGAACAGCTCGTCGCCGATCCGCGGCTCCCTGGGCGGGAACATCCTGTGCAGGTCGCGGCCGACCATCGCCCGGATGACCCGCGCCTCGGTCGCCTCCTCCCTCGGCATCGACTCGATCGTCCTGCCGTCGCGGATCACGGTGATGGTGTCGGCGATCCGGATCACCTCCCTGAGCTTGTGGGAGATGACGATGCAGGTGATGCCCTGGGCGCGCAGCTGATCGATGAGATCGAGCAGGTGGCCGGAGTCCTCGTCGTTGAGCGCGGCGGTCGGCTCGTCGAGGATGAGGAGCTTGACGCGCTTCGACAGGGCCTTCGCGATCTCCACGAGCTGCTGCTTGCCGACGCCGAGCTCGGAGATGCGCGTCGCGGGGTTCTCGTCGAGGCCCACGCGCTCCAGGAGCTTCGCCGCCTCCCGATTGGTGCTGTTCCAGTCGATGACGCCGCGGGTGGCGACCTCGTTCCCGAGGAAGATGTTCTCCGCCACGGACAGGTGCGGGCTCAGGGCCAGCTCCTGATGGATGATGACGATGCCCTCGGCCTCGCTGTCGTTGATGCTCCTGAACGCCGCGGGGCGGCCCTCGAACTCGATCGTGCCGGCGAAGCTCCCGACGGGGTGCACGCCGCTGAGCACCTTCATGAGCGTCGACTTCCCCGCGCCGTTCTCGCCGCAGACGGCGTGGACCTCGCCGCGCCGCACGTCGAGCGAGACGCCGTCGAGCGCCCTGACTCCGCTGAACTCCTTCGTGATGTCGACCATCCGGAGGATGAGGTCGTCGCTCATCCGTCCTCCTTCGTTGCGTCGTTGCTGCCGTGACAGGGGGCGCCGGCATCCCGCGGTCGGCGCGGGATGCCGGCCGTCGCCTCAGAGGCCGAGATCGTCGGCGTCGATGAAGCCGGAGTCGACGAGCTTGCTCTCGACGTCGTCGGCCACGACCACCTCCGGCTCGAGCAGGTACGAGGGCACGACCTTCACCCCGTTGTCGTAGGTCTCGGTGTCGTTGATCTCGGGCTCCTCGCCGGCGTCGATCGACTGGATCATCTCGAACACCTGGTTGCCGAGGGCCCGCGTGTCCTTCCACACGGTCATCGCCTGCTCTCCCGCGAGGATGGCCTGGACGTTGGCGACGTCGGCGTCCTGTCCGGTGACGATCGGCCAGTCCTCGCCCACCGTGTAGCCGGCGGAGCGGAGGGACGCCTCGATGCCGAGCGCCAGGCTGTCGTTCGGCGACAGCACGACGTCGACGCGCTCGCCGCCCGTGTAGAAGGAGGTGAGCCGGTTGTCCATCTCCGCCTGAGCGTCGTCGGACGCCCAGCCCGGGATCCCGATGCTCGCCCATCCCGCCGAGCTCGAGGGCGCGCGGCCGCTGGGCACGACGAGCTGACCGCCCTCGACGTACGGCAGCAGCAGATCCCACGCTCCGCCGAAGAAGAACGCGGCGTTGTTGTCGTCGGGGCTGCCGGCGAACGGCTCGAGGTTGAAGGGCCCCTCGCCGTCGTCGAGGCCGAGCTGGTCGATGATGAACTGTCCCTGCAGCTGGCCGACCTGGTAGTTGTCGAAGGTCGCGTAGTAGTCGACGTTCTCGCTGCCGTTGATGAGCCGGTCGTAGGCGATCACCGTGGCCTCCTGCCCCGCGGCCTCCTCGAGGACCGGTCCCAGCGCCTCCCCGTCGATCGCGGCGATGACGAGGATCTTGGCGCCGCCGGCGATCTGGTTCTGGATCTGGCTGATCTGCTGGTTGACCTGGTTGTCCGCGTACTGCAGGTCCGTCGTGCATCCGGCGTCGTCGAGCAGGGCCTTGAGCTGCTCTCCGTCGTTGATCCAGCGTTCGAGCGAGCGGGTGGGCATCGAGATGCCGACGTTGCAGTCGGCGAGAGCGTCGTCTCCGCCGTCTCCGCCGCCGGACGCGCAGGAGACGAGGCCGAGCGCGAGCGCCGCGCTCGCCCCGAGCGCGAGGAGCTTCTTGTTCGTCATGGTGGTGCGTTTCCTCTCTGAAATGCGCGTGACGAACCGGCGGCGACGTCGCGCCGCCGGTCGGAGGGGCCCGCCGCCTTCCGCGCCTCCACTGGCGCCGGAGACGGGGCGCCACCCCGTCGTTCACGCTCTCACCGGTCGCCGGCTTATTGTGCCGACGCCGCGAACATATCGCAGCCGCTATTTGTTCTCTACTCAAACAAATAACGAATTGGTCTCGGTCCGGCCGCGACGCGCGCCGTGACGGCGGCGCCCGCCGTGCGGGCGTCGCGGTAGTGGCCGACGAGCTGCGCCGTGAGCGCGGCCCACGTGCGGGAGCGGACGCGCGCGTGCGCCGCGGCGCCGAACGAGCGCCGCTTGGACTCGTCGCCGAGGAGGTCCGTCACGCGACCGCGCAGATCGCCGAGGTCGCCGGGGCGGTAGAGCCAGCCGTCCACGCTGCTCCGCACGAGGTCGACGGGGCCGCCGCGACCCGTCGCGACGACGGGGACGCCGCTCGCGAGCGCCTCCTGCACCGTCTGGCAGAACGTCTCGCTCTCGCCCGGGTGCACGAAGACGTCGAAGCTCGCGAGCGCCTCCGCGAGGTCGGCGCCGCCGAGGAAGCCGGTGAACACGGCGCCGGGCAGCAGGCGCTCGAGCCGCGCTCGCTCGGGGCCGTCGCCGACGATGACGAGCCGCGCCCCGGGGATGTCGCTCACCGCGCGGAGGTCCTCGACCTGCTTCTCGGGGGCGAGCCTCCCGACGTAGCCGACGATCCGCTCGCCGGGAGCGACCCGCGCCCGCCAGCTCTCGGAACGTCTCGCGGGGGAGAAGCGCTCGGCGTCGACGCCGCGCCCCCAGCGCCGGAGACGGCCGACGCCGAGGCCCTCGAGCTGTGCCTGCGCGGCCGACGAGGGGACGAGGGTGAGAGTGGAGCGCCTGTGCAGGCGCGCGACGTGGGCCGCCGCGACCGACGCCGCACCCGGCACGCCGTACCGCTCGGTGTAGGAGACGACGTCGGTCTGATAGACCGCGACCGTCGGGACGCGCAGGGCGTCGGCGGTCACGGCGGCCTGCCAGCCCAGGACGAACGGCGACGCGAGGTGCACGACGTCCGGCTCGAAGCCCTCGAGGATCCGGCGCACGCGCCGGGCGGGGGCGAGCGCGATGCGCACATCGGGGTAGGAGGGGAGTGGGAAGGAGGGGACGAGCGTCGTGCGCCCCTCCGCGGCGTCCGGCCTCCGGCGAGCCGTGCCCGGCGCGACGACGAGCGTCTCGTGCCCCGCCGCCTCGAGATGGCGCACCACCTGGAGGACGGAGTTCGTGACCCCGTTCATGTGGGGGAGGAAGGATTCGGCGAAGAGCGCGACTCTCACGACTCCAGGGTGGCGGCGGCGCGACCGCGGCGGATGCCCGCCGGACGCCCGTTCCCGCGATGTTCACCGGATGTCCGGACGCGTTCAGCGGGGCGCCATCTGTCGGGCCCCGGGCGCCCGCACCGGACGCCCGCGCGATGTCAGGCGGTTCCGAGGGCGACGCTGATAGGGTGGGGTGGGCCGCGCGGACGTGCGGCCCGCAACTCAACACGACATGGAGCAGGCTGGCAGGAAGCTGGTCCCCTGAAGTGGTCTCCCGGGCGCGCGGCGCCCGGTGGATTTCTCCTGGTGGCCAGCGCAGGTGAGCGCGAGGCCTCGGTTCCGGCCATGCGGCCTATATCTGCCTGTTCCCGCTCCTTCGCATGAACCTCGCCCGTCACACGGGCGGACGAGGCTAAACAAAGAAGGAGAGACCTCTTGGAAGGTCCTGAAATCACCGCCGCCGAGGCCGTTCTCGACAACGGCCGCTACGGCACCCGCACAATCCGCTTCGAGACGGGCCGTCTCGCGCAGCAGGCGCAGGGCGCCGTCGCCGCGTACCTCGACGAGGAGACGATGCTGCTCTCCGCGACGAGCGCGTCGAAGAACCCCCGCGAGGGCTTCGACTTCTTCCCGCTGACGGTCGACGTCGAGGAGCGCTCGTACGCCGCCGGGAAGATCCCCGGCTCGTTCTTCCGCCGGGAGGGCCGCCCCTCCACCGAGGCCATCCTCGTGTGCCGCCTCATCGACCGTCCGCTGCGCCCGTCGTTCGTCGACGGCCTCCGCAACGAGATCCAGATCGTCGTCACGGTGCTCTCGATCGCGCCGGGCGAGTTCTACGACGCCCTCGCGATCAACGCCGCATCGGCGTCGACGCAGATCTCGGGCCTGCCCTTCTCCGGCCCCATCGCCGGCGTGCGCCTCGCCCTCATCCCCGGCCAGGCCGGGAACGACGACCAGTGGGTCGCGTTCCCCAACGCCGAGCTGCTCGAGTCGGCCGTCTTCGACCTCATCGTCGCGGGCCGCGTCGTCCAGGGGGCCGACGGCTCCGAGGACGTCGCGATCATGATGGTCGAGGCCGAGGCCACGGAGGCGAGCTGGAACCTCGTCAAGGCCGGCGCGACCAAGCCCAACGAGGAGATCGTCGCCCAGGGCCTCGAGGCCTCCAAGCCGTTCATCAAGCAGCTCGTCGCGGCGCAGGCCGAGATGGCCGCGAAGTCGTCGAAGGCCCCGCTGGAGTTCCCGGTCTTCCCGCCGTACAGCCAGGAGACCTACGACTTCGTCGCCGCGGCGGCGCAGGACGACCTGGAGAAGGTCTACCGGATCGCCGACAAGCAGGAGCGCCAGAGCGCGGACGACGAGGTCAAGGCCCGCGTCAAGGCCGCCCTCGTGGAGAGGACGGAGGCCGGAGATCTTCCCGCCGCCGCCCCGCTCGAGTTCGGCGCGGCGTACAAGTCGGTCACGAAGAAGATCGTCCGCGGGCGCATCCTCGCCGAGGGCGTCCGCATGGACGGCCGCGGTCTCGCGGACATCCGCCCGCTCGACGCCGAGGTGCAGGTCATCCCGCGCGTGCACGGGTCGGCGATCTTCCAGCGCGGCGAGACCCAGATCCTGGGCGTCACCACGCTGAACATGCTCAAGATGGAGCAGCAGATCGACTCGCTCTCGCCGGTGACGCACAAGCGCTACCTGCACCACTACAACTTCCCGCCGTACTCGACCGGCGAGACCGGCCGCGTGGGAAGCCCCAAGCGTCGCGAGATCGGCCACGGCTTCCTGGCCGAGCGCGCGCTCGCGCCCGTGCTCCCCAGCCGCGAGGAGTTCCCCTACGCCATCCGTCAGGTGTCCGAGGCCCTCGGGTCGAACGGCTCCACCTCGATGGGCTCGGTCTGCGCGTCGACGCTGTCGCTGCTCAGCGCCGGCGTGCCGCTGCGCGCTCCCGTCGCGGGCATCGCGATGGGTCTCGTCTCCGACGAGGTCGACGGCCAGACCCGCTACGCGGCGCTGACCGACATCCTGGGCGCCGAGGACGCGCTCGGCGACATGGACTTCAAGGTGGCGGGGACGAGCGAGTTCGTCACGGCGATCCAGCTCGACACCAAGCTCGACGGCATCCCCTCGGAGGTGCTCGCCGGTGCGCTGACCCAGGCGAAGGACGCGCGTCTGCGCATCCTCGAGGTCCTGAACGCCGCGATCGACGCCCCCGACGAGATGGCTCCCACGGCTCCGCGCGTCATCAGCGTGCAGATCCCGGTCGACAAGATCGGCGAGCTCATCGGCCCCAAGGGCAAGACGATCAACTCCATCCAGGACGAGACGGGCGCCCAGATCTCGATCGAGGACGACGGCACCGTGTACATCGGCGCGGTCGACGGGCCCTCGGCCGAGGCCGCCCGCGCCTCGGTCAACGCGATCGCCAACCCGACCAACCCGGAGATCGGCGACCAGTTCCTCGGCACCGCGGTCAACATCGCCAAGTTCGGCGTGTTCGTCTCGCTGCTCCCGGGCAAGGACGGCCTGCTGCACGTCACCGAGCTGCGCAAGCTCAACGGCGGCAAGCGCGTCGAGGCCATCGAGGACGTCGTGAGCGTGGGTCAGAAGATCCTCGTGCGCATCTCGAAGGTCGACGACCGCGGAAAGCTGTCGCTCGAGATCGTCGACGAGGACGCGGCCCCGGCCGTCGAGACGTCCGACGAGGTTCCCGTCGACGCCTGATCCGACGGCTCGCGCAACGGCCCGGTCGCACATCGTGCGGCCGGGCCGTTGCGCGTCCGCGGGAGCCCGTGGCCGCGCCCGTGATGAAAGAGTTATCGCGGCCTCCGCCGTGCACCGTCCGTCATCCGCTTCAATGGGACCTCGGGGGACGCGGGTCTTCGTCGCACCCTCGGCGAGGAGCGACATGGATGCAGGTTCACCGCGCGAGCGGCCCGATGCCTCGCCCGTCCGCGACCTCGACGAGGCCGCCCGCCTCGCGTCGGCGGCGGCGCCGACGCAGGCGATCCGCATCGGCGCCGATCGTCATCCGTCGGCGCCGCTTCCCGCCGTCGGCCCCGGCGTCGGCGCGGGGGTGCGTGCGCCCCTCGGCGGCTCCGGGATCGACGTCTTCCCGCTCATGCTCGGGGGCGCGGAGTTCGGCTGGAACATCGACCGGGCGGCCGCGTTCGCCGTGCTCGACCACTACGCGGAGCTCGGCGGCAACGCGCTGCACACGGCCGACAGCTTCGGCGCCGGCCGCAGCGAGCTCATCCTCGGGCAGTGGGCGGCGTCGCGCGGCGTGCGAGACGACATCGTGCTCGCGGTGCGCGTCGGAGGGCACCCCGACAACCCGGGGCTCGGCTCGGTGAACCTCGTCCGCGCGGTCGAGGCCTCGCTCGAGCGCCTCGCGACCGACCGCATGGACGTGCTCTACCTGGACGCGTCGAGCTCGCCGCCCGGCTCGCTCGAGGACGCGCTCGCCACGGCCGAGTGGCTCGTCGAGACGGGGAAGGTCCGCGCCGTGGGGGCTTACGGCCTCGCGGCGGATCAGCTCGTCGAGGCGCGCATCCTCTCCTCGGCGGGCTATCCCCGGCTCGAGGCGATCGACATCCCCTACAGCCTCATGCGCCGCGCCGACTACGAGGGCGACCTGCGCTTCGTCGCGGGGGCCCAGGGGCTCGCCGTCACGCCGTCGCATGCGCTCGGGCACGGCTTCCTCTCCGGGGTCCACCGCTCGCGTCTCGGCATCGGCCACTCGGTGCGCGCCGAGCAGCTGTCGAAGCTCATGAACCGCCGCGGGACGAAGGTGCTGAGAGCGCTCGACACGGTCGCGGCCGAGCTGGAGCTGCCCCATGCCGCCGTCGCGATCGCCTGGCTGCTGGCGCAGCGCGGGGTGGTCGCGCCGATCGTCAACGCCTTCACCCCGGCGCACGTCGACGAGCTGATGCGGGGAGTGGGCGTGCTCCTCGGGCGGGCGCATCGCGCGGAGCTGGCCAGGGCCGCCGACTGAGCGGACGCACCGCGTAGCAGAGTTCCGCCGTCGGCGTAACCGCCTCGGAATCGCGCTCGCCGGTGTCATAGGGTGGACGGGCCCGCGCGGTCCGCCCATGCGGCGACACGGACCGGCCGCGCGAGACGGGAGCGGGAGTGACGCACTACATCTACCTCGTCCGGCACGGTGAGCATCAATACGCCGAGCACGGGCTCGAGGACGGTCCGCTCTCGGCGCGCGGCGAGCGGCAGGCGTCGCTCCTCGCCGACAGGCTGTCCGGCGTGCCGTTCGACGACGTCTGGCACTCGCCCCTCGTCCGTGCGGCCGAGACGGCCCGGATCATCGCCGAGCGGATGCCCGCGGTCGAGCCGGTGCCGCACGCCCTGCTGTTCGACTGCGTCCCGACCGGCATGACCGATGAGACGCCCGCGGTGTTCGAGTCGTTCTTCGGCGGAATCACCGACGAGCAGATCGAGGCGGGCAAGGCGCAGATGGCCGACGCGGTGAACCAGTTCCTCGTGCGCAGGAACGGCGACGTCCACGAGCTGCTCATCACGCACAACTTCGTGATCGCCTGGCTCGTGCGCGAGGTCCTCGGCGCCCCCGACTGGCGCTGGATGACCCTGAACCAGGCGAACTGCGGTCTCACGATCATCTCGCAGCGCCAGGGGCGGCCGTGGAACCTCGTCGCCTACAACGACCTCGCGCACCTGCCGTTCGAGCTGCGCACGGGGCTCCCCGAGACGAGCCCCGTCTGAGGCGGCGGGAGCGGCGCGCCTAGGATGGACGCATGACGACACGCGTGGCCCTTGTCGGCGGCACCGGCAAGCTCGGCGGCATCATCCGCGGGGTCGTCGACGACCTCGACGGCTTCGAGGTCACGGCCGTGCTCGGCTCCCGCAGCGACCTCTCGGAGCTGGACGGGGCGGGTCTCGTGATCGACGCCTCCACGCCCGCCGTGAGCATCGACGTCGTGCGCGCCGCGGCCGCGCGCGGCGTCAACGTGCTCGTCGGCACGAGCGGATGGTCGTCGGAGCGCCTCGCCCTCGTGCGCCCGCTCATCGCCGCCGCCGGCACGGGTGCCGTGTTCATCCCGAACTTCTCGCTCGGCTCCGTGCTGGGCACGGCGCTCGCCGCGGCGGCGGCGCCGTTCTTCCCGTTCGCCGAGATCGTCGAGGCGCATCGCGACACGAAGATCGACTCGCCCAGCGGCACGGCGGTGCGCACGGCCGAGCTCATCGCGGCCGCCCGCGCGACACCCGTCGAGGCGCCCCACGTCGACCAGCGTGCGCGCGGCCAGCAGGTCGCGAGCGTCCCGGTCCACTCCCTCCGGCGCCCCGGCGTCATCGCGCGCCAGGAGGCGATCCTCTCCGGGGCCGGCGAGTCGCTCTCCTTCGTGCACGACACGGTCGACTCCGCCGCCGCGTACACGCCGGGCATCCGCATCGCGGTCGCCCACGCCGCTCGTGCACGGGGCGTCGTGGTGGGCCTGGAGAGCTTCATCGACATCGGCATCGGAGTCCCTGCGGCGGCCGTCGCACAGCCGTCCGACGACGCCCTGGCGCGGGCCGAGACCGCGGCCGGATCATGAGGACCCGCGTCGGCGTCGTCGTGATGGCGGCCCTCCTCCTCCTCTACATCGTCGTCGTCGGGCAGAAGGCGGTGGCCGCGCTCGGCATCGGCATCTCCACGCGCCAGCCGGTGCTCGTCGTCATGGGCGCCGCGATGATCGTGCTCCCGCTCATCGCCCTCTGGGGGCTCGGCCGGGAGCTGTGGTTCGGGTGGCGCGCGGAGCGGCTCGCCCGCCGTCTCGAGCACGAGGGCGGGCTCCCGACCGACGTCGTCGGCGCCTCGCCGACCGGCAGGATCACGCGCGCGGACGGCGACGCCCTGTTCCCGAAGTACCGTGCGCAGGTCGAGCGGGACGAGGGCGACTGGCGTGCGTGGTACCGCCTGAGCCTCGCCTACTCCGCCGCCGGCGACACCCGGCGCGCCCGTGGAGCCGTCCGCGAGGCCATCCGGCTCGAGGGCGCGGAGTCGACCGCGGAGGCCGCGCGCTGATCCGCGCTCAGGGCGCGGGGACGACTGCGGCGATCGCCGTCTCGACGGACTTCTGCGCGAACGCGTAGCCCGACCCCTGCAGCACCGCCGGCACGACGTCGGCGTCGGACAGCAGCATGGCGTCGGCGAAGTCGCGGCCGAGCAGGGCGCGGACGCCCCACGCGGGAGCCGGGAGCCAGAACGGGCGCCGGAGCCGGCGGGCGAGCGCGCGGACGAACCCGCTCGCGGTGACGGGGGCCGGGCCGGCGAGGTTCACCGGGCCCGTGAGGCGATGCTCGAGGACGTGCCGGACGGCGCCGACGGCGTCGTCGAGCGAGATCCAGGCCCAGACCTGGTCTCCCGGGCCGAGAGGGCCGGCGGCGCCGAGCCGCGCGAGGGGGATGAGGGGCTTCAGCACCGCGCCGGGATGGACGACGGGCGCCGTGCGCAGCGAGGCGACGCGGTCGCCGGCCTCCCGGGCGGCCTCCTCCCAGTCCCGGCAGAGCTCTGCCAGGAAGCCGTCGCCCGGTCCGGCGTCCTCCGCGAGCCGGCGTCCCGGTGCCGAGCCGTAGATGCCGGCCGCGCTCGCGGAGACGAACAGGGGAGGCTCCTCGAGCTGGCGGATCGCGCGGGCGAGGACGCGCGTCGGCGTCAGCCGCGAGGCGCGGAGCTCCCTGCGGTACCCCGGCGTCCAGGGCAGACGCCCGACGCTCGCCCCGCAGAGGTTCACGACCGCGTCGGCACCGGCCAGGACGGCGGGGTCGATGCTCGGCGCGTCGAGCCAGCGCACCTCGTCCGGGGCGGAGGGCGCTCTGCGGACCAGCCGCGTCACGTCGACGCCCGAGGCGCGCAGGTCGTCGACGAGCGCGCGTCCGATGAGGCCGGATGAGCCGGCCACGACGACGCGGGACAGGGTCGAGCCCGTCATCGGCGTCACGCGAGCACGGCCTCGAGGGAGATCTCGACCCCCGCGAGCGCTTGCGAGACCGGGCAGCCGGTCTTGGCGTCCTCCGCGATCCGCTGGAACGCCCCGGCGCCGAGGCCCGGGACGACCGCGCTGACGTTGAGGTGGCTGCCCGTGATCCCGGTGCCGGGCTTGAACGTGACCGACGCCGTGGCGTCGATCCTCTCCGGCGGGGTGCCGTTCCGGGCGAGGGCGCTCGAGAGCGCCATGCTGAAGCAGGACGCATGCGCCGCGGCGATGAGCTCCTCGGGCGTGGTCGTGCCGGCGGACCCCTCGCTGCGCGCCTTCCAGTCGACGGGGAACGCCCCGACGCCCGAGGAGAACGAGACGGTGCCCGATCCCTCGAGGAGGGGGCCGGTCCAGACGGTGCTGGCCTCGCTGGTGACGGTCATGTCGGTCCTCCGTGCGATTCGCGGTGGGGCGGTCAGCGGTCAGCCTATCCGCGGCGTCCGACGCACGGAACGGGCTTGCGCGGGGCGGATCCGCGTCATATTCGGCCTTCCGGCGCCCCGGCGGCCCTGCCGGTCGTATCATCGCCTCGATGTCTCCTCTCCTCGCTCTCGTCCTCCTCGTCGCGATCGTCCTCGTCGCGACGGTGGTCGGCGTGCTGCTGCGGCGCGGGGACGGACGGGCTCGCACGGTCCGCGCGGGCGCCCTGACACCGGACCAGCTCGCGCTCCCGCCGAGCGCCTTCGGCGAGCGGGCGACCATCGTGCAGTTCAGCACGGAGCTGTGCGCGAAGTGCCCCGCGACGCGGCGCCTCCTGGCCGGCATCGCCGGCGGTCGCGACGGCGTCGTGCACGTCGACGTCGACCTCACGCACCGGCCGGACCTCGCGCAGCGCTTCCACGTGCTGCAGACCCCCACCACGCTCATGCTCGACGAGCACGGCGTCCCGCGTGCCCGCATCGCCGGGGCGCCCGCACGCTCCACGGTCGCGGACGAGCTGGACCGCATCGAAGGGACCATCCATGCCTGAGAGCCCGTCGCCCGCCGGCATCGACCCGCGCAGCCCACGGTTCGCGGCGTCGATCACGAGCGTGCTCCTCCTCGTCGCGACCTTCCTGTCGTTCGTCGGCGTCTCGCCCGCGGCCGGGCAGGCGTCGCTCGCGCAGCGTGCCGCCGACCCGGGCTTCGTGGCCGTCCTCGTCGTCGCGCTGCTCTTCCTCTGGGGCGTCGTATCGCCGGGGACCGCGCCGTGGGGCGTGCTGTTCCGCAGGTCCGTCCGCCCGCGGCTGCAGCCGCCCGCCGAGCTCGAGGACCCGCGTCCGCCGCGCTTCGCGCAGGGCGTCGGCCTGCTCGTGACCGGCGTCGGCCTCCTGCTCCACCTCGCCGGCGTGCCCTGGGCGCTTCCCGTCGCGGCGGCCGCGGCGTTCGTCGCGGCGTTCCTCAACGGCGCCTTCGGGTACTGCCTCGGCTGCCAGATCTATCTCCTGCTCCAGCGCGCGGGGATCGTCGGCCGGCAGCGAGCCGCCTGAGCCGTCCGGGGCGTTCGCGGACTAGCCTGGACACCATGACCGGCGCCATCCCGACACCCTACGAAGACCTGCTGCGCGACGTGCTCGCGAACGGCGTGCACAAGGACGATCGCACGGGCACGGGCACGACGAGCGTCTTCGGGCGGCAGCTGCGATACGACCTCGCGCAGGGCTTCCCGCTCATCACCACGAAGCGCGTGCACGTCAAGTCGGTCGTGTACGAGCTGCTCTGGTTCCTGCGCGGCGAGTCCAACGTGCGCTGGCTGCAGGAGCACGGCGTGTCGATCTGGGACGAGTGGGCCGACGAGGACGGCGAGCTCGGCCCCGTCTACGGCGTGCAGTGGCGCTCGTGGCCGACGCCCACGGGCGAGGGCATCGATCAGATCGCCAAGGTCGTCTCCCAGCTCCAGACGAATCCCGACAGCCGCCGTCACATCGTGACGGCCTGGAACCCGGCGGAGGTCGACGACATGGCCCTGCCGCCGTGCCATGCGCTGTTCCAGTTCTACGTCGCGGACGGCAGGCTCAGCTGCCAGCTCTACCAGCGCAGCGCCGACCTCTTCCTCGGCGTGCCGTTCAACATCGCCTCCTACGCGCTGCTGACCCTCATGGTGGCGCAGCAGACGGGCCTCGAGCCCGGGGAGTTCGTCTGGACGGGCGGCGACTGCCACATCTACGACAACCACCGCGAGCAGGTCGCCGAGCAGCTCTCGCGAGACCCCTTCCCGTACCCGTCGCTCCGCCTCGCGCGGAAGCCCGCCTCGATCTTCGACTACTCCTACGAGGACGTCGAGGTCGTGGACTACCGGCACCACCCGGCCATCCGCGCGGCCGTCGCGGTCTGACCCGTGACGATCCGCTCGATCTGGGCGCAGTCCCGCACGCGCGCCATCGGCGGCGACGGCGGCATGCTGTGGCAGCTGCCCGAGGACACGGCGTTCTTCAAACGCGCCACGACGGGGCTCCCCGTCGTGATGGGACGGAAGACCTGGCTGTCGTTCCCCGAGCGGTTCCGGCCGCTGCCGGATCGTCCCAACATCGTCGTGACGAGGGACGAGGCCTTCCGGGCCGACGGCGTGATCGTCGTCCACACCCTCGAGGACGGGCTGCGCGCCGCGGCGGCGATCGACGACGAGGTCTGGGTCATCGGAGGCGCCGAAATCTACCGGCAGGCGATGGGCGTCGCCGACGAGCTGTGGGTGACCGAGGTCGACACCGACGCGGAGGGCGACGCCTACGCCCCCGAGATCGGGGACGAGTGGGAGGTCGTGCGCTCCGACCCCGCCGATCGCGACGCATGGCTCACGAGCCGCACCGGCACGCGCTACCGGTTCCTCGTGTACCGCCGCGCTGCCGCCTGACGCGTCGTGGGCGGAGCGCCCTCCGAGACGATAGCCTTGACTCCATGACGCACACGGGGAATCCCTTCGGACAGGTTCTCGTCGCGCTCGTCACCCCCATGACGGCCGACGGCGAGGTCGACTGGCCCGGCGTCGAGAAGCACATCGACGCGTGCATCCGGCAGGGCGCCGACGGCATCGTCGTCACCGGCACGACGGGGGAGACCTCGACCCTCACCGACGCCGAGAAGCTGCGGCTCGTCGAGGTCGGCAAGGACGTCTCCGCGGGACGCGCGAAGATCATCACGGGCGGCGGCTCGAACGAGACGGCGCATGCCATCGCCCTCTACCAGAAGAGCGAGAAGGCGGGCGCGGACGGCATCATGATCGTCACGCCGTACTACAACAAGCCGACGCAGGCCGGGATCCTCACGCACTTCCGCCTCATCGCCGACTCGACCGACCTCCCGGTCATCCTCTACGACATCCCCGGCCGCACGGGCGTGCCGATCCGGTACGAGACCATCCTGCGTCTCGCCAAGCACCCGAACATCCTCGCCGTGAAGGACGCCAAGGGCGACCTCAGCGAGGTCAGCCGCGTCCTGAACCAGACCGATCTGCTGTACTTCTCGGGCGACGACGCGAACGCGCTGCCCGAGCTCGCGATCGGCGCGACGGGCCTCATCGGCGTGACGGCGAACATCGTCTCCGGCCCGTACCGCACGATCGTCGACGCGGTGAACCGCGGCGATCTCGCGGCGGCCACCGCGCAGCACAAGAAGCTCGAGCCCCTCGTGCGCGCCGTCATGACGCACGTCCCCGGCACGGTCGCGGCCAAGTACGTCCTGCACGGCCTCGGCCGCATCTCCAGCCCCCGCGTGCGCCTGCCGCTCGTGGGCCCGGAGGAGTGGGAGGCCGCGATCATCGAGGACGAGCTGGCGCTCGTGAAGGGCGTCGACGGCGTCGACTTCTCCAACTTCCGCCCCGACCGCAACGCGGCCGCCGGCGGCGCGCTGCCCAAGGTGCCCGGCGCGACGCGCTGACGCTTCCGCAGCGGCGCCGGCCGCTGTGACAACACCGAACAACGACGAACCGGATGCCGGAGGGCATCCCGGAAGGCGGACGATGTCCATACCGGTTTTCGATCCAGCCGATCTCGCTCCCGGAGCCCTGCGGGTCACTCCGCTCGGCGGTCTCGGCGAGGTGGGTCGCAACATGACGACCTACGAGATCGACGGCAAGATCCTCATCATCGACTGCGGCGTGCTCTTCCCCGAGGAGCATCAGCCGGGGGTCGACCTCATCCTCCCCGACATGGAGCCGCTGCGCGGACGGCTCGGCGACGTCGTGGGCGTCGTGCTCACGCACGGGCATGAGGACCACATCGGCGCCGTGCCCTATCTGCTCAAGCTGCGCGCCGACATCCCGATCATCGGGTCCGCGCTCACGCTCGCGCTGACGGCCGCGAAGCTCAAGGAGCACCGCATCACGCCCGTCGCGCAGGTCGTGAAGGAGGGCGAGCGCCGCGAGGTCGGGCCCTTCGACCTCGAGTTCGTCGCCGTGAACCACTCCATCCCCGACGCGCTCGCGGTCGCGGTGCGCACCGATGCCGGCCTCGTGCTGCACACGGGCGACTTCAAGATGGACCAGCTCCCCCTCGACGGCAGGATCACCGATCTGCGCGCCTTCGCGCGCCTGGGAGAGGAGGGCGTCGACCTCTTCCTGCCGGACTCGACGAACGCCGACGTCCCGGGGTTCACGCCCCTCGAGCGCGACATCGGCCCGGTCCTCGACCAGGTCATCTCCAAGACCGCGGGCCGCGTCATCGTCGCGAGCTTCTCGAGCCACGTCCACCGCGTCCAGCAGGTGCTCGACGCGGCCGCGACGAACGGCCGCCGTGTCGCGCTGCTCGGCCGGAGCATGGTGCGGAACATGACCATCGCCGCCGACCTCGGCTACCTCGACGTGCCGGACGGGGTGCTCGTCGACTACAAGAAGGCGCGCGACATCCCCGACGACGAGATCGTGTACATGTCGACGGGATCGCAGGGCGAGCCGATGGCCGTCCTCAGCCGCATGGCGAACCTCGACCACGAGATCGAGCCGGGCGAGGGCGACACCGTCATCCTCGCGTCGAGCCTCATCCCGGGCAACGAGAACGCCGTCTACCGCGTGATCGACGGCCTCACGAGGCTCGGCGCGAACGTCGTGCACAAGGCGAACGCCAAGGTGCACGTCTCGGGCCACGCCGCGGCGGGCGAGCTGCTGTACTGCTACAACATCCTGAAGCCGCGCAACGTGCTCCCCGTGCACGGGGAGTACCGGCACCTCATGGCGAGCGCCAAGCTCGCTCAGGACACGGGGGTCGACCCCGCGCGCACGATCATCGGCGCGAACGGCACCGTGCTCGACCTGAAGGACGGCGTCGCGCGCGTCGCCGGCCAGCTCGACCTGGGCTTTGTCTACGTCGACGGCTCCACGGTCGGCGCGATCACCGACGCCGACCTCAAGGACCGTCGCGTCCTGGGCGAGGAGGGCTTCGTGTCCGTCATCGTCGTGGTCGACGCGCAGACGGGCAAGATCATCACGGGACCGGAGATCCACGCGCGGGGCATCGCCGAGGACGAGCGCGTCTTCGACAAGGTCAAGCCGAAGATCGTCGCCGCGCTGGAGGAGGCCGCGCAGAAGGGCGTCCGCGACAACCACGCGCTCTCGCAGACGGTGCGCCGTGCGACGGGACGCTGGGTCAACCAGGCGCTGCGCCGCCGTCCGATGATCGTCCCGCTCGTCATCGAGGCCTGAGGCCGCCCGCTCGTCTCCGGATCGGCGCGGAATCCCGCGCCGATCCGCGTCGTTCAGGGCGGATGTCGGTGCGGGGACGTACCGTGGAGGAATGCCACGAACGTCCGCCGCGCCCAAGAGCCAGGGAACGAAGAACACGCGCGCGGCCTCGAAGAAGGATGAGGCCGCGTCCGGCTCGCGCGCTCGGAAGAAGGCCGAGCCGGCGCCCCAGCGGTACGCCGACGACACCGAGAGGGACGGCCTCCTCGTGCGCGGCTGGAACGGGCTGGCGCGTGCCGTGGGCGGGCTCTTCCGGGCGTTCGGCCCCGAGGCGCTCGACAAGGACCAGCGCCGGGACGGCTTCCCGCTGCTGCTCGTGCTCCTCGCGGTCGTCGGCGCCGTGGTCGAGTGGTTCCTCATCCTCGACGAGGTCGCGGCGAACGTCAGCGCCTACACGTTCGGCGGGCTGATCGGACGCGCCGCCTTCGTCTTCCCCGTCCTCCTCCTGCTGCTGGCGGGATGGTTCTTCCGGCATCCGTCGTCGGTGAACGACAACGGCAGGGTCGGCATCGGCTTCGGGATGCTCACGATCACGATCGCCGGCTTCCTCCACATCGCCGGCGGGCGCCCCAAGCCGGTGCAGGGCATGCCGGCGCTGAGCGAGGCGGGCGGCCTGTTCGGCTGGCTCGTGGCCGAGGCGATGGCCTTCCTCATCACCGAGGTCGGCGCGTACATCGTGCTCTCGCTCCTCGCGATCCTCAGCGTGCTCATCATCACGAAGACGCCGCCGAACCGGATCGGGCAGCGCCTCGGCGAGCTCTACCTGTGGATGTTCGACGCGGAGCGCGCCGATCCCGGGGACGCGTCCGCGGGGGAGACGGCGCCCACGAAGGTGCTGGAGAAGGACGACGACGCCGAGAAGGACTCGGGCCTGCCGTGGTGGCGTCGCAACAAGTCGGGCCGCGAGGAGGATCCCGATGTCGTCGGCGAGCCGCAGGACCTCACCGATCTCCTCCCGAGCCAGTCCGACGGCGGCTACGACCAGGCCATCGTCACGGCGGAGGACACGCGTCCCGCGGCGGCCGACGCCGTGACCGAGGTGCTCACCGACTCGGTGCTCGCAGGCCTCCGCGGCACGGCCGACCTCGGCGAGAGCCGCACGGGCCTCGTCGGAGACGGCGAGGACCTCGACGGGGGAGAGGACGGGCTCCCGGGCTTCACGGGCTTCGGCACGGAGGGGCCGGGC
The DNA here is from genome assembly GCF_032878875.1 of Microbacterium sp. AB. NCBI lineage: Bacteria > Bacillati > Actinomycetota > Actinomycetes > Micrococcales > Microbacteriaceae > Microbacterium > Microbacterium betulae. Next base: position 2,450,954 of record NZ_CP118157.1, on the reverse strand, counting down.
GGCAGGGGGCCGCAGCCCCCCGCACAGCCGTACGTGCTGCCGTCGCCGGCGTCGCTCGCGGCCGGCCCGCCCGCCGTGGCCCGCTCGGAGGCGAACGACCGCGTCGTCGCGCAGATCACGAACGTCTTCGAGCAGTTCAAGGTGGACGCGACCGTCACCGGCTTCTCGCGAGGCCCGACCGTCACGCAGTACGAGATCGAGCTGGGCCCCGGCGTCAAGGTCGAGAAGATCACGCAGCTCTCGAACAACATCTCCTACGCGGTGGCCTCGAACGACGTGCGCATCCTCGCGCCGATCCCCGGCAAGAGCGCGATCGGCGTCGAGATCCCCAACGCCGACCGCGAGACGGTCGCGCTGGGCGACGTCCTGCGCTCCGCGGCGGCGCACAAGTCGACCCACCCCCTCACCATCGGGGTCGGGAAGGACGTCGGCGGCGGCTTCGTCGTCGCGAACCTCGCGAAGATGCCCCACCTGCTCGTGGCGGGATCGACGGGCTCCGGCAAGTCGAGCTTCGTGAACTCGATGATCACGAGCCTGCTCATGCGCGCCAAGCCGAGCGAGGTACGGATGGTGCTCATCGACCCGAAGCGGGTCGAGCTCACGAACTACGCGGGGGTGCCGCACCTCATCACCCCCATCATCACGAACGCGAAGAAGGCCGCCGAGGCCCTCCAGTGGGTCGTGAAGGAGATGGACATGCGGTACGACGACCTCGCGTCGTTCGGATTCCGCCACATCGACGACTTCAACAGGGCCGTCGTCGCGGGCGAGGTCGACCTGCCGGCCGGCAGCGAGCGCGTGCTCAAGCCGTATCCGTACCTGCTCGTCGTGGTCGACGAGCTCGCAGATCTCATGATGGTGGCCCCTCGCGACGTCGAGGACTCCATCGTCCGCATCACCCAGCTCGCCCGCGCATCGGGCATCCACCTCGTTCTGGCGACGCAGCGTCCGTCCGTCGACGTCGTCACGGGGCTCATCAAGGCCAACGTGCCGTCGCGCCTCGCGTTCGCCGTGACGAGCGTCACCGACAGCCGCGTCATCCTCGACCAGCCGGGGGCGGACAAGCTCATCGGCCAGGGCGACGCGCTCTTCTCGCCCATGGGCTCCTCCAAGGCCCTGCGCGTGCAGGGCGCCTGGGTCACCGAGGACGAGATCGAGAAGGTCGTCGCGCACGTCACCGGTCAGGCGCGGCCGGAGTACCGCTCGGATGTCGCGGAGGCCCTCGAGGCGAAGAAGAAGGAGGTCGACGAGGACATCGGGGACGACCTCGAGCTCCTCCTCGCCGCCGCCGAGCTCATCGTCACGAGCCAGTTCGGCTCGACCTCGATGCTGCAGCGGAAGCTGCGCGTGGGCTTCGCCAAGGCCGGACGCCTCATGGACCTGCTGGAGTCGCGGGAGATCGTCGGCCCCTCCGAGGGATCGAAGGCCCGCGACGTGCTCGTGACGCCGGAGCAGCTGCCGGGCGTGCTCGCGAAGCTCAGGGGCGACGAGCCGCCGTCGGCTCCCGCGCCGGACGCTCCCTCCGCCGGTCCTGCGGCCGAGGACGACGAGGACGACCGCTACGCCGACGACCCGGTCGAGGCGCAGTTCGCCGGTCGCGACACGGTGGACGAGAGCGAGTCCGAGGACGCGTGGGGTCTGACGGGACGCGACGAGCCGCGATACTGACCGCCGGCGACCCTCTGACAGACTGAGCCGATGGCCATCCACCCGCAGCTGCCCAACGCGATCACCGTCGCGCGCATCCCGCTCGCGATCGTGTTCTTCGTTCTGCTGCTCGTCGCCGGCCCGCTCGGCGATCCGCATCCGGTCCTCCGCTGGGCGGTCGCCGTGCTCTTCATCGTCGGCATCTCCACCGACTGGGTCGACGGCTATCTCGCGCGCAGGTACGAGATCGTCAGCGACTTCGGGAAGCTCTGGGACCCCATCGCCGACAAGCTCCTCACGGGAGCGGCCTTCGTCGGGCTGGCGATCCTCGGCGAGGTGTGGTGGTGGATGGTCGTCCTCATCCTCGTGCGGGAGTGGGGCATCACCGTCCACCGGCTGATCGTGTCCAGCCGGCACGTCGTCGCCGCGGCGTGGATGGGCAAGGTGAAGACGGCGTTCCAGGGCGTGGCGCTCTCCTGGGCGCTGCTCCCGCTGCACAGCCTCATCGGGCTCGAGGCATGGGCCACGGTGACCCTCGTGCTCATGTGGATCGTCGTCGTCCTCACGGTCGCGAGCGGCATCGACTACATCGTCGCGCAGGTGCGCGGCGCTCGGGGCGGGACCCCGTGAGCGCGACGCGGCGAGAGACGGCCGCGGTCGCGACCGAGCTCCTCCGCCGGTTGAGCGCGCGCAACTGGAGCCTGGGGACGGCGGAGTCGCTCACGGGCGGGCTCCTGGCGTCGGCGATCGTGGAGATCCCCGGCTCGTCCCAGCGCATGCGCGGGGGCGTCGTCGCCTACGACACGGCGATCAAGCACTCTGTCCTGGGAGTCGACGGCGACCTGCTCGCCGAGCACGGCGCCGTGCATCCCGAGGTCGCCCGGCAGATGGCCGAGGGCGTGCGACGGCTGCTCGCCCTCGGCGACGAGGACGCCCAGGTGGGCGTCTCGACGACGGGGATCGCCGGGCCGGACTCGCCGGACGGGCAGCCCGTCGGAACCGTTCACGTCGCCGTCGCGACGCCGGAGGGGGTCGCGACCACGTCGCACGAGTTCGACGGGGACCGGGCGTCGGTGCGCGCGCAGGCCGTGCTGGCGGCGCTCGACCTCGCCGTCTCGCGGCTCTGAGCGGGTTTCCGGCACGTAACTCTTCGTGGTTTCCTCGCCTTCGTCCAGGAGGCGGGATTAAATTGATGTCATCGGTGTTGTACTCTGGTGCACCCGGCGGGTGATCGGGCGTGAGGGCGGTTCGGAGTGAGGAGGGGAATGTCATGATCCTGGTTCGTCAAGAGATCGGCGATGTGCTGCGCGGCTTCCGCCAGCAGAAGGGCCAGACCCTCCGGCAGGTGGCCAGCAAGGCGAGTGTCGCGCTCGGATACCTCAGCGAGGTGGAGCGCGGGCAGAAGGAGGCCTCGAGCGAGATCCTCGCCTCGGTGGCCGACGCCCTCGACGTGCCCATCTCGACCATCTACCGCACGGTCGGAGACCGGATCGCCGTCCTCGAGGGCTCCCCGTTCCCCGACGTCGTCCCCGACGACCTCATCGCGGAAGTCGAGCCCGAGCTGTCGCTGCGCTGAGCGATCATGCGTCGCAGTGAGTTCCTGCGCGCGGTCGACGTGGAGTTCGGCGCACGCGGCTCGGCGATCGTGAACGACCTCGTGCTCTCCGGCATCGGCCGCACCTCGTCCGAGGCGCTCGACGCGGGCGTGCCTCCGCGCGACATCTGGTGGGCGCTGTGCGCGGACATGGACGTGCCCGTCTCGCACCGGCACGGCGCCGGTCGGCTCGAGCCCCGCCGCTGACGGCGCGCACGCCGACCGTTCGACTCTCGTGCGCCAGCGATCGGCGTGTCGTCGAAAATCTGTTCGAAGGGCGCGTAGCCTCGTGCACAACGTGGTTCTCGGACGAAATCGCTCCACAGCCTCGGGCGTCCGCCGACGATGTCGGTGGTGCTCCGTAACGTGGGATTCGGCGGCAGCGCCACGCGCCTTGTCGTAGATCCCGGCCATCCCGGTCGGGGCACGACAGCCTACAGGCGGCGGTTCACGAGTGGAGAAGGAGCAGAAATGCCCGCAGCAGCAGACCGCGAGAAGGCCCTCGAATCGGCCCTCGCGCAGATCGACAAGCAGTTCGGCAAGGGCTCGGTCATGCGACTGGGCAGCGACGACCGGGCGCCGGTCGAGGTCATCCCGACGGGCTCCATCGCCCTCGACGTCGCGCTCGGCGTCGGCGGCATCCCCCGGGGCCGCATCATCGAGATCTACGGCCCGGAGTCGTCGGGCAAGACGACGCTGACGCTGCACGCCATCGCGAACGCCCAGCGCGCCGGCGGCATCGCCGCCTTCATCGACGCGGAGCACGCGCTCGACCCGGAGTACGCGAAGAAGCTCGGCGTCGACATCGATCAGCTCCTCGTCTCCCAGCCCGACACGGGCGAGCAGGCGCTGGAGATCGCCGACATGCTCATCCGCTCCGGCGCGATCGACCTCGTCGTCATCGACTCGGTCGCCGCTCTCGTGCCGCGCGCCGAGATCGAGGGCGAGATGGGCGACTCGCATGTCGGCCTCCAGGCCCGCCTCATGTCCCAGGCGCTCCGGAAGCTGACGGGCGGTCTCAACCAGACCAGGACGACGGCGATCTTCATCAACCAGCTCCGCGAGAAGATCGGCGTGTTCTTCGGCTCGCCCGAGACGACGGCCGGCGGCAAGGCGCTCAAGTTCTACGCCTCCGTGCGCATGGACATCCGGCGGATCGAGACGCTCAAGGACGGCACGGACGCGGTCGGCAACCGCACGCGCGTGAAGGTCGTCAAGAACAAGATGGCCCCGCCCTTCAAGCAGGCCGAGTTCGACATCCTCTACGGCGTGGGCATCTCGCGCGAGGGCAGCCTCATCGACTTCGGCGTCGATCACGGCATCGTCAAGAAGTCCGGCTCCTGGTACACCTACGACGGCGACCAGCTCGGTCAGGGCAAGGAGAACGCCCGGGCCTTCCTCATCAAGAACGCCGACGTGGCCCTCGAGATCGAGAACAAGATCAAGGAGAAGCTCGGCATCGGGCAGCGGGTCGCCCCGCAGGCGGACGCCGTCCCGCCTGTGGTGGAGCCGGTGCGCCGTACGGCGTGAGGCGCATCGCATCATGACAGACGTGGCTGACGGGGGTGGGGACGACCTCGCCCCCGTGATCCCGCTCTTCGGACCGAGCACGCCGGCGTCCGCGCCCCATCACCCGACGAAGCGGGTGCGTCCCGCGGTCGCCGTGGAGCAGGACGACCTGGCGGTGGGCGTCGACGACGAGTCCGGCGAACGATGGCACACGACGTGGCGCGATCTCGGCGCGGGGGAGCGGCGCGTCGCCACGGCCCCCTCGGTGACGACGACGATCCGCGACGGCGTGCGCTTCGTCGAGCTCGACGAAGCGCACGCCGACACCGCGGGCGAGGACGACGCCGGGGCCGCAGCCGAGCGGCTGCTCAAGGCGCTGCGCACGCGATCGCTGTCCGTGAGCGAGGCCCGCTCCCGCCTGCGTCAGGACCGTGTCGCCCCGGAGCTGATCGACGACGTCATCGCGCGGATCGTGCGGGTCGGCGCCCTCGACGACGACGCCCTCGCGGAGCAGCTCGTCCACGTCGGCACGAGTCGCAAGAGCCAGGGGCGTCGCGCGATCGCGCAGACGATGGCGTCGCGGGGGATCCCCCGCGACGTCGTCGACGCCGCTCTCGCAGGCCTGCCGGACGACGATGCGGAGCGCGCCCTGGAGTTCGCGCGCGGCAAGGCGCAGAGCCTCGTCCGCTACGACGAGGCCACGGCGCTCCGCCGTCTCGTCGGGCAGCTGGGCCGCCGCGGCTTCGGCGGGTCCCTCGCGATGTCGTCGGCTCGGCAGGCGCTCGACGAGGCCAGGCGCGGTCCGAGCGGTGTGCGATTCCGCTGAGAGTCCTCGGCGGGCGAGCGTCGGCGGGAACGTAGAATGACCTGGTCATGACTACGCCATCCAGCGCCCCGACCCTCATCGCGCCGTCGCCGGCCGCTCTCGACGCCGCGGGGCGTCCGCGCTCGTACGAGGTGCGCACCTTCGGCTGCCAGATGAACGTGCACGACTCCGAGCGGCTGGCGGGATCGCTCGAGAGCGCGGGATACGTGAAGGCGTCCTCCGGCGAGGAGGCCGATCTCGTCGTCATCAACACGTGCGCGGTGCGCGAGAACGCGTCGGGCAAGCTGTACGGCACGCTCGGCCACCTCAAGTCGCGCAAGGACGAGCACGAGGGCATGCAGATCGCCGTGGGCGGCTGCCTCGCGCAGATGGACAAAGACGCCGTCCTCGACAAGGCGCCGTGGGTCGACGTCGTGTTCGGCACGCACAACATGGGTTCGCTGCCGCAGCTGCTCGAGCGCTCACGGCACAACGGCGAGGCCGAGCTCGAGATCCTCGAATCGCTCGAGGTCTTCCCCTCCACGCTCCCGACCAAGCGCGACTCCTCCTCGTCCGGCTGGGTGTCGATCTCGGTCGGCTGCAACAACACGTGCACGTTCTGCATCGTCCCGAGCCTGCGCGGCAAGGAGAAGGACCGCCGCCCCGGCGACATCCTGAGCGAGATCGGCCTGCTCGTCGAGGACGGCGCCGTCGAGGTCACGCTCCTCGGCCAGAACGTCAACACGTACGGCGTGGAGTTCGGCGATCGCGAGGCGTTCGGGAAGCTGCTGCGCGCGGCGGGACGGATCGACGGCCTCGAACGCATCCGATTCACGAGCCCGCACCCGGCGGCGTTCACCGACGACGTCATCGACGCGATGGCCGAGACCCCCGCCGTCATGCCGCAGCTCCACATGCCGCTGCAGTCGGGCAGCGACCGCATCCTCAAGGCGATGCGCCGCTCCTATCGCAGCGCGAGGTTCCTGGGGATCCTCGACCGCGTCCGCGAGAAGATGCCGCACGCCGCGATCTCCACCGACATCATCGTCGGGTTCCCCGGTGAGACCGAGGACGACTTCGAGGACACGATGCGGGTCGTCGAGCAGGCGCGCTTCGCGAACGCGTTCACGTTCCAGTACTCGATCCGCGAGGGGACCCCTGCCGCGACCATGCCCGGACAGGTGCCGAAGGAGGTCGTGCAGGAGCGGTACGACCGTCTCCTCGCTCTCCAGGCGCGCATCTCGCTGGAGGAGAACGAGAGGCAGCTCGGGCGTTCCGTCGAGGTGCTCGTCTCGACGGGCGAGGGCAGGAAGGACGCCGAGACGCACCGGCTGACGGGCCGCGCCGAGGACAACCGGCTCGTGCACTTCGAGCTGCCGCCGGGGTCGGAGCACCCCCGTCCGGGCGACGTCGTGACGGTCGAGATCACGCATGCCGCGCCGTCGCATCTGCTCGCGGACAGCCGCGACGGAGCGCCTCTGCGCATCCGCCGCACACGTGCGGGAGACGCGTGGGATCGTTCGCAGGCGGAGTCGTGCGCGGCCCCCGCCGCCGGCTCCGGCGGGACCGGCCCCGTCCGCCTCGGCCTGCCCGCGATCCGCGTGGGCGTGTGACCCGAGACGTCGGACCGCGGCTCTGGGCCGTCGTCGGGGCGACCGGCACGGGCAAGAGCGATCTGTCGCTCGACCTCGCGGAGGAGCTCGCCGCACACGGCGGCGGCGCGGAGATCGTCAACGCGGACGCCATGCAGCTGTACCGCGGCATGGACGTCGGCACCGCCAAGGTCCCGCCGGACGAGCGACGCGGGATCGCGCATCACCTCCTCGACGTCCTCGACGTCACGCAGGACGCGGCGGTCGCCCGGTATCAGACGGAGGCGCGCCGTGTCGTCGACGACATCCTCGGCCGAGGCCGCGACGCGATCCTCGTCGGGGGATCGGGGCTCTACGTCTCGAGCGTGCTCTTCGACTTCCGGTTCCCGCCGCGGGACGAGGCGTTGCGGGCCGAGCTGGAGGCCGAGCTCGCGGCGCACGGAGCCGGCGCGCTCTTCGCGCGGCTGCAGCGCGAAGACCCGGCGACGGCGGAGCGCATCGATCCGCGGAACGCCCGGCGCGTCGTCCGCGCGCTCGAGGTGATCGCGCAGGGCGAGCGGACGCACGGCGCCGCTCTGCCGGAGAGGCCCGTGCTCTGGCGGAGGGCGACCGTCATCGGGCTCGCCCTGGACCGCGCATCGCTCGTCCGGCGACTGGACGGACGCGTCGAGCGGATGTGGGCGGAGGGGATGCTCGACGAGACCGAACGGCTGCGCGCGGAGGGGCTGGAGCGGGGAACGACGGCGCGGCGCGCCATCGGGTACGCCCAGGCGCTCTCGCAGCTGGAGGGCGCGCTCACGCAGGCGCAGGCGATCGCGGAGACCCAGGCGCTCACGCGCCGCTACGCGCGACGCCAGGTGAGCTGGTTCACCCGCTACGACGACGTGCGGTGGCTCGAGGCCGGCTCCGCCGACGCGGCCGCGCTCGTCGCGCGCTGACCGCCTGCGCCGCTCTCCGCCCGGAAGAGGCCGAATAGACTGAGGCGATGACGGAGATCCAGTTCACCAAGGGGCACGGCACCGGCAACGACTTCGTGATCGTCGCCGACCCCGACGGTGAGCTCGATCTCACCGACGACCAGGTCGCGGCCCTGTGCGACCGACGGTTCGGGATCGGCGGCGACGGCCTGCTGCGCGTCGTGCGTTCCGCGCGCCTCCCGGAGGGAGCCGCGGCCCTCGCCGAGGAGCCCGGCGCGGAGTGGTTCATGGACTACCGCAACGCCGACGGCTCGAAGGCCGAGATGTGCGGCAACGGCACCCGCGTGTTCGCCCGCTATCTCCTCGACACCGGCCTCTCCGAGCTCCCCGCGGGATCCGCCCTTCCGATCGGCACGCGCGCCGGCGTGAAGGACGTCACCCGCAGCGAGACGGGCTTCCAGGTCGATCTCGGCCGCTGGCGCGCGGATGCGGGGGATCCGCTCGTGCGCGCGAAGGGACTGGGCGTCGCTCGCCCCGGGCTCGGCATCGACGTGGGAAACCCGCACGTCGTCGTGGCGCTCGCCTCCGAGGAGGAGCTCGAGACGCTCGATCTCACGGTGCAGCCGATCGTCGACCCCCTGCCGCCGCACGGCGCCAACGTGGAGTTCGTCGTCCCGCAGGGCGTGAAGGACGGCATCGGGCGCATCCGGATGCGCGTGTTCGAGCGCGGCGTGGGCGAGACCCTCTCGTGCGGCACGGGGACGGCGGCGGCGGCGCTCGCCGTGCGCGACTGGGCGGGTGCCGGAGCTCCCGACTTCTGGCGGGTGGAGGTCCCGGGCGGCACGCTCGGCGTGCGGATGTTCCCGACAGAGGAGGGCGAGCACGTCGCGCTCTCGGGCCCCGCGACCCTCGTGTTCTCGGGAGCGGTCGCGCTCGCCTGATCAGGCGGCGGCGAGCCCCGTGGCGAGCCCCAGCATGACGACCGCGATGGCGCCGTCGAGGATCCGCCACGACACGGGCGAGCGCAGCCACTTCGCGGCCACCCGGGCCAGCGCCGTGAGGAACGCGAACCAGATCGCGCTGCCGAGGACGGCCCCCGCCCCGAAGAGCCACCGGGCGTCCCCGTAGCCCGTGGAGACCGACCCGAGGAGCAGCACGGTGTCGAGGTAGGTGTGCGGATTGAGCCACGTGATGGCCAGGCACGACAGCAATGCGGGAATCAGCGTCGACGTCGTCGTCTGCGCACGGACGATGGTCGCGGTCGCGGTCGCGGTGCCGCCGCCGCTGCCGCCGCCGGTCGCGGAGTCGTCGGGGGCGGCGTGCGCCGAGACCTCGATCGCCTCGGCGCGGGGACGCACGGCCCGCCACGCCGCGGTCAGCGCGTAGCCGAGGAGGAACACCACGCCCGCCCACTTCACGAGCCGGAACAGCCAGGGCAGGTTCTCCACGACGACGCCGAAGCCGGCGACGCCCGCGGCGATCAGCAGGATGTCGCTCACGAAGCACGTGATCGCCAGGGCGATCACGTGCTCACGCCGGATGCCCATCTTGAGGAGGAAGACGTTCTGCGCGCCGGGGGCGATGATGAGGGACAGGGAGAGGCCGAGCCCGGCGAGGAGAGCGCTGATCACGTCTGGAGACGCTACGCCGATGGGCGCCGAGATGAAAAGCAGATCTAAGTATTCTCAGGCTGGTTAAGATCTGCTTATGTGGATCTCCCCGGAGCTCGCCGAGACCGTCGCCGCGATCGTCGACGAGGGGAGCCTGGAGGGCGCAGCTCGTGCGCTGCGGATCACGCCGTCGGCCGTGAGCCAGCGGCTGCGCGCGCTCGAGGCGCAGCTGGGCCGGGTGCTCGTCGTCCGCTCGAAGCCGGCCCGGCCCACGGAGGCGGGGTCGGTCGTCGTGCGGCTGTCGCGTCAGTACGCGCTGCTGGGGCACGACGCCGGCGTCGCGCTGGGCCTCGAGGGCCCCGGCCGGATGAACGTGCCCATCGCGGTCAACGCGGACTCCCTCGCGACCTGGCTGCTGCCGGGGCTCGAGCCCGTGACGCGGAGTCACGACGTCGCGTTCGAGCTGCGGCGGGAGGACGAGGACCGCACCGCGGACCTGCTCGAGGCCGGCGCCGTGATGGCGGCCGTCACGTCGCAGCGGGAGCCGATCGCCGGCTGCACCGTCACGCCTCTCGGCCTCGTGATCTACGACGCCGTCGCGACGCCGGGGTACGTCGCGCGCTGGATGCCGGAGGGCATCACCCGGAGCGCGCTCGCACGCGGCCCGCTCATCGACTTCGACCGCGCGGACGACATCCAGTCGGCCTGGCTGCGGGAGCGCGGCGTCGAGCCGCGGCAGCCGCCGCGCCACTACGTGCCGGCCTCGGAGGACTACGCCGCGGCGGTCAGACTGGGCCTCGGCTGGGGGATGCTGCCGCCGCAGCAGTCACAGCCGTCCATCGAGGCGGGGCTGCTCGTCCCGCTGGGGGAGCCGCGGATGCGGGTGCCCCTGTACTGGCAGCAGTGGAACCTGCGCTCGCCCCTGCTCTCGGACATCCGCGAGGCGGTCGTCTCCGCGGCGCGTGCGGCGCTCGAGAGCGGGGAGTCCTAGACGACGTCGACGGGGCCGGACGGCGGTGCGCCGTGACGGCGCACCTGGAGCACCCGGAAGCCCTTGGACGTGGCATGGCGCTGGACGCTGAAACCCGCGTCCAGCGTCGCCGCCAGCCAGCGCTGCAGCGAGTCCGAGCCGAGGTTGCGCTGCACGACGAGATAGGCGTCGCTGCGCGGGCACAGGCGGGGCAGCCAGGTCTCCAGGATCTCGTGCAGCACGGCCTTGCCGACGCGGATGGGCGGATTCGACCAGATCGTGCGGAACGCGATGTCGTCGGGAACATCCTCGGGCCGTGCGGCGTTGACGTTGTCGAGGCCGAGCTCGGCCGCGTTGCGGCGCACGAGGTCGAGGGCGCGTTCGTTCACGTCGACCGCCCAGATCCGCGCACGCGGAGCGCGCAGGGCGAGGCTGAGCGAGACGGGCCCCCAGCCGCAGCCCAGGTCGAGGAACTCGCCCCCGGGAGGAGGATCCGGAGCATTGCCGAGCAGCACCTCGGTGCCGACGTCGACGTGATCGGGGCTGAACACCCCGCGCGCCGTCAGCACGTCGAGGTCTCGGTCGGCCAGCGACACCCGGATCCGGCGGAGCTCCTCAGGGGCGGAGGGATGCTCGCTGAAGTAGTGATCCGCCATGGTGACCGAGATTACCGGAGGAGTCCCGGCCATGTGAAGCCGTATCGAGACCTCGCCTCCTTACCCCCGATCGCGCGCGAAGCTAGTCTGGAAGGCTCAGCGACCGCGTGCACCACGGCGGGCCGACGGACGTCGGCTCCCAGCGAACGAAGAAGGGCACCCTTTGACCGACACCATCCATCCCGACGCACAGGCCGATCCGACGACGGATCCGGTCGACCGCGTGCTCTCGCACGCCGACTCGCGTTCGGGCGTCCGCATCTTCGGGGCCGCTCAGGCGCTGCAGGATGCCGGGACGGCGGCCGGGTCGACCAGCGACGGAGACCAGTGGGACCTCGAAGCGCGTCACGCGCTGCGGCGTGTCACGGGGCTCTCGACCGAGCTCGAGGACGTCACCGAGGTCGAGTACCGCCAGCTGCGACTCGAGAACGTCGTCCTCGTCGGCGTGTACCCGCAGGGCGCGCTCGTGGACGCCGAGAACTCGCTGCGCGAGCTCTCGGCGCTGGCCGAGACGGCAGGCTCCACCGTGCTCGACGGCGTGCTGCAGCGTCGTCCCCATCCGGACCCCGCGACGTACATCGGCCGGGGCAAGGCCGAGGAGCTGAAGGACATCGTCACGTCCGTCGGCGCCGACACCGTGATCGCCGACACCGAGCTCGCGCCGAGCCAGCGGCGCGCGCTCGAGGACGTCATCAAGGTCAAGGTCATCGACCGCACGGCCGTCATCCTCGACATCTTCGCCCAGCACGCCAAGACGCGGGAGGGCAAGGCGCAGGTCGAGCTCGCCCAGCTCGAGTACCTCCTGCCGCGACTGCGCGGCTGGGGCGAGTCGATGAGCCGCCAGGCCGGCGGACAGGTGGGCGCGGGCGGAGCCGGCATGGGCTCGCGCGGTCCGGGCGAGACGAAGATCGAGCTCGACCGTCGCCGCATCCGCACGCGGATGGCCCAGCTCCGCAAGCAGATCAGGGGCTTCGGTCCCGCGCGCGATGCGAAGCGGTCGGAGCGCAAGCGGAACACCATCCCCTCCGTCGCGATCGCCGGCTACACGAACGCCGGGAAGTCGTCGCTGCTGAACCGGCTCACGAGCGCGGGCGTGCTCGTGGAGAACGCGCTGTTCGCGACGCTCGACGCGACGGTCCGCCGCACTGAGACGGCGGACGGCCGCGTGTTCACGCTCGCCGACACCGTGGGCTTCGTGCGGAACCTGCCGCATCAGCTGGTCGAGGCGTTCCGCTCGACCCTCGAGGAGGTCGCCGGCGCCGACGTGCTCGTCCACGTCGTCGACGGGAATCACCCCGATCCCGCCGGCCAGATCGCCACGGTCCGCGATGTCATGGCGGACGTCGGCGCGCGAGACATCCGCGAGATCGTCGTCTTCAACAAGGCGGATCTGATCGACGACGACACCCGCCTCGTGCTGCGAGGGCTCGAACCGGATGCCGTCTTCGTCTCCTCGCGCACGGGGGAGGGCATCGCCGAGCTCCGCGGCGTCGTCGAGGACGCGCTGCCGGTGCCCGCCGTCGAGGTGCACGCGCTCGTGCCCTACAGCCGCGGCGATCTCATCTCCGCGATCCACGAGACGGGCGTCTTCCTCTCGCAGGAGCACGAGTCGGGCGGGACGCGGGTGCACGTGCGCGTCTCGCAGCGTCTCGCCGCGGAGCTCGGGGCGTTCGCGGCCGACGCCGCGTGAACGGCGTCGCCTTCGTCAGAGGTCAGACGGAGGCCGCGCCGAACCACACGAGAGCCGTGACGGCGAGGGCGAGTGCCCAGCTCACCATGCTCCCGACGAGGAAGTACTCCGCCTGCGTGCCCCGGTCGCGGTCGCGCGAGATCTCGGGGAATCGGACGATGCCCTTGGCGGCGATGAGAGCGGCGACGACCGGGTAGGCCTGTGCGAGCAGCAGCCCCGCGAGCACGACGCGCTCGAGCGGCCCGATCAGGCGTCCTCCTCGCAAGGTGTGCACCGCCTGCCCGTCGGGAGGGGGCGCCGGGCCATCGCGCGCGACGAGGCCGGAGAACAGCCGTCGTCGCGGTGTCGGCGTCTCCTCGTCGGAGGGCACGTCCTCGAAGCGCAGGGCGGTGCGCACGACGCGGTTGGCGGAGTCGAGCAGGAAGAGCCCGCCGCCCACGGCGAGCAGCGCGAGCGACACCGGCAGCTCCCCGTCGCCGCCCCACGGGATGACGAGGTCGGGGCGCGCCGGCCGCAGCAGCATCGCCGCCACGGCGATCGCCGCCGCGCCAGCCAGGGGCAGGAACCCGAGCCGCGATCCGTCGGCGCGCATCGTGACGATCCATCCGGCGGCCGCCGCCACGGGGACCGTCGCGAACAGGAGGGACGACCACGATCCGGCGCCGAGCGCGGCGCCCGCCAGCGCGCAGAGCAGGAGGACGGCGGCCACGCCCAGGGCGCGGCTCCGACGGCCGCGCACGCCACGGCGCACGAGGTCGGCGGCGCCGATGGCGGCGAGCACGAGTCCTGTCAGTTCCATCGCCTCAGAAGGTACCGCCGCGCGCCGACATCCCGTCGAGGGCGAGCTCCGGCACCCCCGGTGCGTCGAAGCCGAGCACGGCTCCGAGGAACGCGACCTCGGCCTCGAGGGACCGGACGATCGCCTCCCTGCCGCGGAAGCCGTGCGACTCGCCGTCGAAGAGGATGTACGCGTGCGGGACGCCGTTGGCGGCGAGCGCGTCGCGCAGCGCCTCCGACTGCGACGGCGGCACCACCGGGTCCTCCGCTCCCTGGAGGATGAGGAGGGGCGTGCGGAGCGTCTCGGGCCGGGAGAGCGGCGAACGGCTCACGTAGAGCTCCTCCGCCTCCGGGAGCGGCCCCACGAGCCCGTCGAGGTACCGGGCCTCGAAGTCGTGGGTCTCCGCGACGAGCATCCGCAGGTCGGCCACGCCGTAGCGGCTGATCCCCGCGGCGAACGCGTCGGTGCCGGCGACGGCGCACAGCACCGTCCACCCGCCCGCCGACCCGCCGCGGATCGCCAGACGCCGGCGGTCGGCGAGCCCCGCCTCCGCGATGCCGGCCGCGGCGGCCGCGGCGTCCGCGACGTCGACGACGCCCCATCCGCCCTTCAACCGCTCCCGGTAGGCACGGCCGTACCCCGTGGAGCCGCCGTAGTTGACGTCGAGGACGCCGATGCCGCGGCTCGTGAAGTACGTCACGGCCAGGGAGAGGGATCCCGACACGTGCGCCGTCGGGCCGCCGTGCACGAGCACGAGGTAGGGAGGGAGCTCGTCCGCCGGCCCCCGCGCCTCCGGGCTCGTCGGCGGGTACGCGAAGGTGTGCACGTCGCCTCGCGGACCGGTGAACGACATCGCCCTGGCCTCCGGCAGCCATCGGGGATCGAGGTCGGTCACTCCTCCGCGCACGGGCTCGACCGTGCGCGCGTCGACGTCGAGCAGCCAGATGCCCCCGGGCGTGCGCGGACCGGCGCCGACCAGGAGGACTCGCGACCCCCTGACGTCCGCCACGAGGATCTCCCCGAGAGGCGTCTCGAGCTCGGCGACCGCGCCGCTGGCCGGGTCGAGGAGCACGAGCCGGGACCGTCCGTCGGTCTCCACCGCGACGATGCGGCCGTCCTCGAGCGGTGCGTACCATCGGGTCCCGAGGTTCCACAGCGCGCCGCCCGTGTCGGCGTCGGCGACGTGGACGGGGGCGATCGACGTCTCCCCACGCGCTCCCCGCGTCGCCCGGCTCAGGTTCCAGCGCGAGGGCGCCCCGGCGGCCTCGCCGATGGGCGGGTCGGACACGAACAGCAGCTCGCCGTCGCCCGTCCACTCGGGCTGCAGGGCGGAGACGTCCGCCCCTCCGGCGGCGCCCCGGCCTCCGGCGACGACGCTCCATTCCGCCACCCGGCCGGATGCGTCGATGCGCCCCACGCGGAGCTCCGTCGCGTCCCAGGGCATGTCGGGATGGTCCCAGGCGATCCAGGCGAGGCGGTCGCCGCGCGGCGCGGGGTACGCGACGAAGTCGCTTCCGGCGACGACGCTGAGGACGGCGGACGCGTCGTCCTGCGCGCTGCCGTCGAGGGGCACGACGACGATGTCGCGCGGCGGGACGGGCGACCCGTCGTGCGTCTCGCGGACGGCCCAGAGCCGGCCGTCCGCGAGGACGAGGTCGCCGAAGCCCATGCCGCCGGATGCGGGGGTGAGCGCACGGGGCTCGCCGCCGGGGGCGAGCGCGTACACGCGCTGGTCCGACTGCTCGACGAACAGCAGGACCCCGTCGTCGGTCGCGGTCCAGGCCCCGCCCCCGTACTCGTGGACGCGGGAACGGGCGCTCCACGGAGAGGGGAGGACGCTCTCTCCGTCGCTCGCGCGCAGCACCGCGGTGCGTCCGCGCTCGGCGGCGACGCCCTCGGCCCACCAGATGTCGTCTCCCACGAACCGGGCGTCGCCGAGCCGGGGCGAGCTGCGCGCGATGTCGGCCGCGGCGATCGGCGACGGCCAGGATCCGTACGGGAGCGTCTGCGTCATGCTCCCACGCTAGGTCACCCTGGCTTCGACACGTGAAGACGACCTCGCCGCCCCCGCGGATCCGCGGAACGACGGGCCCGGACGGCGATCCATGTGAGCGCATATGACATGCGGCGTCATAGAGTTCCCGCCCCGCGTCGCGGCGCCGCTAGCGTCGCGTGAGGTGTGTCGGGAACGCCGACGGCAGCGCGTCGCCATGGCGGCGGAGGAGCAGGGGAGGACACGGATGACGCCGTTCTCCTTCGAGCTGTACCCGCCGCGCACCCCTGCGCGCACGGCGGCGCTGGAGGGGACCATCCGCCGGCTCGCGGCGGCGGGCCCGGACTTCCTCTCCGTCACGTACGGCGCCGGCGGCTCCACGGGCGGCGAGTCGCTGCGCGTGCTGCGCTGGATCCGCGAGAACACCGACGTCGATCCTCTCGCCCACCTCACATGCGTCGGCAACGACTACGTCACGGCCAGCGCCCTCATCCGCGAGTTCCTGGACGCCGGGATCGAGCGCTTCCTCGCCGTGCGCGGCGACCCGCCGGCGGGCAAGGACGAGGACGACGCGTTCCTCGGAGACCTGCGCACCTCGGCGGAGCTCGTGCAGCTCATCCACCGGGTGCAGGCGGAGCGCGCGCCGTACGGCGAGACCGCGATCCCCGGCCAGCCCGACGCCGTGCGCGTCGACCCTCGCCCGCGGGCGCGCACCACCGTCGCCGCGTTCCCCAACGGCCACCCGCGCTCGCGCCATCCGAGGGAGCATCTGGACGCCCTGCTCGCCAAGCAGGCCGCGGGGGCCGATGCGGCGATCACCCAGCTGTTCTTCCACGCCGACGACTACCTGAGGTTCGTCGAGCGCGCCCGCGCCGCCGGCGTGACCATCCCGATCCTGCCCGGCGTCATGCCCGTCACGTCGCCCGCCAAGCTGCGCCGGATGCTCGAGCTGACGGGCGAGCCGCTGCCCGCCGAGCTGTCCGTCTCGCTCGAGGTCGAGCCGACGCCGGAGGGCCGGCGCGAGGTCGGCGTCGCCTACGCCGCGCGCCTCGCGCGGGACGTCCTCGCCGGCGGGGCTCCGGGCATCCACCTGTATGCGTTCAACGAGCACGAGACGGTTCTCGCCGTCCTCCGCGAGGCGGGCGTCCCGCTGCGCGAGGCGGGCGTCCCGCTGCGCGAGGGCGCCGCCGCGGACGCACCCCGGACCGACCCCCATCCGGCGTTCGCCGGATCGACGAAGGAGACCACGCGATGACCGCCTTCCCCCATGGAACGATCCTCGGATACCCGCGCATCGGGCGCCGCCGCGAGCTCAAGCGCGCCGTGGAGACGCACTGGGCCGGCACGATCGACGAACAGGAGCTGCGCGATCGGGCGGCGGCCCTGCGCCGCGAGACGCGCGCGCGGCTCGTCTCGCTCGGGCTGGACGAGGACTCGGCCGTGCCCGAGACGTTCTCGTACTACGACCAGGTGCTCGATGCGGCCCTCGCGGTCGGCGCCCTCCCGGAGCGGTTCGCGGGTCTGCGCGAGACCGACGGCACGATCGGGCTCGCCGCCGAGTTCGCGGCCGCCCGCGGCGACGGGGAGCAGCCGCCGCTCGAGATGACGAAGTGGTTCGACACCAACTACCACTACCTCGTGCCGGAGATCGGCCCCGGAACCGTCTTCTCGGCGCAGCCGGCGCGCTATGCCGGCCTCGTCGCGGAGGCCGCGGCCGACGGGCTCGTCACGCGCCCCGTCGTGGTCGGCCCCGTCACGCTGCTCGCGCTCGCGAAGCCCGACGACGACGCCCCGGAGGGCTTCCGTCCGCTCGACCGTCTCGACGACCTGATCCCGGTCTACCGGGAGATCCTCGCGGCCCTGCGCGCGGCCGGCGCCGAATGGGTGCAGCTCGACGAGCCGGCTCTCGTGAGCGAGACGCTCGACGTCGCCCCCGGCGAGGTCGCCGCTGCCGCCGCCCGCGCCTATGCCGTGCTTGGCGCGGCCGAGGACCGCCCGTCCCTCCTCGTCGCCGCGCCCTACGGGGCTCCGAGCGCGGAGGGATGGGAGGCGCTGGCCGCCGCCCCCGTCGAGGCGATCGCCCTCGACCTCGTGCGCGGCGGAGTCCCCTCCACGGCCGACGGCGTCGCCGGCAAGACGATCGTCGCCGGCGTGATCGACGCGCGCAACGTCTGGCGCGGTGACCTCGACCGTGCCTGGGCGCGTCTCGACCAGGTCCGCCGGCTCGGCGCCGCCGAGGTCGTCGTGGGCACGTCGAACTCGCTGCAGCACGTGCCGCACGACGTCGACGACGAGCCCGACCTCGACCCGCGCCTGAAGACGTGGCTCGCGTTCGCCGACCAGAAGATCGGCCAGATCGCCGTGCTCGCGCGCGGGCTGCGCGAAGGCCGCGACGCCGTCGAGCCCGAGATCGCGGCGGCGGCGGCGGCGCTCGCGGACCGCCGCTCCGCGCCCGGCGTGCACGACGATCGCGTGCGGGCCCGCACCGCGGCGCTCGCCGACGCCGACTTCGAGCGCGGGCCGGTCGCCGATCGCGTCGCCTCCCAGCGGAGGGCGCTCGGCCTTCCGCCGTTGCCGACGACGACCATCGGGTCGTTCCCCCAGACCGGTGACATCCGCCGCGCCCGCGCCGCCCACGACCGGGGCGAGCTCGGAACCGACGCCTACGAGCAGGTGTTGCGGGACGAGATCGAACGCGTCATCCGTCTGCAGGAGGAGCTCGGCCTCGACGTCCTCGTGCACGGCGAGCCCGAGCGCAACGACATGGTGCAGTACTTCGCGGAGAACCTCGACGGCTTCGCCGTCACGCGCAACGGATGGGTGCAGTCGTACGGCTCGCGCGCCACGAGACCGTCGATCCTGTGGGGCGACGTGTCGCGCCCTGCGCCCATCACGGTCCGCTGGACCACGTATGCGCAGTCGCTCACGCCGAAGCCCGTCAAGGGCATGCTCACGGGGCCCGTGACCATCCTCGCCTGGTCGTTCGTGCGAGACGACCAGCCGCTGGGAGACACCGCCCGCCAGGTCGCTCTCGCGCTCCGGGACGAGATCGGCGACCTCGAGGACGCGGGCGTGGGCATCATCCAGGTCGACGAGCCCGCGCTGCGCGAGCTGCTCCCGCTGCGGGCCGACGAGCGCGACGCCTATCTCGAGTGGTCGGTCGGCGCCTTCCGGCTCGCGACGGCGGACGCCGCCGCGGCGACGCAGGTCCACACCCACCTCTGCTACTCGGAGTTCGGCACCGTGCTGGAGGCGATCTCGGCGCTCGACGCCGACGTGACCTCCATCGAGGCGGCGCGCAGCCGCGACGAGCTCTTCGACGCGCTGTCGGGCTACGAGCGCGGCATCGGTCCCGGGGTGTGGGACATCCACTCGCCGCGCGTGCCGAGCGCCGAGGAGATCGCGGGCCGCATCGACCGCGCCGTGAGCGTCGTCGACGTCGACCGCGTCTGGATCAACCCCGACTGCGGGCTGAAGACGCGCCGGTACGAGGAGACGGTCGCCTCCCTCGCCAACCTGGTGGCCGCGGCCGGAGAGGCCCGCGAGACGCTCCTCGCGCGCGTCTGACGCGCCGAGGACGGCGAGAGGGGCGGGAGCCGACGGCTCCCGCCCCTCTCGCGCGTCGGGGACTCAGACGGCGCGCAGGATGGCCACGACCTTGCCGAGGACGACGGCCTCGTCCCCGAGGATGGGCTCGAACGCCGAGTTGCGCGGCAGCAGCCAGGTGTGGCCGTCGCGCTGCCGGAAGGTCTTGACGGTCGCCTCGCCGTCGATCATCGCGGCGACGATGTCGCCGTTCTCGGCGGTCGCCTGCGAGCGCACGACGACCCAGTCGCCGTCGCAGATGGCCGCGTCGATCATCGACTCGCCGCTGACCTTGAGCATGAACAGATCGCCCTTGCCGACGAGCTGACGGGGGAGGGGGAAGACCTCCTCGACCTGCTGCTCCGCGGTGATGGGGACGCCCGCCGCGATGCGTCCGACCAGGGGCACGAGGGCGGCGTCGCCCACGCTCGGGGCGGTGTCGGCGGGATTCTCCGTGGCCGTCCCCGGCAGGTCGATGAGGACCTCCATCGCACGGGTCTTGCCCGGATCGCGCCGCAGATAGCCGCTGAGCTCGAGCTGTCCGAGCTGATGCGTGACGCTCGAGAGCGACTTGAGGCCGACGGCGTCGCCGATCTCGCGCATGCTCGGCGGATAGCCGTTGCTCTGGATCGAACGCTGGATGACCTCGAGGATGGCCAGCTGCTTGTCGCTCAGGCTCTTCCGCCGCCGCGTCCGCGGCCTGCCGTCCAGCGTCTCCGCATCCGTCATGTCCATGCTCCTTCGCTGCCCCGCTCGAATGTCGGTGGTGCGTGATGTCGTTGTCCCGTCAAGGAGACGGTATCGGATCCGTGCGCAGTTTCGGGAGATTTGTTCGAGCGTGTCCCCGATCGGCTCGAATACGGTTCGAAGAGAAATCTTGACACGCCCCGAGTTCGAAGATAGGTTCGGAACATCGCTTCGGGTTCGTCTCTCCGGCCGAGACGGCGGACCCGAGGCGTTCCCACGGAAGGAGCCCGACATGAGCACGATCAGCATCGCCCAGGCACCCGCCACGCGTCTGCGCATCACCGCGCGCGGTCGCCGCGTCCTCACGGCTCTCGCGGCGGCGCCGCTCGTCGCGGCGATCGGGATCGGCGCGCTGAGCGGAGGGGCGGCCCTCGCATCGCGGGATGCCGGAGCGCCCGCAGGCACGTTCGACACGGTGACGGTCATGGCGGGCGACACCCTGTGGGGCATCGCCGAGGAGGTCGCGCCCGGCGCCGACCCCCGCGACGTCGTGGACGAGATCGCCCGTCTCAACCAGCTCTCCGGCAGCGGCGTCGTCGCGGGCCAGCAGCTCGCCATCCCGGCGGAGTACTCCGCCGGCGAATAGCGGGCGCCGTCGCGAGCCTTAGCATGGGTGGGGTGACCGTCTCCCTCGATGACCTCCCGTTGCGCGAAGACCTTCGCGGACAGCAGCCGTACGGCGCTCCGCAGGCTCCGCTCCCCGTCGCCCTGAACGTCAACGAGAACACGCACCCCGTTCCGGACGAGGTCGCAGACGACATCGCCGATTCGGTCGCCGTCGCGCTGCGCGATGTGAACAGGTATCCCGACAGGGAGTTCACGGCGCTCCGCGAGGGCTTCGCCGAGTACCTCGGCCACGGCGTGCAGCCCGAGCAGGTGTGGGCGGCCAACGGCTCGAACGAGGTGCTGCAGCACGTGCTCCAGGCGTTCGGCGGCCCCGGCCGCACCGCGTTCGGCTTCGCCCCCACCTACTCGATGTACACGCTGCTCACGCGCGGCGTCGGCTCCGCCTTCCTGTCGGGCGAGCGCGGACCGGGCTTCACCCTCACCGCCGAGAGCGCCGCCGACCAGGTCGCCGCCGCGGATTCCGACGTCGTCTTCCTCTGCGCGCCCAACAACCCCACGGGCACGCCGCTCGAGAACGACGTCGTCGAGGCGGTCTACGACGCGACGGACGGCATCGTGATCGTCGACGAGGCCTATCGCGAGTTCGCACCCCGCGACACCCCCTCGGCCCTGCAGCTGCTGCAGGGCCGGCCGAGGCTGGTCGTCTCGCGGACGATGAGCAAGGCGTTCGCCTTCGCCGGCGCGCGCGTGGGCTACCTCGCGGCCGACCCGGCCCTCGTCGACGCCCTGCGTCTCGTCCGCCTCCCGTATCACCTGAGCGCGCTGACGCAGGCCGCGGCGTCGGCCGCCCTGCGTCACGCGGACACGATGCTGGCGATGGTCGACGACATCGTCGAGCAGCGCGAGCGCATCTCCGCGACGCTCGAGGCGCTCGGCTACACGGTGTACCCGACCTGGTCGAACTTCGTCCTCTTCGGCGGAGTCGCCGATCCCCGGGCGACGTGGCAGGCGCTGTACGACCGAGGCGTCCTCATCCGCGACATCGGCATCCCCGGCCACCTGCGGGTCACGGCGGGCACGGAGGACGAGACGAGCGCCTTCCTCGACGCGCTCGCCGAGATCGGCCGCTGACGCGGGCCGGAGCGCTCCGCGCTGTCGCGGTTAGAATCACGTCATGACCCGAACCGCGCGCCGCACCCGTTCCACGAGCGAGTCGACGATCGAGCTCGAGCTCGATCTCGACGGCACGGGGAAGAGCAGCGTCGACACGAGCGTGCCCTTCTTCGACCACCTGCTCACGGCGTTCGCGAAGCACTCGCTGACCGACCTCACCGTGAAGGCGACGGGCGACACCCGCATCGACGCGCACCACACGGTCGAGGACACCGCGATCGTGCTCGGCCAGGCCATCCGCGAGGCCCTGGGCGACAAGTCCGGCATCTCGCGCTACGGCGACGCGCTCGTCCCGCTCGACGAGGCGCTGGCTCAGGCGGTCGTCGACGTCTCCGGCCGCCCGTACCTCGTGCACGCGGGCGAGCCCGTCGGGTTCGAGCTGCACCTCATCGGCGGCCACTTCACCGGCTCGCTCGTGCGGCACACCTTCGAGGCGATCGCGTTCAACGCGGGCCTCACGGTGCACGTCCGCGTGCTGGACGGGCGAGACCCCCACCACATCGCCGAGGCCGAGTACAAGGCGTTCGCGCGCGCGTTCCGCCAGGCCAAGGCGCTCGACCCGTTCGTCGACGGCGTCCCGTCGACCAAGGGGACGCTGTGACCGGCGGGCGTCCGAGCGTCGCCGTCCTCGACTACGGATCGGGCAACGTCCACTCCGCCGTGAAGGCGCTCGAGGCGGCGGGGGCGGATGTCCGGCTCACGCGCGATCGCGCGGTCGTGCTCGACGCCGACGGGCTGCTCGTCCCGGGTGTCGGAGCCTTCCAGGCGGTCATGGACCAGCTGCGCGCGATCGGGGGCGGCGAGCTCATCGAGCGCCGTCTCGCCGGCGGCCGGCCCGTGCTGGGCATCTGCGTCGGGATGCAGGTGCTGTTCGAACGGGGCATCGAGCGAGGCGTGGAGACGGAGGGCCTCGGCGAGTGGCCGGGCACGGTGGCTCACCTCGACGCCCCCGTCGTCCCGCACATGGGCTGGAACACGGTGGACGCGGGCGAGGGCTCGCGCCTCTTCCGCGGCCTCGAGGGCGAGCGGTTCTACTTCGTGCACTCGTACGCGGCGCAGCAGTGGGATCTCGAGGTGCACCCCCCGTTCCCGCAGCCCGCCGTGACGTGGGCCACCCATGGGACGCCGTTCCTCGCGGCGGTCGAGAACGGGCCGCTCGCGGCGACGCAGTTCCACCCCGAGAAGTCGGGCGAGGCGGGCATCCGGCTCCTCCGCAACTGGGTCGACGGTCTCGGCCGCGCCGCCGCCTGAGCGTCGAGTTGGAGTCGAGGACGAGACCGGTCTAGTCTCTTGACTCGTGCGTCGGCGGGAAATGCCTGCGAGCACGAGGTGATATGAACGATTTCGCGTCCACTCCCGCACTCACGCTGCTGCCCGCCGTCGACGTCGCAGACGGCAAGGCCGTCCGACTGACGCAGGGCGAGGCCGGCTCCGCCACGAGCTACGGCGACCCCTTGGAGGCCGCCGACAGCTGGAAGAGCCAGGGCGCGGACTGGATCCACCTCGTCGACCTCGATGCGGCGTTCGGCCGCGGCTCCAACGCGGCGGTCCTGCGCAAGGTCATCAAGCACGTGAGGGGCGTCAACGTCGAGCTGTCCGGCGGCATCCGCGACGACGACTCGCTCGAGGCGGCGCTCGACAGCGGCGCGCAGCGCATCAACCTCGGCACGGCCGCGCTCGAGAACCCGGAGTGGACCGCATCCGTGATCAGCCGCTACGGCGACTCCGTGGCCGTGGGCCTCGACGTGCGCGGCACGACGCTCGCCGCGCGGGGATGGACGGAGGAGGGCGGCGACCTCTGGGACGTCCTCGAGCGTCTCGAGGAGGCCGGCTGCAGCCGCTACGTCGTCACGGACGTCACGAAGGACGGCACGCTGCGCGGCCCGAACCTCGAGCTGCTGCGCGAGATGACCGCCCGCACCCCCAAGCCCGTCGTCGCATCGGGCGGCGTGTCCAGCCTCGACGACATCGTGGCGCTACGCGATCTGGTCCCGCTCGGCGTCGAGGGCGCCATCGTGGGCAAGGCCCTGTACTCGGGCGCGTTCACGCTCGCCGAGGCGCTGGATGTCGCCGGATACTGACGGCTCCGGAGACTCCGCCGGCGTCCCCTGGGCGGGGCGCCGGTTCCACCCGAACCCGAGCGCGGGCGACGACGGCTCCGCAGACCCGCGCCTCTGGGCGGCGCTGACCGCGTTCCGCTCGGGTGAGGGGGCGCAGCGGGACGTCGTGGACGCGCTGCGCGCGGCGCGTGTGCTCGTGCCGCTCCTCGCGGAGCGGGGTGACGAGGGCATCGGCGCGCACGGTCTCCCCGTCGACAAGACGCAGGAGCTCTCGATCGTGACGGTCGCCGCGCCGGACGGGCGGAAGGTGCTCCCGCTCTTCTCGTGCGTCGAGACGCTGACGGCGTGGGACGCGAGCGCGCGCCCGATCCCGGTGGCCGGCACGCGCGCGGCGCTCGCGGCGGCCGGGGAGGACACCGACCTCATCGTGCTCGACCCCGCCAGCCCGACCGAGTTCGTCGTGCGGCGTCCCGCGGTCTGGGCGATCGCGCAGGATCAGCAGTGGGACCCGGCGCCGGCGAACCCGGATGTCTTCCTCGGACTGCAGGACAGCATCGCCGGCGAGCTCGCGGTCGTCGATGTCGGCGTGGAGCCGGGCGACCCCGGTGCGCGCCTGGCCGGCCCCGAGCTGGTCGTGCGCCTGAAGCTCATCGCGGGCCTGGATCGAGCCGAGCTCGACGCGGTGCTGCAGCGCCTCGCGCGCCGATGGGCGTCGGATGACCGCATCGCCGTCCTCGTGGACTCGCTGAAGGTCACGCTCGACGCCGCCTGATCCTTCCCGCGCCGACCTGCCTCCACCCGTCAGCGCTCCCCGAGCCGCGGCCCCACCCGCGTCGCGACGGCTCACCTGCGCAGCCAGAATCCACATGCGCTGCGAGAGTCCGGTCGCCGGCCGCATCCTCACCGGCGAGCCGGACTCCCGCGGGACCGGATGGCGGGGCTGGGGGAGGGGACGGGCGGGTCAGACGACGGGGCCGGTCCACTTCTCGCCGGGCCCCTTGCCCGGTGCGTCGGGGATGGCCGACAGCTCGCGGAAGCGCAGCTGGAGGGAGCGCAGGCCGTCGCGGATGGGGCGGGCGTGCATGTCGCTGATCTCGGGAGCTGCGGCCGTGACGAGTCCTGCCAGCGCGTTGACGAGCTTGCGCGCCTCGTCGAGGTCGATGAGATCGTCGGCATCGGCCGAGTCGGCGAGCCCGAGCTTCACGGCTGCCGCGCTCATGAGGTGGACGCAGGACGACGCGATGACCTCGACGGCGGCGACGTCGGCGATGTCGCGGACCGCCGAGGTCTCGGCCGCGGCCCTGGCCTGCTCCTCCCACCGGGAGTGTCGTTCGGCGTCGAAGGGGGACTCGTCGGCGGGGATGGCGCTCATGGACCGCTCTCTGGTAGACTGTTGCGGGCTCCGGAGACGTCTTCCGGACGAAAGAGGAATTCAGTTCCCACCCGCGCTTGCCGTTCCAGGCTACCGGGTCACACGCACTCCGCTCGTGCCCGCACGAGTTGTCCAGGGTGTCGAGTCGATGCGTGCCGTCGTGCTCGGGTGGATGCTGATGAATCTCCCGCCCGCGCAGCGAACGTCGCCGTGCGGTGGCTCGAATCACGCACCCAAGGAGTTCCGCATCAGCGATCCCCGCACCAATGAGCGCATTCGCGTGCCAGAGGTCCGACTCGTCGGCCCGGCAGGCGAGCAGATCGGCGTCGTCCGCATCGAGGTGGCCCTGCGCCTGGCGCAGGACGCCGACCTCGACCTCGTCGAGGTGGCCCCCAACTCGCGACCTCCCGTGGTCAAGATCATGGACTACGGGAAGTTCAAGTACGAGGCCGCCCAGAAGGCCAAGGAAGCGCGCCGCAATCAGGCGAACACGGTCCTCAAGGAGGTCCGCTTCCGCCTGAAGATCGACCAGCACGACTACGAGACCAAGCGCAAGCGTGCGGAGGGCTTCCTCCAGGCCGGGGACAAGGTCAAGGCGATGATCCTGTTCCGCGGTCGCGAGCAGTCGCGTCCCGACCAGGGCGTGCGTCTGCTGCAGAAGTTCGCGGAGGACGTCGCGGAGCTCGGTTCGGTGGAGTCCCGCCCGACGATCGACGGGCGCAACATGGTGATGGTGATCGCTCCGCACAAGAACAAGTCGGAGGCGAAGGCCGAGCAGAACGCCGTCCGGGCCGCCAACAGGCAGGCTCAGCGCGAGGCCAAGACGCCCGCCGGGGAGACCCCGGCGGAGTAGTCCCGAGCACTTCCCGCCCCGGCGGGTTGCACACAACGTCGCCCTGCGGGGCGCAGACGTAAGGAATAGAGAAGATGCCGAAGCAGAAGACCCACTCGGGCAGCAAGAAGCGCTTCAAGATCACCGGCAGCGGCAAGATCAAGAAGCAGCAGGCCGGGATGCGCCACAACCTCGAGCACAAGTCGAGCCGCCGCACCCGCCGTCTGAACCAGGACCAGGTCATCTCGGGCAACGATCTCAAGGTCGTCAAGAAGCTCCTCGGTCGCTGAACCGCGACGCACGTTCGTTAGGAAGTATGAAGAATGGCTAGAGTCAAGCGCGCAGT
Source organism: Microbacterium sp. AB (assembly GCF_032878875.1). NCBI lineage: Bacteria > Bacillati > Actinomycetota > Actinomycetes > Micrococcales > Microbacteriaceae > Microbacterium > Microbacterium betulae. The sequence goes on along the minus strand of NZ_CP118157.1, from coordinate 2,424,511 downwards.
CAATGCGCACAAGAAG